>DASRVZ010000068.1:0-17720 GCA_035654835.1 Dermatophilaceae bacterium | reverse complement strand
AGTTTCCGCATGGCGTCAGCCTCCCGTGAGTCGGTATTCGGCGTACAGACCAACACGGCGCGGAAGATTCATCGGTCAGACCACACCGAGGGCCGGTTGACCACCGCGCCAAGCGGATGCTGCGTACGGAAGGGAACGGCTGCGGACACACGCAATCGGCGGCAGAGGTCGGCGGGGGGGTGCCATCAGCTCGGTGCAGAGGCCGCTGGTCCGGTGTGGAGGGGGCAGGAGCATGCAGTCCACCCCTCTGGCATCGGGCCGAGGTCATCGTCGCGGCCGGCCCTCAGCCGTGACCACTGCGCGGCCGGGCGGCCGTCCTCCTGGAACTGGCCGCCCTGGGACCCCCAACGCTGCGGCCAGCCCTCAGGCGAGTCCTCCCAGAACTCTTGCCGGCCGTAGGCGGTTCGATCCAGCAGTCCGTACGACGGCGCCGTCACCTCGTCGCCCCTGCCGCTGGTCCAGTAGGTCTCGTAGACCCGGTCACCGTCCCGGAGGTAGCAGGCCAGGATGCCGAAGTACCGGTCTGCGATCAAGCGGTCCACGGAGTCCTGTGGCACCGAGTACCAGGGAACCGAACAGCCCATGAACTCGCGGTACCGCGAAGCCTCCTCGTACGGCCCCTCACACAGGACCGCGTAGCTGACGTCGCGTGAGTGCAGGTAACCAAGCTCGCTGATGTGGGAGGTGTTAAAGGTGCAGCCCTCGCACTGCTCCGCAGCGGGTCTACCGGGATGCCACATGTGAAAGTAGGCGATCAGCTGAGTCCGACCGTCGAAGATGTCGATCAACGGCACCGGCCCACCGGTCCCGATCACCGGAGTCTGCGGGTCGACGTCGACCATCGGGAGGCGGCGTCGGGCCGCGGCGATCGCGTCGCCTTCGCGGGTATGTGCCTTCTCTCGGACGCGGAGCCTGTCCAACTCGGTCTGGAACGCCGCTCGGTCGACAACCGGAGGCCGGGCCGCGTCGCGGGGGTCAGTGGGCTGGTCAGTCATTCTGAAGTCCCCTTCTCGTCCGAGCCTCGTGCCTGGATGGCAGCCTCCTGCACGACTCGGAAACGGGTCATCCTCGTCGAAGCCCTCATGGTCGATGGAGGGTGGGCCGGTAGATGAGCTCCTGGGTGTCCTCGTCGAGCGTGCGGCTCTCGATCAGCTCGAGGTCGAAGTCGGGCGCACCCTGGAAGATCGGGTCCTCCCCGGTCCGACCGTTGATCACAGGGAAGAGGGTCACCTGGACGCGGTCGACCAGACCGGCGGCCATCAGGGCCCGGTTCAACGACAGGCTGCCGTGCGAGCGCAACGGAACCTCGGACTCCTCCTTGAGCCGCGCGACGATCTCGACGACGTCGCCGCTCACGACGGTCGCATCCGGCCAGTCGAGGGGTTCTGCCAGGGTGGTCGACACCACGGTTGCCGGCAGGTCCCTCATCCGCATGACCCAGGGGTCACGCACCTCCGGCTCCGCGCCCGAGGCCAGCATCTGCGCGTGCGCACGATACGTGTTGGCCCCGAAGACCATCCGGTGCTCCTCGCGGTACAAAACGAGGCGGCGCTCGAGAAACTCGGGGCCCTGCTTGCCCCAGTAGCCGCCCCAGTCGCCGCTGTGGGCGGCGTAGCCGTCGAGGCTGGAAAAGATGTCGAAGGTGTAGGTCGCGGTCATGGCGCTCTCCTCGAGGGCGATGGATCGGGCTATGGGAAGCCAGACTGGGAACCACGGCGAGACTAATCGCGGTTCGCTGCGGAGACGCCGATACCACGACGATCCAACACAGAAGTGGCAGGAATCTTGGACCGTACGTCCGAGACCTTCTGGCGCGACCGGACCGCAGGACCACGCGACGGCAACGCGCCGAACCCAGCCGATGCGATCACCGGAAGCGCATCCACCTACGGTGCCCCGGGCCTTCGACGACGACCCATCTGCCCACCGTGCGCCCCGCATGAGGTCACAAGGAAGCGCGGCGAATGCCTACCCTCCGAGGAAACCTGCGGCCGCGGTTGCGATCGCGCCACCGAGTGCGCCTGTGCCGGTGTCGGTGGCCGCGCGGGTCAACCAAGCGCTGGTCCGGCTCCACCGAGTCTTCTGTTCATGCTGCTCGTCGGAGCGGTGATCCTCGGCCTGATCGGCGGCGATTGCGTCGGCGAGCTCGTGTAGCTGGACGGGTGGCAGGCCGGCGCCGCCGAGATACCGCAGCAGTGCGTCGACGTCGTCGGCCACCGGGATTCCGACGACGACCTGAGAAGTTCCCGGGCTGCCGATGGCAACGTTGGAGGCGGCGTGAAAGTGGTTGTGGATCACCGCTGCCGCGGGTGCCTGCTGCTCGGCTGGGGTGTCGGGCTGCCCTGCGAGTGGGGCGACTTGCTCCAGCTCCAGGGCCAGGTCGAGCACCTTGTTTCGGACGGTATCCATGATCCCGAGGAAGGTGGTGGCCGGGAGGGTGTAGTGCACCTCGGCCAGCACCATCATCGGCTGCATGACCGACGAGACCTCGCCGGTGCGAAGCAGGTGGTGGTACATCGGTACGGCGTCGGCCGGCCAGGAGAAGTTGGTGTGTTCGCTCTTGGCCCATTCCTCGAGCTGCACGATGGACTGATCGTAGATGACCTTGAACAGGGAGCCGTCGCGCAGTTCTGCGGGGAAGGTGCTGGGCGGGATCTGGACGTTCCTTGCCTCGCTACCGAACGGGCCCACGAAGTGGCCGAGCGGCAGGATCGTGAACGGGCCCCGGTAGTGCGGGACGTCGACGTCGTCGCTGTAGCCGTTGAGCTCGTGGTTGACCCAGGCGGCGAGTCCAGCGGTTTGGGTGCGTGCGGAGAGCACCTTCACTTGGCGCAGCAGAACGGCGACCGGGGTGGTCCCGCTCGCGCCTTGAATCACCTCATCCAGCAGCGTCACGCCCGCAAGCATGCCCCACGGATCCGACACTTCGGCGGCCGACAATCATCAGGCCGCAGCGTTCCGGTGAGCCGAGCGGGTTCCGGCGACAGGATCCGGGCGTGGGCCAACTGGTCGGACGACCCATTCGTCAGCGTTTGTCGATCCGCGTACGGCGCGAAGTAGTAGCTGCAACTCGCATTCTCTGACTAATATCAGAGGATGTCCTCGATGGTCGCGCAGGTCCGCCGCTTCAATCGCACGATCACCCAGCACGCCTGCGCACTGAACGACCACTTCCTTTCGCGCGATCGGCCGCTTGCCACGGCGCGGCTGCTGTGGGAGATCGGCACGGAAGGCGGCGAAGTCGTCATGCTGCGCTCGCGCCTTGGCGTGGACTCAGGACAGATGAGCCGCATGCTCCGCGCACTCGAAGGCGACGAATTCGTCACCGTGACGACGAGCCCCGTCGATGCTCGCGTGCGCATCGCCCACCTCACCCCGAAGGGACTCACCGAACGCGCGTCGCTCGACGAGCTCAGTGACGGACTGGCCGCCTCGTTCCTCGACCCACTCGACGACCCGCAACGCGCTGAGCTCGTGAGCGCGATGCGGACCGTCGAACGGCTCATCGCAAGGTCCCTCATCGAGTTGCGCCAGGTCGATCCCGCAAGCCCCGACGCGCAGCGCTGCCTGCGCGCGTACGTAGCGGAGCTCAATCGCCGCGCACCGCAGCGAGGCTTCGACCCGAGCAAGGGCGCAACCGCCGGCCCGCACGAGGTCCGGCCACCGAGAGGAGCCTTCATCATCGCCTACCTGCGCGGCGAAGCCGTCGGCTGTGGCGCGGTCAAACATCAACCGGAGCAGATGACGGACCTCAAGCGGATGTGGGTCGCGGAATCAGCTCGAGGCCTGGGGCTCGGTCGCCGACTCCTTGAGCATCTCGAGCGCCTTGCCCGCGAGCACGGATCAGCGACAGCGCGCCTCGAGACCAGCGACGTGCTTCCCGAGGCGATCGCGCTGTACCGGTCGTCGGGCTACGTCGAGGTCCCACCGTTCAACAACGAGCCGTTCGCCGACCGGTGGTTCACGAAGCCGCTGCGCGACAAGAGCGACACGTAGCTCAGGCCAGGTCCCCCAAGCCGATCCGCTTGCGGCACACGCCGGCGGATCGGGTGAGGCGCCGTTGGAGGTGTCAATCCGAGTCATCGCGGACGCGCCGGTAGCGCTCGTAGATCACGCGCGAGCCGAACGTCCTGGTCTCGATCAGGTCGAGCGGGACGTCTTCGGTGACCGGCGGCAGGACGGCGTGCCGCCACCGATGACGACCGGATTGCGGAACATGCGCAGCTCGTCGACAAGGCCGAGCTCGATAGCCGCCGCGGCCAGGCCGGCGCCGCCGATCGGGACATCCTTGTCGGTTGCGTCGAGCGCCGCAGCGGCCTCCTCGGCCAGTGACGCGTCGGCAAGCCGGGCGTTGCCCTGGACGCTGTCGAGCGTGCGGCTGAAGACGACCTTCGGGATCGCGCACCAAACGTCGGCGAACGCGGCCCCGAGCTCGTTGTCGCGCAGCGACGGATCCGTCTCCCACGGCAGCATCGTCTCGTAGAGCCTGCGGCCGCACAGATGGCCGCCAAGCTCGCGTGTCTGCGTGATGTGGAAACGAAACTGTTCCTCGTTGGGGGTCGTCCACCCGAACGCACCCTCGCGGTCGCCGATGAAGCCGTCCACCGAGACGCTCATCGAGTAGATCAGCATGGCTTCAGACCGTCGGGCCGGAGCGACCGACGATGATCGGCGATGAGGTCCACCCTTAAGCTCGACAACGGGCTCTCCTTCCTTCTGAGGTGTGCTTCGCCGTTAGTGACCGATCGCGAGACGAGAACTCATCGTCGTGGGCGCTCCAAGCGATCGTACGGCCATGGTCGGCGCCGCACCGACATCTCGGAAGCGGATCCTGTTGCGGGATGTTGCTTCGACTTCCGGTAAGTTACATGTAACCTAGAGGAATGGCTGAACATGACACACCGCCGGTTCGTCAGCGCGTGGCCGAGCATCGGGCCCGTTTGCGCCGCCAAGGCCTACGGCCGGTACAGATCTGGGTGCCCGACGTGCGAGCTCCTGGGTTTGCCGCCGAGGCGCACCGACAGTCTGCGCTCGCGGCCGCCAGTTCGCATGAAGCCGAGGACCAAGCGTTCGTCGACGCCATCTCGTGGTTTGGTAACGACGGCGACGACGAGGATGAGGAGTGAGGCGCGGCGAAATATGGACGGCCGCCGGGGGCCAGCACTACGCCGGCAAGCCGCGACCGGTGCTCGTCGTACAGGACGATCGGTTCGATGCCACTGACTCGATCACCATCTGCCCACTGACCACTGACCCCACCGAGATCCCGCTGCTGCGGATCCGGCTAGATCCTGAATCGAGCAGCGGACTCGCCCAGCCCAGCAGCATCATGGTCGACAAGCTGACGACCATGCCCAGATCGAAGCTCGGCGAGTACATCGGAGGCGTGTCTGACACGGACATGCTCGCCCTGTCACGTGCGCTGGTGGTCTTTCTCGGTCTCGCCTGATCCGCGTCCGGAGGAGGATCCCCGTGTGGGACGGCCCGGGCAACCGCGTCAATGGCGGTGGAATGACTGCGCCTCGACGCCTGACCAACTCAGCGGCACTACGAATCAACCGCTCGCTGCGTGGGGCCGCAGGAGTCATGTCAGTCGCCGACTCCATCAGTCCGGCCAGACCTTCGGGCCGGCTCCGGCACACCCGAGTCAGCCTGTCGCCATTCACATCCTGTGTGCCACCAGCATCACAAGCGCCAGCACGCTTGTGGGCACTCCGAGAGCGATGTGTCAGCGACACCGAGTCAGGGTCGCGTTTGGCCGCCCATGTGGCGGTGCGCGTGCCCAGGGGCGCAGTAATCCGTCCCGGCGTTCTGGTCCGAACGATCCACTGTCCTAATGCGCTAACGCGGCGCCGTGGAACAGGGTGTTCGTGTTGCCGCCGACCCAGATGGTTCCGTCCGGGTCGGGGGTGATCGTGACGTCTCCGGCGTTGCCCAGCCGTCGACCCTGGGAGACGCGGTAGCTTCCCGACACCGCCCCGGTCCGTAGGAGCCATTGCGCCACAGCGGCGTTCATGCTGCCGCAGACAGGATCTTCGGCGACGCCGACGCCGGGTGCGAACGTGCGTAGCTCGAATGCGTGCTCGTTGCCGTCCGGGTGGGCTCCGATCGCGCCGACCATCGCGGTAGGGATTCGCGACAGATCCGGCTGCAGCTCCAGCACCGCCTGCGCCGTCGCGAGCCGGACGACGGCCCAGCCGGGCCCGTTGTCCACCCATTGGTGGGCGAGCACTTGATCGTGTTCGATGCCGAATGCATCGACGATCTGGCTCAGGTACTCCTCCTCGATGTCCCCGCTTTGACGGGTGGGCGGAGCCGCGAACCACAACAACCCGGCCCGGTGTCGTACCTCGACCAGACCTGCATCGCACTCCTGGACGAGGCGGTCCGAGACCTTTGGTGTGCCGCCCCGTTCCAGCCAGGCGTGCGCAGAGCCGAGCGTTGGGTGGCCGGCGAAGGAGAGCTCGCCGCCTGGGGTGAATATCCGCAACCTGTAGTCCGCCTCACGCGTGGTCGGCGGCAGGACGAATGTCGTCTCTGACAGGTTCGTCCACCGAGCAATGCGCTGCATGTCCTCGTCTTCGAGATCCTCGGCGTCGAGGATCACGGCCACCGGGTTGCCGAGGTAGGCGGCGGTGGAGAAGACGTCGACCTGGGCGAACGGGTGTTGGCGTCGCATGCGGGTGGCCTTTCGGTCAGTGCGAGTCGGAGCTGGGGTGCCACGTACCGTCGAGCGGGATGCCCGCGGCGGCAGCGATCCGGTCGCGGGATTCGACGAGTCTGTTCCGCAAGGTGGGCAGTTCGATGTCGAGGAGTCGACCGCCGTGCTTGACTACGCGGCCGGCGACCAGAACCGTGTCGACGAGACCGGGATGGCCGGCCGCCACGATCGTGCCGGCCGGGTTGTTGAAGGGGAAGACGGTCGGATCGTCCGCGCTGAGCAGGATCACGTCGGCGTCCTTTCCGGGCGTGAGACTGCCGGTTCGGTCGACGAGTCCGCACGCCGCGGCACCGTCGATGGTGGCGAACTCCAGCACGTCCCTCGCGTTCAGGGTGCCGTCCAGGCCGCGTTGCGCGACATGCGCCGAGCGCATGGTGGCGAACATGTCCCCACCAGCCGATGGAGCATCATCGGTGGACAGGGACGGACGCAGGCCGGCGGCCAGCACGCGGCCCGTCATCGGCCACCCGATTCCCATCTTGAGCTCGACGTCGGGGCTGATCGACACCGAACTGCCGGCGTCCGCAAGCATGTGCAGCTCGTCGTCGCCGACTCCGTTGGCGTGCACGAACGTGGTGGTGCTCGAAAGGAGTCTGTGCTCGTGCAGATCAGCGATCGGCCGATTTCGGCCGCCGGTCTCGATGTGCACACTGGTTCGTAGCCCAAGGTCCCCTGCCAGGGTCAACTCCGCTGCGACGGTGTCCATGTCGGTCAGCTCGGGCCCGCGCAGCCCCAACGCCATGGTCACCGGTCCGTTGCCAGTCAGCTCGGACCGCACACGCCGTACCTCGTCGTCGACGGACGCCGTGGTGCCCCAGCCCGCGCCGTAGCAAAGGATCGAGCGGCCGGGCGCATCGCGCAGACCTTGGACGGCGGCGTCAACGTGCTCGGGAGTTCGCCCGCAGTGGAACCAGTCGAGCATCGTGGTCACGCCCGAATGCAGGGCTTCGAGTCGGCCGAGCAGGTTGCCGAGATAGACGTCTTCGGGCTGGTAGTGGGGTTTCAAGGTCCCATGTACCGCTGCGAGGTACTCGGTGAAGGTCCAGTCCACCCCGACACCCCGGAAGGCGGTCTGCCAGGTGTGGCGGTGGGTGTCGACGAAGCCGGGCATGACCACACGGTCGCTCGCGTCGATCACGACAGCATCCGGTGCGTCGATGTGTTCGGCGACGTCGACGATCACGTCGTTCTCGAGCAGAAGGTCACCGCGGTCGAGGTCGCCGATTCCCGGGTCCATGCTGATCACGTTGCCGCCAGTGATGAGAGTCCTCATCGGGTACCTCCTGCCACGAGCGCCCGCGGGTGGTTCACGTAGCCGTAGTTTCCGCGACGGCCACGGCGTCAGCGGCCGCGAGCACGTCGGCGATCAGGTCGGCGGTGTCCTCAATTCCCGCGGCCACTCGGACCAGGCCCATGGGAAGGCCTGAGGCGACGAGCTGTTGTTCGCTGAGCATCCCTCGCCACATGGACGCCGGATGCACGGCCAGTGACTCCACACCGCCGAGGCTTGCCGACCGGCGGGCGTACCGCAGGTGGCCGACGAAGGCGTCGGCCGCCTGGAAACCGTCGGCGAGTTCGAGGGCCACCACGCCGCCGAAGCCGCTCATCTGATGCGCAGCCAGCGTGTGCTGTGGATGGGTAGGCAAACCGGGGTAATGCACCCGGGTCACCGCGGGATGGCGCACCAGCGCTTCAGCAAGGGCTTGGCCGTTCTCGTTGTGCCGGGCCACGCGCAAGGGCAGGGTGCGCAGACCACGCAGCAGCAGCCAGGCATCGAAGGGTCCCAGTGCGGCACCGGTGAGCAGCGCGACGTCCCAGATCCGGTCCAGGAGCTGCGCCGGGCCGGCCACCACTCCGGCGGACACGTCGGAGTGGTCGTTGAGGTACTTGGTGGCGCTGTGCCAGACCAGATCGATGCCGAAGTCGGTCGGCCGCTGATTGAGCGGTGTCGCGAAGGTGTTGTCCACGAGGGTCAGCACCTCATGTGCGCGGGCCAGGTCGGCCACGGCGCGAAGGTCGGTGACCTGAAGCGAAGGATTGCTCGGTGACTCCAGCAGGATCAGCCGGGTCTGCGGGGTCAACGCCTGCTCGAATGCCTCCGGGTCGGTCTGGTCCACCTGAGTGGTCGCTACGCCAAGACGCGGCAAGAGGTTCAACAGCACCGAGGCCGTACCGCCGTAGGTGGACTTCTGTCCGATGACGTGGTCACCCGCGGACACCAAGGCCAGCACCGTCGTGGTCAGGGCGGCCATCCCCGACGCCATGACCATCGCCGCCTCGGTGTTCTCGAGTTCGGCGACCACGGCGGCGACCTGCGCGTGGTTCGGGTTGCCGAAGCGCGTGTAGAAGTCCTTGCCCCGTGGCTCGACGGCCGCCCGCGTAAACGACTCCGAGTCCTCGGCCCAGAAGGCGGCCGTCTGGTAGATCGGCCGCGCGACGGAACGGCTGGGATGGACGTCCCGATCGGCGTGAATGACCACCGTGCTGATACCCGTCATGGTTTCCCTTCCCGTGCAGCCGATCTGTGCTGTCCCAGAGTGCTCGACCAGAGGGCCCAGGTCAGCCGGCGTCGGCAACTTCGGCAGTAAGTGGCCCGACCAGTGAGCACCACATTGTGGTACTGGCTCTCTGAGAGCAATATCCTGCCAACATGGATGAAGTTGACCGCTCGATCCTGGCTGTCCTCGACACGGACGGACGGATCAGCAACGCAGAGCTCGCTGAGCGCGTTGGCCTCTCGCCCTCGCCCTGCCTTCGGCGCGTGCGGCGACTGGAAAGGACCGGGGTGATCCGCGGCTATCGGGCGGTGATTGATCCCGCCGCGATCGGCCGGAGCCTGCGCGTCTTGGTCGGTGTCCGGCTCGTGCGTCACGCCCGGACCGACGTGGTCGCCTTCGAAAGCGCCGTCATCAAACTGCCCGAAGTGGTGTGCGCGTACCACGTGACCGGCAACTACGACTACATCCTCCAGGTCGAGGTCGCCGACTTGCCCGCCTACGAGAACTTCCACGCCAATCGAATGGCAAACCTGCCCAGCGTTGCCGCAGTCACCAGCTACGTGACGATGAAGACCCTCCCCTCCGCCACCACCTGATCACCGACGCGGCCCTGGGTTGCTCGCGGAGAGGCGACAAAGACTGGTTCCAGCGCCTCTGGGCAACGCTCCGACCCGGTAACCGCGCCACCTTCCACCGCCGAACCACACATCGATCAGGCCCGGGAGGCGGCTAAACGGCGCTCCAGAAGCCATGTGTTCGCCCGTCAATCTGGGCCGAAAGGACGCTGGGTCACGATAGCGTGTTGACGCGCCCCGGCGCCCGCTCAGCGGCACCCGAGGTCCTCCGCCGCGCGACTACTGGCGTCGCTCACTAGCCCTGACGTGGGCGTGCCGGCGGCTAAATCTTCTCCCTATCGGGTGTTGGCCGGGGAAAAACGGGGGAGAAGGGAGAGTGCAAGATCCCGTTCAAGGAGCGTTGCCGCGGGCTGGGTCTCGCCCATGAGGGTCTCGTCTCGGGGAACAGCCGAGGGCAGTGAAATCGTCATTGGCGGTCACTCCAACTGTCCGCGTTGGCGTGGTCTTGGGCGTACTGACAACGATTGAATCGCCTCTTCGATGCCCATGACGCCAGACGGTCGAGGTGGAGGTTGCGTGCGGTGACCGCATTGACAGCATGATCACCTTGTCCACCCAAGACTCTGTGGGCTACACGAAGACGAGCTTGGCGAAGACGACGACCGGGAGATGTCCAGTCCGACAAACTCGTGCTTGACCACGCCCTTGCCCGTTTCGGGTGCAAAGAGTGGTTTGCAACGTTTTACTTGTCGTGTGGAGCAGAGCGACGTCATCGACAGCCTGACGCGTGCTCTAGCGACGACGCCGGACGACGTTCGGCTTCCGGGAGGTCCCGACATGCCGAGGTCCGCGCACCCCTCGTGAGTCGGCGCAGTCGCCGTCGACCGCAAACGCGCAACATCCGGGCGCGTGACACAGGGTTTGTCCTATGACAAAGTAGAGGCTGTGATTCACGGTCGGACGGCTGCCGAGATCGCCACGAGTGTGCGCGACCTCGTGGCTTCCGGCGCCCTGGCAGCGGAGGCCGAATTGCCGACCGTGAGGGCGCTGGCCGACCGGCTGGGGGTGAACCGCAACACCGTGGCTTCGGCGTACGCGGTGCTCGTCAACGCCGGGGTCGCCGAGACCGGCGGGCGCCGTGGGACGCGCATCGCGGGTATCCCTCAGGTACCGCGCGAGATCGACTGGACGACCGACCGGACGACGTCCGACGGCGCCGACGCCGGGCGGGCACCGGCTGCCGGCCCAGGTGGCGCGGCGGGCCTGGGCGGTAGCTCTGGCCTGGTCGATCTGGCGAGCGGGAATCCCGACCCGGCGTTGCTGCCGAGCCTGGCCACACCCGCCTCTGTCGGCGGGTACGAGACGGTGCTGTACGGCGACCCGACGATTGATCCGGGCTTGTTCGCATGGGCAAGCGAGCAACTGTCGCCGCTGCTTCCTGACGCTCATGGGCTGGTTGTCGCGCACGGCGCCGTGGATGCGATCGATCGCGTCTTGGGCACACACCTGACCCGCGGGGACGCGGTCGCGGTAGAAGATCCCTGCTTCTTGGCCAGCATCGGGATGCTGAGGGTCAACGGATACCGCCCCGCACCGGTGGCCACCGATGAGCACGGCATGGTCCCGGTGTCGCTGGCCGAGGCGATCAGCGGTGGCGCACGTGCCGTCGTGTGCACCGTGCGGGCGCTGAACCCGACAGGTGCGAGCGTCCCCGCACAGCGAGCCGCCGAACTGCGAGCCGTGCTGGCGAAACACCCGCACGTACTGGTGATCGAGGACGACCACTTCGCCGGGATCGCCACCACGGACTATCATCGGGTCACACCGCCAAGGCATTCGCGGTGGGCGCTGGTCCGGTCGCTCTCGAAGTTCCTCGGCCCGGACCTGCGCATGGCCGTGGTCGCCGCGGACCCCGACACCACCCGGCGCCTTGAAACACGCCTCGCGGTCGGCGCTACCTGGGTCAGCCGCCTGCTCCAGCACATCGCCCACCAGCTGCTGACCGACCCGGCCGTCAGCCAGCTGTTGACACGGGCCGCGGCGACCTACGGCGAACGCCGCCACCTGCTCCTGGACACCCTTCGGCGCCGCGGCGCCCCGGTTTCCGCCATCGGAACCGATGGCCTCAACGTCTGGATCAAGCTCGACCAGCCAGCGGGCCCGGTGGTCGCCGGGCTTGCCGTGCGCGGATGGGCGGTCAGCGACGGCGGCATCTACGCCCTGACCGACAACCCGACGCCCGCCCTGCGCGTCACCGTCTCGACCCTCACCGCGACCCGGGCCGCCGCATTCACCGACGACCTCACCGACCTCATCACCGACGCCGAGCATCACACCCAAGCCGCAGACCAGCCCGAGGAGCTCCAGTGAGTACACCAACCGACAGCGAGCACGGTACGACCGGAGCCCGGTCGGACAAGCATGACTACGCCACCCTCACCGAGGACTCCTGGTTCGTGCACGGCGGCAACCGCGCCGACGGCACCACCGGTGCCATCCGCACCCCGATCGTGATGGCGAACAGCTATCTGCTCCCCGAGGACCCCACGACCATCGACGACCCCGCCTACCAGGGGTTCGTCTACACCCGCGAGCACGGCGCCAACCAGCGCGGGCTCGAGCAGAAGCTAGCCCGGCTGGACCACGGTGAGGCGGCCGCCGTCTTCGGCACCGGCATGGCCGCTCTGTCCGCCGCGTTCTTCACCCTGCTCGACCCCGGTGACCACGCGATCGTCTCCAACGTCGTCTACATGCGCGTATGGGGGCTCTTCGACTCGATGCTGCCGAAGAAGCTCGGGGTCGAGGTCGACTTCATCGACATCACCGACCTCGACGCGGTCCGTGCAGCGGTGCGCCCCAACACCCGGCTCGTCCACACCGAGGCGATCGCAAATCCCGACCTGCGGGTCGCCGACATCACGGCCCTGGCCGACATCGCCCACGACGCCGGCGCTCGCCTCACCGTCGACTCCACCTTCACCCCACCACCCCTACTCCGACCCCTGGACCTCGGCGCCGACCTCACCCTCCACTCCCTGACCAAGTACTTCAACGGCCACGGCGACGCCATGGGCGGCGCGGTCATCGGCACGGCCGAGCTGGTCGAGGAGATCCGGACCGGCGCCCTGCACCACGTCGGCGGCGCGATCTCACCGTTCAACGCCTGGCTCATCATGCGCGGCTCGGTCACCCTGCCGCTGCGTCTGGAACGGCAGTGCCAGACCTCCCAGCAGGTCGCCGAGTTCCTCGCCGCCGATCCCCGCATCACCCATGTGGCCTACCCCGGGCTGCCCAACGACCCCCAGCACCAGCGCGCCGCCGCCCAGCTCCGCGGCGGCTCCGGCGGCGTCATCTCTTTTGCCATCGCCGGCACCCACCAAGACCGCGTCCGGTTCGTCAACGACCTGCGGGTGATCACCTCAGCCGTCTCCCTCGGACACGACGAGACCCTGATCGCTTATGAGCGGTACCCCGAGGCACGCGCCGCCGCCTTTGACGCACCATTCCGCGAACACGGGCTGATCCGCGTCGCCGTCGGTCTGGAGTCCGCCCACGACCTCATCGACGACCTCGACGCCGCACTAGCCACCGTCTACGGCGCCCACCAATGACCCAGGCGGTCGCGGGCGACCTTGGCCGACCTGCGGGCCTCGGCCACGCCACACAACGACAAGTCCCGGCGCATGGGGCCGCCGACCTGCAAGGAGGATGCAACCAATGATCGAATTTGACCTGCCGGACGGCGACGGCGTTCCCGAGCTGGTTCGGTCCTTCGCCGCCTGCGTGGCGACGGTGACCGAGACGCCAATCGCCGAGGTGCCATTGCCACAAGCCGACCTCCGCGGTGCCTTCGCGCACTGGCGTAGCTGGCTCGCGGGCCGGGGAGCGGGGCTGGTGACCCTTGCCAAGCCGGCGTCGTTCAACCGGCCCGGGTACTGGCTGGCCGTGCTGGGCGAGTCCGGCCCCGGTTGCACCACTGACGACGCCACCGCGGTGCTCATGTTCGGGACCCCCTCAGGGGTCGTGCTGAGCCCCCAGGACCCGAACCTCCTCGGTCGTGCCGCTACGGACCTTCCCGTCAGGGAGGGCTACGTCCTCAGCGGGCTCGACCCAGCCTCCATCACCTCTCCCAGGTCCCCACTGCCAACGATGCACGGCACGGTGAAGGCCATAGCGCTCGCCGGGCAGGCCACCGGCGACCTGGACATCGTCGAGCACTCCAGAGCGATCGCCAACCGGGGCCTGGAAGGCGATCGCTACGCCGCCAAGGCGGGCACCTTCACCCCGGCCAATGACACCGCCCGCGGCTATGACCTCACCCTGATCGAGGCAGAGGTCCTCGACGGCCTCACACTGCCCGACGGCAACCGCCTCGAATACGCTGCCGCGCGACGCAACATCGTCACCCAAGGGATCGACCTCAACGCCCTCGTCGGACGACGCTTTCGAATCGGCAACGTCGAGTGTCTGGGTCAACGACTCTGTGAGCCCTGCTCGCACCTCGAACGCCTCACCACGAAGGGCGCCCTACGAGCGCTGATCCACCGCGGTGGACTCCGCGCAGACGTACTCAGCGACGGAGAAGTCACCGCCGGCGCCACTGTGGAGACCCTCGACTAGCGCTCCAAGTGGCCGGTGAGTGTTTATCGGATTTGCCGCGATCCGCCAGGCCATTCGGGCCGCAGACAGCGTGCGTTCCGATCAGGGATCCCCGTGTGGGACGGCCCGGGCAACCGCGTCAAATGGCGGCGGAAAGACCGTCGCTCGCGCACGCCCGGATCGCGCGGTGCGCGGCGGTCCGTTGTTCGGTCGTGCGGAAGTGCTCAGACCTTCGCGAGGCTTCAAACCTTGACATCCTATCGGTGATAGGTAATCCTTCTATCACCGATAGGGAACCAGCGAAGGGATGCGACGTGCCCATCAGTAAGGTCGCTCAGCGCCGGGAAGTCAAGATCGCTTCGATCGTCGACGCTGCCTGGGGTCTGGCGCGGGAGCGCGGGATCCAGCTGATCTCGCTGCGGGACCTCGCCAGGAGGGTCGGGATGCAGCAGCCATCTCTTTACGCCTACTTCGACTCCAAGAACGCCCTGTACGACGCGATGTTCGCAGACGGCAACCAGCAGCTCCTGAAGGTGCTGCCCGCGGTCGACCTGTCCGCCGACCCGAGGGTGACGCTTAAGGCCTACCTCGGCGCCTTCGCCGACTTCGCAACCGAGGACCCAGGGCGGAACTCGTTGCTCTTCCGTCGGGTGATTCCGGGCTTCGAGCCGAGTGCAGAGTCCTACGCCGTGGCCCAGGAGGCGCTCGGCCGCGTCGTCGTGGCGATGAACGCGGCCGGCGTGACCGACCCCGGTGACATCGACTGCCTCGTCGCGATGACCGCCGGTCTGATCGAGGCCCAGTTGAGCAACGAGCCGAGCGGCGACCGCTGGCTCCGGCACCTGAACCGCATGACCGATGTCCTTGTGGACGACGCCCTGGAAAGGAACCCCCGATGAGAACCACATGCACCACCGGAGTCACCCGCATCAACCGCACGGAAGCCCGGGGCCTGGCCTCTGCCGAGTTCGAGAAGTTCGCGGCCCTGGCCGCCTCGCTGAGCCCCGCAGAGTGGACGACCGACACCGACTGCGTCGGCTGGGATGTCCGCAAGATGGTCCTTCACGTCCTCGGCTCCGCGGATGCCCAGGCGTCCCCGCTGGTCTTCCTGCACCAACTGCGCCGCGGTCTGCCGCTGAACAAGCAAATCGACTCCCACCACTGGGTCGACGGCCTCAACGAACTCCAGATCCGCGAGCGCGCCGATCTGGCCGACGCCGAAGTGATCGCACAACTTCAGGCAGTCGGCGCGAAGGCGACTAACGGCCGGTTCGGCACTCCGCTGCCGCTGCGCTACACACCGGTCCCGTTCGGTGCGCCGATCGGCTGGAAGCCGGTGAACTACCTGCTCGAGGTGGGCTTCACCCGCGACGTCTGGGCGCACCGCATCGACATCCACGCGGTTATCGGCCGACCCATGGAGCTCGACCCCGCCCACGACGGGCGCCTGGTGGCCGACATCGTTGGGGAGTGGGCAGAGCTCCACGGACAGCCCTTCGCGCTGCACCTGACAGGTACCGCCGGCGGCACGTTCAGCCGGGGAGACGACGGCGAGTTCGTCGAGATGGACGCGCTCGACTTCATCCGCACCCTCTCCGGACGACTCCCCGGAGCCGGCGTGATGCGCCACCCGCTTCCTCTGTGAAGCCACTCACGCACTGAACCCCTTCCGCCTAAACCTGAATCCGTGGAGCCACCGAGCTGTGTGACCGTGATTCGCAACGATCGGTAACTGACTGGAGACGCGCAGGTTGAATCTGCTGGTCTGTCCTGCGCTTCCACGATGCGGTTCTCCGGTAGGGCCTGCGCGGCGAGTGGATGGGTCAGGCCATCGCCGGTGGTCCCGTGGCGGGCGCGAACACGTTGCGCCACAGGGCTCGCCATGGTTGAGCCCAGGGCCAGTGCTCGGGCAGGTGCAGGTGGGGCCGGCGTTGGGGCCGGGCGAGCCGCGCTGGCACGGTGATGATCTGGCGGCGCAGCGTCGCGCCGCGGGCCACCGAGTGTTCGGGGCTGGTCAGGGTGCCGGCGGCGCGGAGCAGGTTGTGGGTGATCGCAGCGCAGATCGCCCAGGCACTGTTGGCGGCGAATCGGCCCGAGGGCATGTGCGCCATCGGCCCGTCGATGAGGTCGGCGAACACGGTCTCGATGATCGCGTGTCGGCGGTGGGTGATGTCGGCCTCGGCCGTCGGCTCGGTGTTGTTGGTGAAGAACGGGTGGTAGCGCCAGACCGGGAACAGCTCGTCGAGCTTGGTGCGGTCACGGACCCGTCGCACGACCAGTCGGGCGGTGACGGGATGCTTGGTGGAGGCGAACGCGGTGAAGGTGGTCTCGGCGACCTGCGCGTCGGAGATGAGCTCGCCGGTCTCGGGGTCGAGCACCGCTCCGGGGTAGTGCACCGGTGTCCAGGCGTCGTCGTCGATGGTGCCGATCGCCCGGGTGACCGCGGTGTTCTTGGTGAGGACGAGGGAGAACCGCGCGCCGGCTCTCAGGCAGGCCCGGACCACCGGGCTGATGCCATAGGCGGAGTCGCCGCGCACCAAGACCTCACCGGTGGCTCCGGCGGCGCGGGCGGTGGTGATCGCCTCGGTGGCCATCGAGTCCGCACCGCGACCGGAGCCTGCCTTCCCGGCCCGCAGCCGGACGCCGGCTACCACCGGCGCGCCCTGGCTGGTGCTGATCGTGGTCGCCAGCGGCGACAGACCCCGCCGCAGCACCTGACGGCCGGCGATCTTGGTGTGCCCGAAGCTGGCGCCCTGCTTGGCGTGGCCATAGACCGGGCGCAGCAGCGAGTCGATGTCGACGAACGCCCGCTGCTCGATACCCGGCAACAAGTCGGTGCGGCGGGCCAGGTTCACCAGATGAGCCCGCGCGACCGAGGCCAACTGGCTGGTGTGGCCGTGGGTGAACTCCCGCAGGAACTGGCCCAGGGTCGCCGGCGCGTACACCTGGGAGAACAGCCGCGGCATCCCACCGGCCCGGATCAGGTCCAAGTCGTCGATGCTGTCCGCGCCCGCGGCCATACCACCGATGATCGAACTCAGCTTCCCCGCCGGGTTCGCCGCAGCCGAGGCCACCCGCGTCGACTCCAGCGAGTCCAAGGTGACACGGTCGGTGATCAACTCCGAGAGCCCAGCCTGCTCGGCCAGCGCCATCACCGGAGCCAGGCCCGCACACGACACCAGGTTCTCGTCATCGAAGCTAACCGTGGCCCGCGACCATCCATGCTGTAGTTTCACTATAAGTGCCTTCTGGGTTCGGCTGAATCAGGACGTCGACAATCCCGATTCTCCTTGCCTAGAAGGCACTTCTATGTCTGCCCCGCCGAAC
>DASRVZ010000067.1:0-4114 GCA_035654835.1 Dermatophilaceae bacterium | reverse complement strand
CGGCTTCCACGCGCTCTACCCGCCGCCGTCCGACCAGCAGATCCCCGGCCAGCTCGCCCTAGACGACCTCACCGGCGACCCCAGCGACGAGAACGCACAGGGAGCCAACCAGTGAGCATCCAACGTCTGCAAGACCATTACCTATTGACTGAACCATCTGATACATCGCCGCAGGTCAGAGTGGGTGTGTCGGGATAGGAACTGACGTCTGTTGGTGTTAGACACCGCTCCATGCCAAACGTGCCGGAGCCGTCGACAGACCTCGCGTTGAAGCTGGTGCCGCAGCTCGGCCGGCTGCTGGACACCGGCGATCGGGCCGAGCCCTGGGTGCTCATCGACGCCGACGGGAACTCGGTGGGGGCGGTGGCGTCGTACTTCAAGGAACTTCAGGCGGCCGGCCGATCACCGGCCACGTTGCGCTCCTACGGGATGGACTTGCTGCGCTGGTTCCGGTTCCTCTGGGCGGCCGAGGTGGCGTGGGACCGAGCGACGCAGACCCAGGCGCGGGACTTTTGCCGCTGGCTGCTGGTGGCCGGCAAACCGGTGCGGGTGCACTGGCGCAAGCAGGACCAGGACGCGGACACGATGGAACCGTCCGGCACTGCTGGCGCGGCCTATGCCGCGTCTGTGCGGGCCCACAGCGAGACGGTGCTTCGCGGCTTCTACGACTTCCATCGCGACGTCGGGACCGGACCGGTCCTCAACCCGTTTCCGTTGGACCGGTCGCGGCGCGACCGGCGGGCTCACGCGCACCGCAACCCGATGGAGTCGGCACGCCACGAGCGCGCCGGCCGGTATCGGCCCAGGGTCCCGAACAGGATCCCGCGCAGCGTTCCGGACGCGGAGTTCAACGAGATCTTCGCCCGACTGCCTTCGCACCGGGACCGGGCGCTGGTCGCGTTCTACGTCTCAACCGGCGCGCGCGCCTCAGAGCTGCTGTCGGTCACGCAAGGCGGTGCCGACCCCGGCCGGCAACTGATCACGGTGCTGCGTAAGGGATCTGGGCATGCGCAGGAGTTGCCGGCCTCCACCGACGCGTTCGTCTGGCTGCGGCTCTACCAGTTGGGGATGGACCCAGCGATCCCGACCGGCCGGCGGCAACCGTTGTGGTGGACGTTGCGAGGGACTCCGCGGCCGCTGACCTATCACGCCGTGCATCGGATGTTCGAGCGCGTCACCGACAGAGCGGGCACCGCCGCGACGCTGCACTCGCTGCGGCACACCGCTGCCTACCGGATGGCTGAGGACCCGGCGCTGCCACTGACCGACGTCCAGCTCGTCCTGGGCCACGCTGAGCTCACCACGACGCAGATCTACCTGACGCCACGCAAGGAGGACGTGATCCGCAGGTTGCTGACCCATCACGCCGAGCAGACCAAACGCGCGGCCGAACGGGTGATCCCAGCACCTGCACCGGGCTACCGGCCCGAGACGCTCGAGATGCTGTTCCCGCGCGGCCTCGCGTGAGTGTCGCCGCTGTCCGTCGGGCGCAGGTTGTCGCCGAGCCGCTGATGACCCGACGGCAGGTGGCACGCGCCCGGTTCCCTGCCCGTCCCACGTCGACCAGCTGGCCAGCCACCGAGCGGTCACGGGCCGAACTCTGCCTGCAGCTGACCGCGGCGCCGTTCCGCCTGAACAGGCGCAACAGTGAGCGGATCCGTGGCAACGGGGTTGCGCTGCTGCTGGACTGGCTGGGCGAGCAGCCCGGCCAGAGCTGGCAGCAGCGCTGGCTCGCCAGCGGTGCCGACGCCGCCGGCGGCAGTTGGCGTCAGCTGACGTCCGCCTGGCTGCAAGAGCGCGACCAGCACGCCGAATGGCGCCAGGCCGCCGTGACCGCAGCGCTGATGACTGCGATCAGCGCCGACGTCGTGCGGCCCTCGCTGGACTGGCTCGTCGACGGCGGGACCGGCAAGGGTGCCCTCGTCCGTCACCTGGCCCGAGCCCGGGACCCCGAAGGCTTCACCCGGCTCCGGGCGGTCTGCTCGGCCGCCCCGGTGTCACCGGCGAACAGCCAGCTGACCCTGCACCGCACCGCGGAGATCGTCGCGGCCAAAGGCGGCACGCTGGCCGACATCACCGTCGGCGACGCACTGGAACTGCTCGACACCGAAGCCGCTGCCCGCGCCAAGGTGACCGGCGGCACCGCGGTGTTCTACCGGATGCTGCACCAGATGGGGATCTTCGGTGAGCAGGCGCCGGAGACGGTGCGGCAGGCCCGGACCATTGGGCAACGCACCCCGGACGAGCTGATCGACCGCTACCGGCTCCGCTGCCGCCCGGTCCGCGACCTGCTGGTGGACTACCTACGCGAACGCCAGCCGGCGCTGGACTACGCCAGCCTCGACTCGCTCGCCTACTACCTCGGCAAGCGGTTCTGGCAGGACGTGGAACGCCACCATCCCGGCATCGACACGCTGCGGCTGCCCCGCGAGGTCGCCGACGCCTGGAAGCAGCGTCTGCAGACCAAGACCACGATGGTCAAAGGTGACGACGGCCAGACGGCGCAGATCACCGCCCCACGGATCGGCTACCGGGAATGCCTGACCCCAGTGCGAGCCCTCTACCTCGACCTGGCCCACTGGGCGGTCGAAGACCCCGGCCGCTGGGCCCACTGGGTCACGCCCTGCCCGGTCGGTGAGGAGGAGATCAACCGCAAGAAGGCCAAGCGGCTGCGCAAGTCGCGGATGGACGCGCGCACCCGGGAACGGTTGCCGGTTCTTCCGGTGCTGATCCGCAGCCTTGACCAACGACGCAGCGCCGCCGACGTGCTGCTCAACGTCGCCCGCCAGGCCAGCCCCGGCCAAACCTTCACCGCCTGCGGGCAGACGTTCGTGCGTTCCGTCGTCCCGCACGCCGCGGCGGGCAAGGTCTGGGTCGACGACCCCGACACCGGCAAGCGCCGTGACGTCCGACTGGAAGAAGACCTCGCGTTCTGGGCCTGGGCGATCGTGGAGGTACTACGAGCGACCGGCATCCGCGTCGAAGAGCTTCTTGAGCTCAGCCACCACAGCCTGGTTCAGTACCGGCTGCCCAGCACCGGCGAGTTCGTGCCGCTGCTGCAGATCGCGCCGTCCAAGACCGACACCGAACGACTACTGGTGGTCAGCCCCGAACTCGCCGATGTCCTCGCGACTATCATCGCCCGGACCCGCCGCGGCTCGGCTGCAGTGCCGCTGGTCTCGGCCCTAGACCGTCACGAACGGGTCTGGTCCGCCCCGCTCCCGCTGCTGTTCCAACGCCGCTATGGCACCGAGAACCGAGCCATACCGGCCGGTGGTGTCGGCGCCCTGCTCACCGAGGCGCTGGCTCACACCGGGCTGCGCGACGCTGACGGCCGACCGTTGCACTACACCCCCCACGACTTTCGAAGAGTCTTCATCACCGACGCCATCATGAACGGGCTGCCGCCGCACATCGCCCAGGTCATCGCCGGTCACCGCGACATCAACGTGACCCTCGGCTACAAGGCGGTCTATCCCGAGGAGGCGATCCAGACCCACCTGGCGTTCCTGGCCCGCCGCAGGGCGCTGCGACCCAGCGAGGAATACCGCGTCCCGACCGACGAGGAATGGCAGGAGTTCCTCGGCCACTTCGAGCGACGCAAGGTCGCCGCCGGAACCTGTGGTCGCGCCTTCAACACTCCCTGCATCCACGAGCACGCCTGCGTCCGCTGCTCGATGCTCTGGCCAGACCCCGAACAGCGACCCCGTCTGCTGGAGATCCGCGACAACCTCATCGACCGCATCGCAGAAGCCGAACGCGAAGGCTGGCTAGGTGAGGTCGACGGACTGAAGATCAGCCTCGCCGGCGCCACCGACAAGCTCACCCAGCTCGACCGACGCACCACCGCCAGCACAACGGTCGACCTCGGCCTGCCCGGCATCGGCAGCCGAAGCCACAAGACCGCCGAACTCTGACGGCCGATCGCCAAGGAGGGTCACCGCCCGTCCTCCGCATGAGCAAGTTCAGAGAATACGGTTTCACCCGATCGCCGTTCTCCAAGGCCTTGGCGCCGCAGATGCTGCACCGCCACCAGGCCCACGGTGAAGCCGTCGCCCGGATCGGCTGGTGCCTGACCGAACGGGCCCTGGGCGTCATCACCGGCGAGGTCGGG
>DASRVZ010000066.1:0-8396 GCA_035654835.1 Dermatophilaceae bacterium | reverse complement strand
GTTCACCGCGTTGGCCGAGATCACCACGATCAGGATCGTCAGCGCCACCAGGACGGGCGTCGGCAGGACGGTCACGCCGAACAGCGGCAGCGACAGCAGCTGAACTCCCTGAAATGCCATCACGCCCGCCGCCAGCATCTGCCCCGCGAGCTTCGTCAGCCAGTCCAGATCACGGATGTCGTCCAGCACCCCGACCGCGCACACGATGACGGCGGCCACCAGCACGCCCTTCATCTCGCCGCCCTGGAAGATCTGGGACAGGTAGGGCAGTCGGGTCGCCACGAGCAGCGCGGCGACGAACCCGATGAGGATCGCCACTCCCCCAAGACGGGGGATGGGCACGGCGTGCACGTCGCGGTCGCGCACTGCGGTGATCGCACCCGTCGCGACGGCGAGCCACCTCACGAAGGGCGTGGCGGCATAGGTCATCGCGGCGGCCACGATGAAGACCAAAAGGTACTCGCGCACGGATCAGCGCCTAGCTCGAGAAGGGTGCAGCCGAAAGAATCAACGGCGCGGCGGAGATGGACTACTCGGAGATGGACTACTCAAGGATCAACTACCCAAGGATCAACTACCCGAACGAGGGTATGCCGGGAAGCGGCCGACGAGGTCGGTCACCTGCGAGCGGATCTCTGTGGCCTTGGCGTTGCCCGGGTCTCCGTCGGTCTGGGTCAAGGCCTGATGGATGAGGTCGGCGATGACCTTCATCTCGGCTGTCCCCATGCCCTGGGTGGTCACCGAGGGGGTGCCGACGCGGATGCCGGAGGCCGTGTTCGGAGGCTGCGGGTCGAACGGGATCGCGTTCTTGTTCAGCACGATGCCGGCCGCATCCGCCCGGGCCTCAGCGTCCTTGCCGGTGACACCGATGCCCTGCAAGTCATGCAATGAGAGATGGGTGTCCGTGCCTCCCGTGATCGGACGAATGCCCCTCTCCCCCAATGAGCTTGCCAGCTGTTGGGCGTTGGCGATGACCTGCTTGGCGTAGACCTCGTAGGCCGGCTGGGCGCACTCGTGCAGGTTGACCGCTTTGGCGGCGATGCAGTGCATCAGCGGGCCTCCCTGCATCATCGGGAACACGGCCTTGTCCAGCTTGGCGGCGTGCTCCTGCTTGCAAACCAGCATGCCGCCGCGCGGTCCACGCAGCACCTTGTGCGTCGTGAAGGTGACTACATCGGCATACGGTACGGGGCTCGGGATCGCCTTGCCGGCGACCAACCCGATGAAGTGCGCTGCGTCGACCCAGAAGATCGCGCCGACCTCGTCGGCGAGGTTGCGGAAGAACTTGAAGTCGATCAGCCTCGGGATGGCCGAGCCGCCGGCGACGATGAGCTTGGGTCGATGTTCCCGCGCCAGCTTGGCGACCTGCGCGTAGTCGATGTCCTCGGTCTCCTTGTCCACTCCGTAATGAACCGCGTTGAACCACTTGCCGCTGAAGGACACCTTGGAGCCGTGCGTCAGGTGACCACCGTGAGGCAGGGACATCGCCAGGATGGTGTCACCCGGCTTGCAGAAGGCTCCGTAGACGGCCAGGTTGGCGCTGGCTCCCGAGTGCGGCTGGAGGTTGGCGTGGTCAGCGCCGAACAGTGCCTTGGCGCGAGCGACACCGATCACCTCGGCCTTGTCGACCTCGGAACAACCGCCGTAGTAGCGGCGCCCGGGATAGCCCTCGGCATATTTGTTGGACAACGTGGAGCCCAGCGCGGCCAGCACTGCCGGGCTGGTGAGGTTCTCGCTGGCGATCAGCTGAAGGCCGCCGCGCAGGCGGTCGAGCTCGGAGAGCAGCACACCCGCGATCTCCGGGTCCTGGCTGCTCAGCTGACCGAAGTCGGAGCCGTAGAAGGTCTGGTCGATGGACATGGGTCGCTCCAGAAAATGTAACGGTGACAGAAGGCGGGCTGGCCCACTCACCCTATGGGGGGGCGTGCCGCCCGGGATCATCGACACCATCCTTGCCCATGGTCATACTGCGCAAAGGACCATCAAGGGGACCGAGCCGCACAATTCGTGATCCTCACCATCGCACGCAGCGTTGGATGCTCCACCTGGTTGTCAGCGGCTGCCAAAGGGAGAGCATGACGATCCGTCGGAGTCGCCAACCCGGCTCCAGACTGTTCGCGTTGTACGTCCTTGCAAGCCTGTTCCCGATCAGCGTGATCGGCGTCCTGGCCATCCCGATGCTCAGTTGCGCAGCTCGATGTCGCCCAGGACCTTCTGGATATGACTGACGGACAGGGCACCGGCGCGAAGGATGACCGGGGCCTCGTCGGTGCAGTCCAGGATTGTTGAGGCCAGGCCGCCGTCAGACGGCCCTGCATCCAGATAGACGCTGACCGCCGATCCGAGCTGTGCTGCAGCATCCACGATGGTCCTGGCCGGGGGTTGGCCCGAGACGTTGGCACTGGTGACGGCCATGGGCCCGACTTCGTCCAGGAGCTTGAGCGCGGTGTCGTCCTGGGGCATCCGGAGCGCGACAGTTCCGTTGGTGTCGCCCAGATCCCACATCAGCGAAGCCTGCGCGTACAGCACCAGCGTCAACGGGCCGGGCCAGAAGGCGGCGATCAGGTCGCGTGCATAGTCCGGGACGTGGGTGGCCAGGCCGTCAACCGTTCGTGGGTTCGGGATGAGGACCGGTGGAGGCATCTCCCGGCCCCGGCCCTTGGCCGCAAGGATCGCGGCCACGGCTTCGGCAGAGAACGCGTCAGCGCCCACGCCATAGACCGTGTCGGTGGGCAGCACCACCAGCTCACCGCGGCGAACGGCGTCGGCCGCAGCGGCGATGCCCCGCGCCAGACCCTCCTCGGTCGTGCAGTCGATCACGGGGCTCATCTGATGCTTTCGGTCATCTCGGGCACGGTTGAAGTTTGTCATGTTCCCAGGAGCAGTGGCGTTGACCTCGGTAGTCTCCGCGATCCAGGTGCGAGGGGGCAGACTGGTGCTTCTTCTCGTCAACCCAGGGACGTCGCTTGTGACCAACGATCAGCTGCAGGACCTCGAGCTGAGCGGCACCGCGTTGCGGGACCACGCCGAGTTCGGCGCCCGCGCACTGACGTTGGTGCGCTGCGACCTGAGCGGGGCCGATCTTCGAGGACTCGACCTGCCCGGTTGGGAGTTTCATGACTGCAACCTCAACGAGGCCAGGCTGACCGGCGCGAGGCTGGACTCGGCGCTCTTCAAAGGCGGCAGCGCGCGGAGCGCAACCTTCGTCGACTGCGACCTAGCGGGCGCGCGGTTCGAGATGGTGGATGCCTCGGACGCACGTTTTGGCGGTGCATTGATGAGCGAGGCAGAGTTCCACGGGTGTCGGCTGATGGGGGCGAGCTTCGAGAGCACCCGAGGTCTGGGCATGCTCCTGCAGAACTGCAACCTCTATGCGGCGAATCTCAATGGGTGCGCCCTGGCCAACGCCGCGCTGACGGGCCTGCGCCTGACCGAGGCCACGCTGCGGGGGGCGGACCTGCGCGGCAGCGACCTGACCGGCTCGGTCCTGCTCAATGCCGATCTCTACGCCGCCAAGCTCAAGAACGCCGATCTGCGGGGAGCCGACCTGGGGCCGGTGGACCTCGACCGGCTCGGCGCACTGTCCGGCGCCATCATCAGCCGCACCCAGGCTGAGCGCATCCTGGTCGAGCTCGCAAACGTCGTGGTGACGGACTGAGTCGTGGTGACGGACTGAGTCGTGGTGATGGACCGAGTCGACTGATCAGTGAGCGCGGATTGCCGTGACGGCGCGGGGCCGTCCGTTGAGGTCTTCGTGGTCCTCGATGTCCTGCCACAAGCCAGTCGTCCGCAGCGCCGTCGGCAGTGACCGGCCTTGCACGTCGGCGTGCTCCATGACGAAGAAACCTCCGGACCGGAGCAGGACCGCCGCACGGGCGGCAACCTCCAGGGGGATCCGCAAACCGTCTCGGCTGCCCCCGAAGAGCGCGACCTCGGGGTCGTGGTCGCGCACCTCCGGGTCGTTCGGGACGGCCCCCACGGGGATGTATGGCGGGTTGCTCACCACCACGTCCACTCCCGATTCGAGCTCGGGAAACGCAAGGGTCGCGTCGCCCAGCCGGATGTCGACGTCGAGGCCGAGGTCATCGCGGTTACGGATCGCCCAGGCGTGAGCCAGGTCCGACAGCTCGACGCCGTGGACCTCGGCAGTGGGAACCTCATCCTTGATGGCCAGGGCGATCGCCCCCGAGCCGGTGCACAGGTCCACCACAACGGGCGCAGCCGGCACCGGACCCCCGCCGAGGGAGTGACGCAGGAGGTGGTCGATGGCGAGGCCGGCAACGAACTCCGTCTCGAAGCGGGGCACGAAGACGCCGGGCCCGACCGAGAGATCGAGCCGACGAAAGCCTGCCTTGCCGGTCAGATGCTGCAGCGGAACCCGCCGAGCGCGCTCGGCGACAAGATCATCGAGCCCATCGGGGACGGGCGCGCCCATGATCATCAGCTTGCGCACCTCGCCCGGGCTCGTCCTCAGCGCATGGGCTGCCAGGGCCACCGCGTCAAACTCGGCACTGTCGATGCCGGCGTCGGCCAGAGCCTGCACGGCGTCGCGAACGGCCTGGCGCAACGACGTCGCTGACCCCGACATCACGGCCCTGACGACCCGTCCGCGACGGCCGCCATCCGGACAGCGTCGTCGGTGTCCACGGCGGACTGCACGATCGGGTCGAGGTCACCGTCCAGCACCATGTCCAGGTTGTAGGCCTTGTAGCCCGTGCGGTGGTCGGCGATGCGGTTCTCCGGGTAGTTGTACGTCCGGACCCGCTCCGAACGGTCGACCGTGCGAATCTGCGACTTGCGCTGGGCAGAGGCCACCGCGTCCGCCTCGTTCTGCGCCAGCTCGTGCAGCCGGGCGCGCAGCACCCGCATGGCTGACTCCTTGTTCTGGAGCTGCGACTTCTCGTTCTGGCAGGACACCACGGTGCCGGTCGGCAAGTGGGTGATACGCACCGCGGAGTCTGTGGTGTTGACGCTCTGGCCACCCGGTCCGGACGAACGGAAGACGTCGACCTTGAGGTCATTGGTGTCGATCGTGACCTCGACGTCGTCGACCTCGGGCATCACCCACACGCCGGCGGCTGATGTGTGGATACGGCCCTGGGACTCGGTCACCGGCACCCGCTGGACGCGGTGCACACCACCTTCGTACTTCAGCCGCGCCCACGGGGCATCGCCTGGCTCCGCGGCGCCGCGCGCTTTCACCGATACCTGCACGTCCTTGTAACCGCCAAGGGCGGACTCGGTGGCGTCGATGATCTCGGTCCGCCAGCCACGACGCTCGGCATAGCGCAGATACATCCGCAGCAGGTCGCCGGCGAACAACGCCGACTCCTCGCCGCCCTCGCCGGCCTTGACCTCGAGGATGATGTCGCGTTCGTCATCGGGATCGCGCGGCACCAGCAGCCGCCGCAGCTTTTCCTCGGCAGCAGCCTCGACGGCCTCAAGCGTGGGCAGCTCTTCGGCGAACGCCTTGTCCTGCACGGCCAGCTCACGGGCCGCAGCCGCGTCATCGCGGGCCGCGTGCCACGCATGGTAGGCCGCGACGGTCGGTGCCAGGGCGGCATACCGCTTGTTGAGCTTGCGCAAGAGATCCTGGTCGGAGTGGACCGCAGGGTCAGCAAGCTGAGCTTCGAGGTCGGTGTACTCCTGCACCAACGTGGCAGCGGACTCCAACATGACGCACACCTTCCCGAGGGTCCCGCGACCCATCACCTCTCACGCAAGCCTGGGCAAACAGCAACGCCGGCCCCACGACCATGAGGGTCGGGGACCGGCGTGCGAGGGAGCTAGTTGTCGACCTTCTCGGCCGTCTCGACCTTCTTGCCGTAACGCGCCTGGAAGCGGGCGATGCGACCACCGGTGTCGAGGATCTTCTGCTTGCCGGTGTAGAACGGGTGGCACTGCGAGCAGACGTCGGACGAGATCTTGCCGCCGTCCACGGTGCTGCGGGTCTGGAACGTGGAGCCACAGGTGCAGGTGACCGTGGTCTCGACGTACGTGGGGTGAAGGTCCTTCTTCAACGTGTGCTCCTTGAGGTTGGGGCGGGGCCGGATCGTGTGCTCGGGACGCCCTCGCGCACGGGAACCGGCAGCCAACGGATCAGTCTGCCAGATCAGGCGTGTTTGTCGAAACTCAGCATGATTGAGAATAATTCCCAACAGCCCTTGGGTCCTGGACGACGTCCCCGACCCATCGAGGACGGCTGACCCCTGACGGCGGGGGGCCAGGAAAAGACCGGACCAACCGTCATCCGGTGTCCCGCGTGAGTACCGCGTTGACACGGTGCATCAGCTCGCGAGGGCTGAACGGCTTGATGACGTAGTCACTCGCGCCACAGGCAAACCCTGCGTCGACGTCGGCGTCACGCGCGCGTGCAGTCAGCAAGATGACGTCGAGGTCCTTGGTGGCCTCGTTGGAGCGAACCTTGCGCAACACGTCCATGCCCGACAACCCGGGCATCATGACGTCAAGGATGGCCAGCCTCGGCAGCTCGGCCTCGATGGTCGCAAGGGCCGCGACGCCATCACTGACAGCCACGGCGTCGTACCCGGCCTGGATGAGCTTGAAGACGACGAGGTCCAAGATGTCCTGGTCATCGTCGGCGACCACGATGCGGGTCTTGACCGGCTCAGTCATGGATGTGACACCTAAGGGTTTCGGGGGATCTGCGGTGGAGAAAGTTCATCCTGTGCCGTCGCACCGAATGGTGTTGGATGCGCGTTTCCGCTTTGCCGTGAATTTCCCTGTTGGCGGGATATACACACACTATAAATAACGTAGGCGCCGGTCGGAATACGCAAGAAATCGTACCTGGTTGGTGTGGTCGGCATCGGCGACCAGCATGAGGAACACGCCCGTCGAATGCTGAAGCCCGTTCAGAGTTGCCTCTGAACGGGCTTCAGCAGATGAGCTCATCCGGATGGGATCCGGCCCAGATCAGTCGTCCTCGTCCATCTGGATCGACGACGTCTTCTGAACCTGCATGAGGAACTCGACGTTGCTCTTGGACTTCTTGAGCCGGTCGATGAGCAGCTCGATGCCCTGCTGCTGGTCGAGGGCGGAGAGCACTCGGCGCAGCTTCCAGACGATCTTGAGCTCTTCGTTTGCCATCAGGATCTCTTCGCGACGGGTACCCGAAGGGTTGACGTCAATTGCCGGGAAGATGCGGCGCTCGGCGAGATGACGCGACAAGCGCAGCTCCATGTTGCCGGTGCCCTTGAACTCCTCGAAGATCACCTCGTCCATCTTGGAGCCCGTGTCGACCAGTGCAGTGGCCAGAATGGTCAGCGAGCCGCCGTTCTCGATGTTGCGGGCGGCACCGAAGAAGCGCTTCGGCGGGTACAGCGCGCTCGAGTCGACACCACCGGAGAGGATACGCCCGCTAGCCGGTGCGGCGAGGTTGTAGGCACGGCCGAGTCGCGTGATCGAGTCGAGCAGGATGACGACGTCGTGACCCATCTCGACAAGGCGCTTGGCCCGCTCGATGGCCAACTCGGCCACCGTCGTGTGATCGGTGGCAGGCCGGTCGAACGTGGAGGCGATGACCTCGCCCTTGACCGCCCGCTGCATGTCGGTGACCTCCTCGGGCCGCTCGTCCACCAGGACGACCATGAGGTGGGCCTCGGGGTTGTTGGTCGTGATGGCGTTGGCGATCGCCTGCAGGATCAGGGTCTTGCCTGCCTTGGCGGGGCTGACGATCAGACCACGCTGGCCCTTCCCGATCGGGGCGATGAGGTCGATCAACCGGGTCGAAAGAATATTCGGCTCGGTCTCCAGACGCAGTCGCTCCTGCGGGTAGAGCGGAGTGAGCTTGCTGAAGTCGACACGGCCGCGGGACTGCTCCGGCGTCAGGCCGTTGATGGTGTCCAGGCGAACCAGCGCGTTGAACTTCTGGCGGGCCGGGATCTGCTCGCCCTCGCGAAGTGCGCGGACGGCACCGGTGACCGCGTCGCCCTTGCGCAGGTCGTTCTTCTTGACGATGCCCAGCGGGACGTAGACGTCGTTCTCACCGGGCAGGTAGCCACTGGTGCGCAGGAACGCATAACTGTCAAGCACTTCGAGGATGCCGGCAACGGGAACCAGGACGTCGTCCTCATGAACGACATCTATGACCTCGCTCTGGCCTTGGCCACCGACGCCGTCGCCCGAGCCGCCACGACGTTTACGGTCGCGGCTGCGCTGACGGTTCCGCCGGCGACCTCCGGGCGCGTCGTCGTCCTGGTCGTAGCGGCCACGGCTCTCGCTCTGACCGCCTTGCTGACGGTCATGCTGGCGGTTGTCGCCACGACCGCCCTGCTGGCGGTCACCCTGCTGGCGGTCACCCTGCTGGCGGTCACCCTGCTGGCGGTCACCCTGCTGGCGGTCACCCTGCTGGCGGTCACCCTGCTGGCGGTCAC
>DASRVZ010000065.1:0-20521 GCA_035654835.1 Dermatophilaceae bacterium | reverse complement strand
GATGAGTACCGTTGCCAACAAACGCGTTACGCGCAAACACGATGCGCGCAGACGACACGTGCGTGAGCTTGTCTGGGCAACCGTGCTCGCCATTATTCTTCTCTTGCTCCTTGTTGACTGCAACCCGACCGTGGGCACGACCGGTGCCAGCACCGGCATCGGGGGCGCCGCTCTGGCGGACTCGGCCGGATCGTTCACCATTGGGGGAAGCGCCGCCGAGCCGATCTCACCCGGCGTGATGGCACCGCTGGATCTGAGGCTGACGAACCCCCACGACTCACCCATGTCGGTCACCGACCTCCGCGTGACCGTACGTGAGGTCAGCGCGCCGAATGCCGACGACGCCCATCCTTGTGCAATAGGCGACTTCGCGGTGGACCAGGCATCAAACGACCTCAGTATCACCGTTCCAGCCCGAGCGACCAGCACACTCAGCAGCCTCGACCTCTCCCGGGCAAAGTGGCCTCAAGTGGGCATGCTCAACCGGCCGGCCAACCAGGACGGGTGCAAGGGGGCGTCGCTGACACTCGCCTACACCGCGACCGGGACGCTGGACAGATGATGCGCCCGCGCATGCCCAGGCGGATGCCCCTGGCCGTGCTGCTCGTCACACTTGCTCTGCCTGTCGGCGGTGCAGCCAACGCATTCTGGAGTGCGTCCGGCAGCGGAGCAGGTTCAGGAGCGGCAGGGACCACCGTGGCAGTGACCTTGAGTGCGGGGACACCGGCCGCCACTCTTTACCCGGCCGGAGCTGCCAACGTCCTTCTCACCGCATCCAACCCGAACGCGTCCCCTGTGCGCATCGGCTCGCTTGCGCTGGACACCAGCCAGGGAGCCGGAACCGGCTTCGCCGTCGACGCGGGGCACTCCGGGTGCGCCGTGTCAACGCTGAGCTTCACCACGGCGACGAACGGCGGTGCCGGCTGGACTGTGCCCGGCAAGGTTGGTGCCGTGGATGGAACGCTGCCGATCACGCTGACGAATGCGCTGGCGATGGGTGTGGGCGCCGCGGACGCGTGCCAAGGCGCGAGCTTCACGGTCTATCTGGCAGCCGGCCCATGAGCGCTGGGCTGCACAGAAAGATGAGCCGCGGGCAGCACAGGAAGGCTCCGCGCAGAATCGCCCCGGCTTGCCGGAGCATCCTCAAGGGCATGGTCGCGATGCCCCTCGTCTTTATCCTGGCGAACGGCGTGGCTGAGGCGTACTGGAGCGCTGGATCCGGCGCGGGAGGCAACGGCGCCTCCACAGCAACGGCGGTCAACCAGGGTGCGACCCCCACCGCTAGTGCGGCTGGAAGCGCGGTAACGGTCAGCTGGGCAGCGCGCACGTTGTCGAACGGGACGGCTGTGGCCGGCTACCTCGTCAAGCGGTATGACGCGGGCACGCTGACCCTCCAGACCATCCTGTCGGCCTGCACCGGCACGGTCGCGGTGACAACGTGCACCGAGAACATTGTGCCGGAAGGGCAGTGGAAGTACTCGGTAACGCCGGTGTTCGCCACCAACTGGCGCGGCCCGGAGAGTGTGAAGAGCGCCACGGTCACGGTCGACGTGACTGCGCCGGTCAACTCCATCTCCCTGTCGGGGGTCAGCGGGAACGCCGTCAAGAGTGGCAACACGATCTACTACCGCGGCGCGGCGTTGGGCTCGTTCACATTGACCAACGCGGTGACCGACTCGGGCTCTGGGCCCGCCTCGAGCACGGCGGCGACCCTGACCGGTACCACGACCGGCTGGACCCACACTCAGACGATGGTGTCGACTCCCGCAGGGGGGCCGTACGTCTCCACCTCGTTCAGCTGGACGGCCGGGACCACGAGCTCACCCACTGAGGTCGTGACCGGCCGCGACGTGGCCAACAACGCGACCGGCACGACCCTGACATTCGTCAACGACTCCACCGGCCCGACGGGTGGTTCGGTGGCCGCTAGCGGTCTGGTAGGCACCGGCGCTCTGTACGCGATCTCCGCGACGCTGAGCCTGGACCTTGTCAAGGGCACGGACCCGAGCGGGGTGGCCACATCTGGCGCTCAGCTGTTGCGCGCCACGGGGACCCTGACTTCATCCGGTGGCACCGCCGACGGTGCCTGCACCGCCTACGGCTCCTACACGCTGGTGACCAGCGACCCGGTCTCACCGAAGTCCGACATCGTCGCCGACCAGGCTTGCTACAAGTACCAGTACGTCGTGACGGACACGCTCGGCAACTCCACGACATACACGAGTGCGGACATCAAGGTCGACCTGACCGCGCCCACTCCCGCGCCGTCCCTGACCTTCGGCACGTTCACCAATACCTACTGGGCCTCAGGCTCGACCGTCTTCTACCGCGGAGCGGCGGCCTCAGGGTCGTTCACGGCCACGGCGAGCGCTACCGACCCCAAGTCCGGGATCTTCAGCTATGCATTCCCGGCTCTGGGCACCAACTGGAGCTCGACGCCAGGGTCTTTGGGGGTTAACACCTACTCGTGGAACGGTGCCCCGGCTGCACCTGGTACGAAGACCGTAACGGCAACCAACAACGCCACCGGCATCTCCGGGGCCACGTCCTTCACTCCCACCGTCGACAACACCGCGCCGACCGGCGCCACGCTGCCCTACGCAAACACGACCATCACAAGCACGACGTTCAGCGTGGACTTCACCAACGGGACGGATGGTGGCTCGGGTCTCGGGACCCGCCTTCTGCAGCGCCAGTCCACAACCTTGACCGGCACCACGTGCGGGACGTTTAGCGGAACATACACGACCCTTGCAAACGGCACCAACCCGTCGTCGCCCCTTGTGGATACGGTGAGCACAGGGAACTGCTACATGTACCGGTACGTCGTCTCCGACAACGTGGGCAACACGAACACGACCACCAGCCCGAGCGTCGTCAAGGTCACGACGGCGAACTGTGCCACCCCCGGCGACCAACCGGCTCTCATCGCTAGCGGCGATTCCCAGATCGACCAGGCTTCGCCAAACACGAACAACGGAACGGCAGTGAAGATAGACATCAGAACGAGGCCCACCAACGACCACAAGCGCGGCATGTTCAGGTTCACGCTACCCGCACTGCCCGCCGGCTGCACGGTCACCCTCTCGAAGCTGCGGCTCTACCAATACGAAACGGCGTCGGGCCGGGTCATGGAGGCCTACCAGGGCAACCCGGCCTCCGCGATCTGGACCGAGGCCGGGGTCACCTGGGCCAACCAACCCGGCACCGCCGGAACCCCAGCCACCAGCACGACCACCGGAACGGTCGGCTGGCAGACGTGGACGGTCACCACCCACGTGCAAGCCCACTACACCGGCCCCAACAACGGTTTCGTGGTGCGCGACTCGGTCGAGGGAAGTGGCGATTTTCAGCAGAGATACCGCAGCCGGAATGACACCGTGAACGTCACCCAGTGGCCAGAACTCATCGTCACCTGGGGCTGACGGTCACCCATCAGGTGCGGCCCCCAGGCACGGCGCCGGTGATCGCCGCCGGACCGCGGCGTGGTCCGTCAGGCCAGGCGGAGGAGAACTTCAGCCACCGACGGGTTGGTCGCGGCGGTGCCGTCCGGGAACACCACGGTCGGCACGGTCTGGTTGCCACCGTTGACGCTCATGACGTAGTCCGCGCTCGCCGGGTGCTGCTCGATGTCGACCTCGGTGTAGGTGATGCCGTCGCGGTCCAGTGCGGTCTTGAGCCCGCGGCAGTAGCCGCACCACGGGGTGGTGAACATCGTGATGGTGCCGGTAGAGGGCAGTGTGGGGGCCGCGGACATGCAAGATCTCCTCAAACGTCAGTCATTGGGTGCTCTCATCAACGGCGATAAGCCCCATTTCCTTCCGCCAGAAGGAATGAGGTTCCGCAGGTGGTGCAGCTTGTTTCGCGTAAACCCAGTTGTGGAGAGAGTGGACGACCGCTACTCAGTAGGGGATCTGCGGGCGTCCCGGGACGCGGAGGCCCGCTCCATCCGCAGTAGCAGCGCCGCTGACGGGGTAACCGACCCGGTACAGTATGTGGAGAGCCGAGTGACCGAGGTGCCCAGTGCGTCAGCGAACTCCCTCCGGGTCAGGCCGCTGGACGAGACGAGTTCGCGGACACGGGCGGCGACCGCAGCCCTGTCTTCGTCCTGTGCATGTGCCCGCGCGGCTGCGATGACCGAGGTCATCAAAGGCCCTACGCCGTAAGGCTGCTCATACGACAGGTATGCCCGCACGTCTGCGGCAACCTCGCCCCACGGGTCGCGCTGGATGGCTGCGGCCACGCGCTGCCAGTCACGGAAGCCGCCGCGCTCCATCGCTGCCACCAGCCCCTCGTAGGGCCAGGACTCGACGGGGTCAGCAGGGTCAGCATTCACATTGCGGAACGCCAGCATCACAGGTCGCCTCCCTGCAGAACCGCGCGAGCCAGGGTGTCGCACATGGCGGTGACTGCCCCCCAGTCCTGCCAACGTGGCAGGAGTCCCTTGTACCGATCCAGCTGCAGGGTGACCTTGCTGTCCCTGGGGTTGGGCTCTGCGAGCCGCTGGACCAACGCGGTAACCACCGAGTCATCTTCCCCAGAACGGTCAAGGTAGTACTCGTCCAGGTGGCGCAACACGGTTGCGGCGTCCTGGACGCCCAAGCGGTCGGCCAAGGCAACCACGTCCAGGTAGTCGCGGACCTGGTTTCGCTGCACCACGAGGTATGCCTTGACGCGCAGCGCCTCAGCCAGTGTGGGCACGGTCACCTCATCGCCGCCCGGCAGAGTGACAAGAGTCGTTTCCAGTGGCACCTTCCGGCGCAGTTGCCTTAGCCCTGCCTCGATGCCACCGATGCTTCCCATCAGCGTCATCGGAGGGCGACTGGCCTTCACGCTGGTAGCCCAGCCGTCGGTGGACTCGGCGGCCTCGACCACTGCGTCGTACCGCTCAATCAGGTCTGCCAGGACGTGGTCGTGGTCGTAGGAGTCACGATGTCCGGCGTACATCGCCGCGGCGCTGCCACCAACAAGAACGGCGTCCGGAACAGACCTCTGCAGAGCGGCGGCGGACTTCAGGACTGCCAACAGGTCCGGGTGCTCGCGTGCAAGGTGCTCAAGCTCAAGTGGCGTTGGCGCAGTGTGCTCCTTCTGGCTGAATCGTCCATTGCGTTTGCGTGGCTGATCACCCATCCGTCGATATTATCACTTGTGATAACGAACAGTCGTTGTCCCGACAACCTGGGTGCGCGTGCAGGTGCCTGGCACCCCGGTCTGAGAGGATCTGAGGCAATGTCCCCCCCGCCCAGCCAACCCAGCAGCCAGCCGCGCGGCACCCCGACCGCCGACGACATCCTCGACGCCCTCGACCCCGAGCAGCGTGAGGTGGCGGCGTCGCCGAGCGGACCCATGTGCGTGCTCGCCGGCGCCGGCACCGGCAAGACCCGGGCCATCACCCACCGCATCGCCTACGGCGTGCACAGCGGCGCTTATCAGCCACAGCGAGTGCTCGCCGTCACGTTCACCGCCAGGGCCGCAGGCGAGATGCGCACGAGACTGCGCGACCTCGGCGTCCCGGGAGTGCAGGCACGGACGTTCCACGCCGCGGCATTGCGTCAGCTCCATTACTTCTGGCCCCAGGCGATCGGCGGCGCGTCCCCAGAAGTGTTGCCACACAAGGCATCCGTCGTCGCCGAAGCCTGCTCACGCCTTCGTCTGCAGGTTGACCGCGTGGCGGTGCGCGACCTCGCAGCCGAGGTCGAATGGGCCAAGGTGAGCATGCTTACGCCCGAGTCGTATGCCGCCGCCGCCCGTCGCGCGGGCCGCGACCCCGCCGGTCTGGACGCCACCGCGATGGCCCGGGTGCTGCAGACCTACGAAGAGGTCAAAACCGCACGAGGGGTCATCGACTTCGAAGACGTGTTGCTGCTGACCGTCGGCATCCTGGCCGAGCGGGACGACATCGCCCGGGTCGTGCGCTCGCAGTACCGCCACTTCGTGGTCGATGAGTACCAGGACGTCAACGCACTCCAGCAGCGGCTGCTCGAACTCTGGGTGGGTGAGCGCGATGACGTGTGTGTGGTCGGCGACGCGGCCCAGACGATCTACTCCTTCACCGGGGCGACACCCAAGCACCTGCTGGAGTTCCCACGGCGCTATCCCACCTCGCAGGTGGTCAAACTCGTGCGCAACTACCGTTCGACGCCGCAGATCGTTGCGCTGGCCAACGTCATGGTGCGTGCCGCTCACGGGCGGGGTGGCACTTTGCCGGCTGACACGCTTCAGCTCCGCGCGCAGGGACAGGACGGCCCCTCGCCCAGCCTCACGGCATACAGCGACGACCCCTCTGAGGCGACGGGCGTGGCCACCTCGATCCAGAGCCTGATCGCCCAGGGCACTCCGGCAAGTCAGATCGCCGTCCTGTTCAGGACCAATGCCCAGTCCGAGGCCTATGAGTCCGCGCTCGCGGACGCCAATGTCGCCTACCTGGTGCGCGGCGGCGAGCGGTTCTTCGCCCGCAAGGAAGTGCGCGGGGCGATCCTGCTGATGCGTGGCGCGGCCAGGGCGGACGACGGAGCCAAACCGCTGGGCGAGCTGGTCCGCGATGTCATTGCCGGAGCCGGGTGGACCGAGCGGGCGCCGAAAGCCGGCGGGGCGACCCGCGAGCGGTGGGAGTCCCTGCAGGCGTTGGTCGGACTGACCGACGACTTCGTGTCCGGCAACCCGCAGGCGCGACTGAGCGACATCGTCGGCGAGCTCGACGAGCGCGCGGCAGCCCAGCATGCACCGACGGTCGAGGGCGCAACTCTTGCCTCGTTGCACGCCGCCAAGGGCCTGGAGTGGGACTGCGTCTTTGTCGTGGGCTGTAGCGACGGACTGATCCCGATCAGCATGGCTGAGGGTCCCGAGGCGATCGAGGAGGAACGAAGACTGCTGTATGTCGGGCTGACGCGCGCCCGGCGCGAGCTGCGCCTGTCGTGGTCCGGGGCCCGCAACCCCGGCGGGCGGGCCAGCCGGCGACCGTCTCGTTTCCTTGACGGAGCGGCCAGCATCCTCGGCGAGGGCGCGCGGTCATCCGCCAGGGCGGCCGGCTCGACCGCTCGAAAGAGCGGCGGCAAGTCCGCGAGGTCGGCCAAGCCGGCGAAGCCCTCGCAGTGTCGCGGCTGTGGCACGGACCTGGTCAGTGCGGCAACCCGCAAGGTGGGTCGCTGCCAGGACTGCCCGCCGACCTATGACGAGGTGACGTTCGAGGCTCTGCGGGTGTGGCGTCTTGCGGTCGCGGGCGCGAGCAAGGTCCCGGCCTACGTGGTCTTCACGGACGCCACGTTGATCGCGATCGCGGAGAAGGCGCCGGCGAGCCCGGGCGAGCTGGCCACGATCTCAGGGGTCGGAGCGCGCAAGCTTGAGCGCTACGGCAAGGATGTGTTGGCCATCCTGGGTGGGGCCGATCCGGTCGAAACCGCCGAAATCGCTTGTGCTGCAACGGCGTTGGCGAACGACGTCTCTCAGGCCTAGCCCTGAGCTGCAGTGATTGCCGGTGAAATCCGACGTAATCTGCCATGTTCAGAAGGCTCCGCGTTAAATACGTTGCGAGGACGAAGCGGCTGCCCTAGCCTGAACCTACGTCCAGCCTAGCCGGTCCAGGTGACCGTGCTCGGCCCGCGAGAACAGATGAGGAGGTTGGCCCTGATGGAGAACATCACGATGACGAAGACGACGCAGATCACCCGCGTCCGCTTCGCGTTCCCGCAGATCGCCGACCGCAGCCTCACTGTCGGCGTTGGCGGCGCGTTCTGGGGGACGGGTCTGTCCTCGTTCGGCCCCGGCGAGCTCGCCGGCCTCGGTGCGGACATCGCAGTCTCCGCGACCACGTCTGTTCCCTCGTTCTACGCCCCGACTCACAAGGCACTTGCTGTCAAGGATGTCGCGTACCTCCGCTCCTGGAGCCCACCGGTCTAGCTCCTAGACCAGGCCACCTCCAGGCCGCGGAACCCGACATCCGGGATCCGCGGCCTTTGTGTTGTCCCGGTGGCCGCCCGCACAGGAAGACCGCCAGCCAGATGAAGAAAACCAGGATCGATCCACAGCCGGCCCCACAGGGCGTTGCCGCGGATCAGCGTGATGACACACACCCGAGAGCTCGCCCCCTGACCGGGGGAGACGAAACGAAGGAGGTGACACCCGATGCAGCTCACCGCACTCATTGACCTGAACGAGAAGGCTGAACATGCCGGTTCTGGCATCCCGTGTCAGGAGTCCGATGCCGAGCTGTGGTTCGCCGAGAGCCCTGCCGACGTCGAGTTTGCCAAGACTCTGTGTGGGGGCTGTCCGGTTCGCATCGAGTGCCTTGCCGGCGCGCTGAATCGCGGCGAGCCATGGGGCGTATGGGGTGGCGAGCTCTTCGTCCACGGGACGATCGTCGCCCGCAAGCGTCCCCGCGGACGCCCCCGCAAGAGCCAGGTCGCCGCCTGACGGCGACGTCCTTCCCCCAAGCCACGTCCTTCACAGCCGTGGCCCTCAAACCTTTTGTTTGCAAGGAGTTCCACCATGTACTTACTTCAGAGCATGATCCTTGTCCGAGCTCGAATGGAAGAGCTCTCGAATCCTGGTGAGCCAACGGCAACTCGTATGGCCCCGGCCAAGACTCGCGGTGCGCTGCGGATCAAGCTTGACGCTCGGCGGGCCCGCCTGCGGAATCCGGCCGGGTGAGGTCGGGGCGCCGGCGACAATCGGCGGACCTCCGCGGCGGCGGATAGGGTCGGTTGTCGTGAGCACCCTCTCCGCGGCGCAGGTGTCGGCCCGACGTGAGTCCATCGTCGCGGCGCTGACATCGCCCGGCCTTGCCCCCATCGTCGACCTGGTTGTCTGGGTCGACGATGGGGAACGGTCGGTCGATGGGAACCGATCGTCAGACGCCGGACAGGTGGCGATGGCCGCCAGTCACGTCGGGCGTGTGCGGCTTCACCGGGACGGACGTCACGAGGTCGTGGAGGGGCTGGATCCCATCGCCCGCGAGGACCCGATGGCGTTCCTTCCCTATGACCGTGAGTGCGTCATGCCGAGCCCCCTCAGCTCGAGGGACAACGCCTATCCCTATGCCGCGGTGCGCATCCTGTCCCTGTTCGCGGATCCGACCCGGAGCCCGGACGTCGCAGTCCTGCACACACCCCGCCATTTCTTCCCTGAGCAGGGCGGACACGTCGGTGAACATGGTTCGCTGGATGTCATCCAGTCAAGGGCGCCATTGTTGTTGTCCGGCAAGGGAGTTGCGCCTCGAGGCATTGTGGATGAGCACGTCAGGCTCGTCGATGTGGGCCCCACGCTGGCAGCTCTGGCCGGTGTTCCCGACCGCGACCTGCGCGACGCCGCAGGTGACACCTTGGACGGAAGCGTGCTCACGGAGTACTTCGACGCTATGGCCTTCGACGGTGAGGCGTTGGCGGAGCCCAAGGTGATCGGAATCCTCTGGGATGGCGCACACTGCGGCGATCTGCTGCACATGGCCGCGTCCGGCGAGCTACCCGGTCTTGCGCGGCTCATCGACAAGGGTGTGGCGTTGCGCGGCGGGGCCGTGGCGCAGTTCCCGAGCGTCACCCTGACCAACCACACCTCGATCCTGACCGGGCTCGGACCCGGACGGCACGGAGTCCTCGGCAACGTCTTCTTTGACCGCGCGACGGGTGAGCAGATCGTTCCCAACAACAGCTCGACCTGGCATCGCAGCGCAGAGTGGTTGCGCCCCGCAGTTCGCACGGTGTTCGAGATGGTCAATGGCGTTGTTCCGCAAGGGAATTCACCGCGCACTGCTTGCGTCAACGAGGCCGTCGATCGAGGCGCCGACTACTCCACGATGGCGATGGTCAGGGCCAGCGGCAGCTCATCAGGGGCGGCCGGCCTGAACGAGCAGCTGCCGGATGCGCACGCCTCCGTTCACGTGCATGACAAGGCTCATCTGGAGGACTCCTACTTCTCGTGGTGCAGCCAGGTCGACGATCTCGGGCTGGAGCAGATGCGGCAGCTGTGGCAGAGCCTGGACTCGGCGCCCACGTTGACGTGGTGGGCAAACATCGTCAGCGATGCGGGCCATCACGCCGGCGGGCCTCGCAGCGAGATCGCCCGTGACTCTCTGCGTGACTCGGACTCGCGCCTGGTGTCGTTCCTGGACCACCTCGATGGTCTTGGGATCACCGACCAGGTGACGTTCCTGCTCACCGCCGACCACGGTTTCGAGGGATCGGACCCCACCGTCACCGGCTCGTGGGGGCCGGCTCTCGCTGGGCTCGGAATTCCGTACCGGGACGAAGGCCCAGGGTTCATCTACCTGCTGGCCGACGACGCAACAAATCGGCAAACCCGTGACGTTGCCGGCAGCTGAGGGCAACACTGGGCGAATGAGCCAGGACGCGACGCCGCCGGTCTGCCTGAGGTGTGGACGTATGCCGGATGACGAGTCCGCCGCGCGGCTCACGTGGGCGCTCGGCGTTGAGAACGGCCGTCAGGTCTGGACCTGCGACCGCTGCAGCCGCGAGAACCTGCGGAGCATCGAGGGCAAGCTCGACTCGTCCTGGTGGTGAGGTCTTGGTCGTGAAGCCCGGTGTGTCCTGGGCGGGTGCTGACTAGGCCTGATGAACGGGCGGGAGGCTGGCTTCGGGCAGCCAACGGTCCACGGTCGCCCGGCCATGTACCTCGCCCTGGATCTGGCAGAGGACACCGATGCCACCGAGCCACACCCGGTGGATCAAGAGGTACGACGGCGGCAGGTTGAGCTTGAGGCCCAGCGCGTAGTCGGAGCGGCGGGGATCGTTGAGGTGCAACGACACACCGCGCAGCCAGGCTCGTGTGAAGGTGAAGGTGTCGGTGCGCAGCGGCCCGATGAATGGCTCGAGGAAGGCCAACAGCTGGTCCGCATCGATGTCCATCGATGTCTTGACGAAGCCGTGCTGACGCAGACCCTGGAGCGCACCCTCGGAGTCACCGGACAACGCCAGCGTGAGCAGCTGCCCCATCTCGACCGGCAGGCCGTCGGGCAACCGGTTGACCGCGCCGAAGTCGAGGACTCCGAGCCGGCCGTCAGCGAGCATCCGGAAGTTGCCGGGGTGTGGGTCGGCGTGCAGCAACCCGGCCAGCTGTGGCCCGACGAGCAGGAACTCCATGTAGCGCTCTGCCGCCTCGTCACGCGCCTGCTGCGAGCCGGTCGCGATGATCGCCGACAGCGGAGTCCCGTCGAGCCATTCGGTGACGATGACGTTGCCCTTGTGATGAACCACGTCAGGGATGGCGAAGTCGGGGTGGCCTGCAAAGGCTGCGGCAAACATCTTCTGGGACTTGGCCTCAAGCGCGTAGTCCAGCTCTTCGGCCACCCGGCTCTTGAGCTCTTCAAGGATCGGCTTGATATCCAGCCCTGGGATCCACCCTGCCGCCACGCGAGCCACCCTGGATACCTGTTTGAAGTCGCTGATCAGTGCGTGGCCGGCGCCGGGGTACTGGACCTTGACCGCAACCTCGCGACCGTCCCTCCACACGGCCCGGTGCACCTGGCCGATCGACGCCGCCGCCGCGGGCTTGTCGTCGAACGAGGTGAACTTCTGTCTCCACCGCGGCCCCATCTCTGCGGCCAGCACACGATGGACCGCCGACGCGGGCATCGGCGGCGCGGCGTCCTGCAGCTTGGTCAACGTCGCGCGGTACGGCCCGGCGAACTCTTCAGGCATCGCAGCCTCGAAGATCGACAGCGCCTGGCCGAACTTCATCGCCCCGCCCTTGAGCTCACCCAGGACCTTGAAGATCTGTTCGGCCGTGCGGGCCTGCACCTCGGCCGCGACAAGCTCAGCTGGTCGGCCGCCGACCCGCTTGCCCAGGCCCAGCGCGGTGCGCCCGGCGAACCCCAACGGCAGCGCCGCAAGCTTGGCCGTGCGCGTCACTGCCTTGCGGGGGAGCTGGGTCACCCTGTCATTCTCCCTTGCGCGACCAAACACTCGCACATCGGATGTGAGAGCCACCGTCGGTTCTGGATCGTCGGCCAAGGCAGCGAGAGCTCCAGCGAGAGGTCGTCCGACACCGGCTGACCGTCCAGGCACGTGTGAATGATCATGGCCGCGGCGCCGATGGTCATGGCCGTGAGTGTGCTCTCACAGTTGACCGGTGCGCTTGCCAGAAACGGCCCCTGTGGAGCGAGCTGTGACAGCAGTGCCGGCCAGGCGGCGTCCCGGTCGCTGCGGTGCAGATCCAGACACGAGAGGCAGGGTCCGGCGCCGCCCCTGATGAGGGGACCGACCTGGACCCGGTGACCTTGAACGACCACCGGCAGATGCGGTATGCCGAGGCGCAGCCAGGGCGCGCCTGCATCGGCACAGACTGCTCCCATCGCCGCCAGCACCACCAGGTCCGGCATCTTCGCCGGCGACCCGAACGTGGCACGTTTCGCGCCTGCCCGGTGACTGCGCAGATCGAGGTCCAGCATGTTCACGGCGTTCGCGCCCACGCTGACCCGGCCGACCCCTCCGACCCGAAGGAGATCGGCCAATGCGCTGGGCAGGTCTCCCTCGGCGCTGATGACCACGTGCTGGCTGGATCTGGCCGCGACACGGTCGAAGCCGTCGCCCGACAGGCCGTACGCTGCCGCAACCGCCGTTGCGTCCGGCTGCAGCAGATGGCGCCTTGGCTCGTCGATCGGGGACAAGCAGGCTCGGTCCGTGGCCGCGTCGAGCAGGAGGTGGTGCTCGTCCAGCGCCGCGATCAGGGCCGACAGCCGACCGGCGGTCACCCCGACGGCGGCCGCCCCGTCATACAGGGTGTGCGTGTCCACGCTGCCGTCGAGACCTGTCACCACGGCGATCTCAGCGTCGCTGAGCCCGTCCAGGACGACTCCAGTAGCGGGGCACAGGCCGAGCTGGAGTGATCCGGGACCACGCCGAAGTAGCTGTACATGGCTCTTGAGACGGGGTCTGCCGTGCATGAGATTCCTCCGTGCATGAGATTCCTCCAGGGACGGGTGTTCCCGAGGAATCTGCCACCGGCTGCGACGGGTTTCGGTCTCATCCACAGGGGATGAGTAGCGGTACCCCAGCCTGAACGTGCCCACGCGGTGGAGACAAAGAGCGGCACCCGAGCGTCATGCTCGGGTGCCGCTCCTAGGTTTTCGGTGTTACGTGTTCGGTGTTGCTTGTGGTTCGGCGGTTGTTCAGGCCTTGCCGAGGATGCGGTTGAGGTTTGTGCCACAAACGGGGCACTTGCCTTTGGCCATCCGACGACCGTTGGTCTCGACGACCTTGCCAGTGGCGTCGCGCTTTGCCTTGCACTTCACGCAGTAGAAGTCGCCCGTGTACGTCTCGCCGGTCTCTACAGACTCTGCCATTTGTCTACGTCTCCTGTGTCGTTCCTTGCCGCTTTGTGCGGCACCGGACTCGCTTCACCCTAGACCAGGCTGAGCACAACGTCTCGCATTGGGCCACGTTTCTCGTGCTCAGGTTCGGCGCGTCCAGTTTCGTGGTGACGCTCAGGACAGCCCATGGTGAGGTTCAGAAGCCCGAAGCGATGGGATTTGTCGGCGCCGGGGCTTAGGTTTTGATCGTGGACGGGGACGAGATCGAGGTCAGGCGCAGTCGGCGCAGACGCCGGACGGTCAGCGCCTATCGCGAGGGCGGCCGGACCATCGTGCTCATCCCGGCGCGCTTTTCGGCCGTTGAGGAACGCACCTGGGTCGACGCCATGATGCGCAAGCTGGCTGCAGGGGACAAACGTCGACGACCCAGCGACCAGCAGCTGCTCGAGCGTGCAGCCGACCTGTCTGGACGTTATCTCGGTGGGCTGGCCAAGCCACTCAGCATTGCCTGGGTCACCAACCAGAGCTCCCGGTGGGGTTCCTGCACGCCCAGCGAGGGGACGATCCGGATCTCCTCGCGGGTCAAGGGGATGCCGGCCTGGGTGCTTGACTACGTGATCCTGCACGAGCTGACGCATCTGTTGCAGCCGGGTCACGGCCGTGAGTTCTGGTTGTTGCTGGAGTCCTACCCACGTACAGAGCGGGCACGTGGCTATCTCGAAGGCGTCGCAGCCACGGCTGGACTCCACTGGCCTGAGGACGAGACCGAAGGCGAGCTGGAGGCCTGACCCGAGAGGATCAGGCGAGGCCGAGCACGGATCGGGCCAGTGCCACCAAAGGCTCGAGGTCGCGTCGGGAGTCCGTGGGCAGCGCATCGGTCGGCCACCACCGGACGGCGAACGACTCCTCGCTGACCGCGTGTGTCTCGTCGTCGTCGGCAACCGCCACGAACCGCAGGTCCAGGTGTTCACGGCATCGGCCGAACGCTCCGACCAGCGGGTGACGGTCGAGCTGAACCAGCTCCGGGCGGGCGACGAGCGCCGCGATCCCTGACTCTTCGCGGGCCTCCCGCTGGGCCGCCGCATGGGCATCGGTGTCGCCCGGCTCGAAGTGCCCGCCGAACTGGAACCACGCGTGTGCCTTCTTGTGCAGCGTCAGCAACGCCCGTGACCCGGTCTGGTCGAGCACGAGGCAGCTGGCGGTGAAGTGGGCCGGCGGACCCTGCTTCGACATCGCGTCGGCATGTGCCGCAAGGTGCGCGAGGTATTCCGCCCGGAGCTGTTCCTGGGCCGCGTTCGGCGCTCTCCACCCCGACAGGGTTCGGGCCGCGTCGTCGTGGAGAAGGCGGTATCCCGTTGGGAGACTCATGCCCTCAACCTAGGGGTTGTCCGAATCACCTTCGGAGAGAAGAGCATCCAGCGCCGCGTCCATCTCGTCCGGGGTGCCCTTGGAAGTGAATCGATCGACGAACCCGAGCGGGTCGTCGAGGTCGGCCGCGGTCGGCGCCACGTCCGGGTGAGCCCATGCCGCGTCACGCGTCGCGGCTCCGCCCCTGGACTCCAGCGCCGCCCACAGGTTGGCGGCGTCGCGCAGACGACGGGGGCGCAGCTCGAGCCCGACCAGCTGGCTGAAGACCCGCTCGGCCGGGCCGCCGCTCGCTCGGCGCCGCCGGACGGCCTCGCCCAGTGCAGCGGTGTGCGGCAGGTGCTGTCTTGCGGCGTGGTCGGCCACGACGTCCACCCACCCCTCGACGAGCGCGAGGTAGGTCTCGAGCAGCACCAAGGCAGACCGCTGCGCCGGGCTCGGCTCAGGGGTGAACAGCGAGCTCGACAGCGCCACCTGCATCGCCGCAGGGTCGGAGGTGTCCGTGGACTGCAGGGCCAGCTCGATGCCCTCGGTGTCGATGCTGATGTCGCGGGCGTAGGCCTGCACGGCGGCGATCAGCTGCGGGCCCAGCCACGCGACGTCCGCGAACAGGCGCACGCGCGCCGCCTCACGTACCGCGAGGTAGAGACGCACCTCGACCAGATCGACCTCGAGCCCCTCCGCGAAGGCGTCGAGGTTGGCTGGCAGCATGGCGATGCCTTGGTCGGGCACGAGGGGGAGCCCCACCTCGGTCCCGCTGACCAGATCTCCGGCGAGCGCACCCACGGCCTGCCCGATCTGCACTCCGAACATCGATGCGCTGATCCGCGTCAGCATCGGCTCCATCTGGCCCATGAGCGCGGCGGTGTCGATGCCCTCTGGCAGGCCCGGGATCCCGGCCCTGCCCTCACCAGCGTCGGGCTGGCCCATCTGAGCGCGCATGGCAGCCACCACTGCGGTGCTCACCCCTGCGGCGACCGGCTCGACGAGCCGCTGCCACATAGGCATGGTCCGGTCGACCCACTCGGCACCGCTCCACGCATGGACCACCATGTTGGGCGCTGTCAGGTCCGTCACGTCGTCGAGCCAGAGGCCCGCGATGTGAACTGCTTCCTCGATCTGGCGGCGAGCGACGTCACCGACGCTCGAGTCGCCTTGTTCGGCAACGATCTTGCGGGCTACGTCTGTGGCGAGCTCGAGGTTGAACGACTCGACGGGTCCGCGGGCGGAGAACATCGCCTTCAGCTGGGCGGCCATCACCCCCACGGTCGCGGGGTCGATCTTGTCGATGCCCATGGCGCTGAGCGCTTTGGCCACTTCGGGGTTGTCTGCGCTCTCCAGCAACGAGGCGAGCATGGCCTCGAAGTCAGGCTCGTCAGGGATGTCGGGCTGCTGTTCTGGATGATCGGACACGCGGGCTCCTTGGCCTCCTGAGAGGATGTCGTCTCATAGGTAAACATGCGGAGGTCGCAGTGAGTTCCCCTAGGGCCAGGGTTCGTTCCAGTCGCAAGGCGATGACGGTCGCCGTCACAGGTGCTGCTACACCTCTGGGCGACCACATCGTGCGCGCCCTGTTGGCGCGTTCTGCCGCCGGGGGGGCCATCGGCACGGTGGTCGGGCTGGATACCGAGCGTGGTCCGGCCGATGGCGTGCACTGGCGACTGGTCGATCTGGGTTCGCCCGATCTGGCAAGCCACCTTCGCGACGTCAACGCGGTGATCCACGTGGCGGCCAGCACCGACCTTGCGGCCGACCTGAGGCAGAACGCTCGGACCCGGCGTGAGCGGGCCGTTCGCCAGATCCAGACCGTGGTGGTCTCCGCTGCGGCTACCGGAGTCGCGCGGCTGGTCGTCGTCACAAGCGCCATGACGTATGGCGCGTCGCCGACCAACCTCGTGCCGCTGCCCGAGGACGCCCCCCTGGCGGCAGAACCGGACGAGGGGCAGGTCGGTGACCTGTTGGCGGTCGAGCAGATTCTGCGAACCGCTGCCGAGGTCCACCCCGGACTCGCCATCACCGTGGTGCGTCCGGCGGCTCTGGCCGGTCCCCGCGTTGACACGGTCATCACCCGACACTTTGAGGCTCCTCGGCTGTTGACCGTCAAGGGCGGTTGCCCTGCGTGGCAGTTCTGCCACGTGGAGGATCTCGCGACGGCTCTGGTGACCACGGTCGAACTCGGGCTCGGGCCGGTGGTGACCGTTGCCTCGCCGGGTTGGATGACCCAGAGCGAGGTCGAGGTGGTCAGCGGTATGCGACGGGTTGAGCTCAGCGAGAGTGTGGCCCTGGGGACGGCGCAGCGGCTGCACCGCGTGGGCATCCTGCCCTCTCCTGCAACGGATCTCGCCTATGCGGTCTATCCCTGGGCCGTCTCCTCGGCGACACTGGGCGCGGCAGGTTGGCAAGCGGCATACGACAATGAGACGTGCCTTGGTGTCCTCCTTGAGAGCATCAGGGGACACCATGCTGTGGGCGCCCGCAGGCTCGACCGCAAGGATGCGGCGCTCGGTGCGGCAAGCGCGGCCGTTGCGCTCGTCGGCACGGCCGCCATGATGCGGCGACACCGGCGGAAGGGAGGTGGAGCGTGAGCGAAGGTACTGGCGACAGTCGGGATTCACTGGTCGTGCCTGAAGTGGTGCTCGCCGACATCCGTGAGACCCCGCTTTCGGTCGATGAGGTCGTTGAGGCCGTGCAGCACCCTCGGGCCGGAGGCATCGCCACGTTCATCGGCGTCGTGCGGGAGCTCGACCATGGCCATGGCGTCGAGGCCCTCGACTACACCTGTCACCCGAGCGCGCCGCAGGTCCTGCGCGATCTCGCCGAGAGGCTGGCCACAGGGGCAGATGTCATCCGCGTCGCCGCGGTTCACCGCGTCGGTCACCTCGAGATCGGCGATCTGGCCGTCGTCGTCGCAGTCAGTGCGGCCCACCGCGGCACGGCGTTCGAGGTGTGCCGCGAGCTGGTTGACACCCTGAAGACAATGGTCCCGATCTGGAAGCACCAGATCTTTGACGACGGAAGCGATGAGTGGGTCGGAACGCCGTGATCGACACGCAAGGTTCTGAAAGCAACGTGGCCGATCGACCGGGCACCACGATGAGCCGACGTTCGGGTGGGTGGATCATCGCGGTGTTCGTTGGGATCGTGGTCGCAGCGCTCATGGGCCTGGTTCACCTGCCGTACGTCATCCTCCAACCGGGTCCGGTCGTCAACACCTTGGGCAACGGAGCCGGCGGCAAGCCGCTGATCACGGTCGAGGGCAAGGCCACCTACCCCACCACCGGCGCTCTGGACTTCACCACGGTCGCGGTGCTGGGCGGCCCGAACAACCGAATCAACGTGTGGGAGTGGATCACCGGCCAGCTGGATCAGACCGACAGCGTCGTGCCCGAGGACGTGTTGTTCCCCAAGGGTGTGACCAGCACCGAGGTCGAGCAGCAGAACGCCGCTGAGATGGTCGACTCGCAGCAGGAAGCCATCGCCGTTGCCCTGCGCGAGCTGGGCCAGACAGTTCCCGAGGTCGTCATCGTCAAAGAGCTGGCGAAGGACTCACCTGCCAGCGGTGTCCTGCGCGCCGGCGACATCCTGGTCTCGATCGATGGCACGGCGGTCACCACCCCCGATGGGGTTCGTGCCGCGGTCCGGGCGCACAAGTCGGGCGACAAAGCCGTCTTCACCGTCCGCAGGGACGGCAAGAAGCTGGTCTTCAGCGTCAAGACCGCGGACTCCCAGGGCCACACGGTGGTCGGCATCTTCCTGCAAACCTCTTTCGACTTCCCTGTCAAGGTCAGCATCAACGCGGGGGACGTCGGCGGCCCGTCTGCGGGGATGATGTTTTCCCTTGCGGTCTACGACAAGCTCACGCCAGGGGCACTGACTGGTGGCGCCACCATCGCCGGCACAGGGACGATCAACTCCGTGGGCGCTGTCGGGCCGATCGGCGGCATCCAGCAGAAGATGGTCGGCGCCAAGCGGGGTGGAGCCACCTGGTTCCTTGCTCCCGCGGGGAACTGCAACGAGGTCGTCGGGCATGTCCCCGACGGGTTGCGCGTCGTCAAGGTCTCGACGTTCACCCAGGCTCGCGACGCCGTCGAGTCGGTCGCGGCCAAGCAGACAACGTCCCTGCCCGCGTGCACCTAGGCCGACAGGCCTACATGTCAGCAGGGGCAGGGACGTCGGCAGGCCTACATGCCAGCAGGCCTGCGGCACAACGGCATACGTCGATCAGTCCTGAAGCGTGGCGCTGAGCGCCTGAACGAGACCTGGCGCGATATCAGCGCCGGAGGCGACCTTGTCGTCGGTGTCGTGATCGCGCTGGCGCAGCAGGCAGGTGGACTCGCCTGCTCGTAGCACGGCTACGAGCAGGCGAACGTCCTTGCGGTCTGGGTGCGCGGCGAGGGTCTCGGCTGCTTGATCGGGGTCTTCGGGCAGGTCGCGTTCAGCCTCCGGGGGCACCACGAGCCGTTCGACCGCCAGCGCCACACCGTCAACATCGTCCGGCCAGGCGAGCTGGGCCAGCAGGGACTCCAGGGATGAGGTCGCGGGCAGGCCCTCCTGCTCGATCGCCGTGAGCCCGTCTTCGTCGCCCTGGCCGACGTGGTCCCGCAGATGCGGCTCTCGCTCCAGCAGGCCGCGAGTTCGGACCAGTGCGAACAGGCGTGGCGGCTGGTCCCAACCCGCTGCCGCGACGTGCCTTTCGGTCTCGAGGGCGCACGTCACAAGTGGGCTGAAGATCGGCTGAAAGGCGCTGGTCACGGGTCCATGTTGCCGCATCACGGTGGGTTGTCGGGAATCGGACGTGGGGTGGGTTAGGTTGGGATATCCATAGGCCCGCGCCTTCGTGCGCGGCAACGGCGAGATCGGGCGATGTTTTGAGTCAAAGAGACTGGTTCGGCGGTTCGGGCGACGCGGGATCCGGCGGTCCCGGAGGATCTGGTCAGGGGCCAGGCGGCCCCCCGGGCGGGCCCGGGGGGCCTCGTCCTCCGATGCCTCAGCTCCACCTGCGCCGCAGCGGTCCGCTGATTCCCACCTTGGCCGTCCTGGCCATCATCATCGTGCTCCTCTCCGTCACTGCGCAGTGGTGGACGGAGGTGCTCTGGTTCGACAGTGTTGGCTTCACGTCCGTCTTCTGGACAGAGCTGTTCACCAAGGTCGGGCTCTTCGTCGTAGGCGGTCTGATCACGGCCGTGGTCGTCGCTTCCAGCCTGCTGGTCGGATATCGCACTCGTCCGGTCTATCCGCCGATCTCGGCGGAACAGCAGAACCTCGACCACTATCGCGAGCTGCTCGAGCCGCTGCGCCGCATGGCCACGGTCGCCGCACCCGCGGTGTTGGGCATCTTTGCCGGATCGGCCGCCGCAAGTCAGTGGCAGACCTTCCTGCTCTGGGCCAACCGGGTGCCCTTTGGCTCCAAGGACGCGCAATTCGGCCTCGATATCGGTTTCTTCGTCTTCACGCTGCCGTGGCTCCGCTTCATCGTTGGATTTCTCACCATGGCCCTCGTACTCGCGGCGCTCGGCGCAGCGGCGACCCACTACGTCTATGGCGGCCTGCAGCTGCAGACCAAGGGCGAACGGACCACCACCGCCACGCGGATCCACCTGTCGTTGCTGTTGGCCTTGCTCGTCCTTGTCCAGTCGGCAAGCTGGTGGCTGGACCGCTACTCGTTGACGACCAAAGACTCTCGGTTGATCACCGGCCTGACATACACCGACCAGCACGCTGTCATGCCCACCAAGGCGATACTCGCGGTGGCCGGCATCATGTGTGCCGTGCTGTTCGTGGCCACGATCTGGACCCACTCCTGGCGCCTGCCGGTTGTCGGGGTCGGGCTGTTGGTGGTGACGGGGGTCGTTGTCGGCGGTATCTTCCCGGCGGCGATCCAGAGCTTCAAGGTCAAGC
>DASRVZ010000064.1:0-2716 GCA_035654835.1 Dermatophilaceae bacterium | reverse complement strand
ACGATCGGGCGGATCTGGCGGACCTTCGAACTCAAGCCGCACCGGGCCGACAACTTCAAGCTGTCCAAGGACCCGCTGTTTGTGGAGAAGGTCTTCGACGTCGTCGGCCTCTATTTGGATCCACCCGAGTCCGCGGTGGTGTTGTGCGTGGACGAGTTATGCGAGGCCTCGCATAACTCGTCTGATGTGAAGTCCTCGGTTATGTGAAGGTGTCGGTGTTTGCGCTGGTGGGGGCCTCGGGCGGGGCTGGCTACTTCGCATAACAGCGGGGTTCAGATTGCTTGACGGAGCCAGGTGAGCAGGTCTTGCCGGGAGGCCTGGTCATAACGGCTGGGTCCGAGGGTGTGCGCGGCAGCTGCTTCGATGGCTTGGCGCTTCATTTCCGGGTTGGCTTTGGCGTAGACCTCGGTTGTGACGATGGAGGCGTGCCCGAGGATGTCGCGGATGTAGATCAGATTGACTCCGTTTTCCAGCAGGTGCATCGCCTTTGAGTGACGCAGCATGTGAGGGGTGATCTTCTCGGGCACGAGTTCGGGGCGTTCGTCGTGCGCGGTGCGTGCGCATCGGGCCAGGATGTAGGCGGCGCCGGCGCGCCCCAACTGTTCTCCGGCCCTATTGGTGAACACGGGCCCGGACCCGGACAGGCCGTGGGGAAGCGCGCCGACGTGCTGGGTGAGGATCTGCGCGACCTGTGGAGTCATGGGCACGATGCGGGACTTGCGGCCCTTTCCGGTCAGAGTGGCACTGGCGGGTTTGTCGAGGTGAAGGTCCCTGATCGATAGGTCACAGGCCTCTTGGACTCTGGCGCCGGTGTCGTAGAGCGTCGTCAGCAGCGCCAGGTCCCGCGATCCGCGACGACGTGCGGCGTGCTCCAGCAGCAACCCGATCGCTTCCACGGGCAGGTAGCCGATGGCCGGTTCGGGGGCTTGTGCGGCTTTGACGTCCAAGACCTGTCGGGCTTGTGTGATCTGCTCGGGGGCCTGGGACTGGACGTAACGGAAGAACGACTTCAGCGCGGCCAGGCGTTGATTGGCGGTGGCCGCGGAGCATTGCCTGTCGGTGCGCAGCCAGCCGAGGAAGGCCGCCACGTTGGACGCGGTGAAGTCGGCGAAGGAGACCTTGTTCGGTGGGATCGCCTGCTGCTGATCCATGAACCGTAGGAACAACATGAACGCGTCCCGGTAGGCGGCGATGGTGTGGCGGGAGCAGTCACGGGTGACGGGCAGGTAGACGGTGAGGAACTGGGCCAGCATGTCTGCGAACGGGCGGACGGTGGCCATCTCACACCGTCCCGTGCGGGAAGACGTCCGCGTAGGTGTGTGCCATGGCCTGCTCAATGCTGGCCCAAGCCGATGGGTCGAGGCGCAGGTAGTACTCCGCAGAGACGATGTCGGCGTGTCCCATGTAGGTTGCCAGCAACGGTAGCGCCGCGTAGATGTCGATCCCGTCGTCCTGCATCTTCGCCAGGCAGGCCACCGCATAGGAATGGCGCAGGTCATGGGCGCGAGGAGCGCGGCCGGCGGCCGTGGTGACACCCGCTTCGAGCATCAGCCGCTGAATGTGCGCGGTGGCCGAGCAGGGATGGTAGCCCCCGCCCCGCGGGGACGGGAAGAACCACGCCTCGCGATCCTCGAGGACAAGGCCGACAGCGACCGCGTAGTGGCGGGCAAAGGACCCCAAGGACTGCGACATCGGCACCAGCCGGGTCCGGTTGTGCTTGGCCTTGCGGACGGTGATGACCCCGTCGGCCAGGTCCACGTCGCCGACCCGTAAGGACACTGCCTCCCCGATCCGCAGCCCGCAGCACCACAGCAGGCGGACCAGCATCGCGTAGACCGGCTGCGTTTGCGGCCCGCACCGCGACACTGGACGGGCGTCGGCGCACGCGATCACCCGGACCATCTCCTCGGCGGTGATGATCCTGGGAGCGAAAGAGCGGGCTTGGCGCGGCTGCGAGAGTTCCGGCAGCACCCATGCCTCGATTCCCTTCCATTGCAGGAACAGGGCGAACTGGCGGGCGATCCCCCGCCTGCCAGCGGCGGAGCCGGCGGACTCTGCGTCGCGGGGCCGGGCGAACTCCTCGGCCGTGTCCCTGGTCAGCACCCGCTGGTCGGTGACCCGCCCGGCCAGGAACCTCGACAGACGTCGGACCAGGTAGAGCCGACTGTCGGGGTAGACGTAGCCGAGGTTCCTTTTGTAATCGACGTACTCGTTGAACAGCTCCGGGAACGCCCCGTCGGGGATGATTTCAGCGGGCATCGGGTACCTCCAGCGCCAACGGGCGCAGGTGGGCGACGTCTACCCGCAGATACCTGCGGGTGGTGTTCGCGTCGGTGTGTCCCAGCACCGCACCGATCACTGGATAGGCAGTCCCAGACTCGAGCATCCCGACCGCCGCAGAATGCCGCAGGGCATGCAGTCCCCGGTGCCGCTCGGATGTCTCGATCCCTGCCCGGGCGAAGCACCCGGTCACAACCTGGTGGAAGTGGTTGCCCACCGCGGGCGGCTGCAGAGGTGCCCTGTGGCGCAGGAACACGTGCGGGTCCTCGACCTCGGGCCGCTCGTTCTTCCAGTAGTCGATGATCGCCAGCGCGCACTCATCGGGAAGTGGCAGGTCGAGGCGTCGACCAGTCTTGTGCTGGACCAAGGACAGTCGCCGGTTCGCCCAGTCGATCTGGTCGAACCGCAGTCCCTTGATGTCCCCCGAGCGCAGCCC
>DASRVZ010000063.1:0-38590 GCA_035654835.1 Dermatophilaceae bacterium | reverse complement strand
GCCAGCGAGTTGCCCTGGGCGTACATCAGAACGGCGTCTTGGAGCTGTTCGGCAGAGAGTCCTTGCGGACGTGTTGGCACTTCGTGCCGTTTGAGGATCGCGCTCACCGTTCGCCGGTCGATTCCATACTTCTTAGCCAGCTCGGTCATCAGGTCGCCAGACTGGTAGCGCTCGACAAGTTCGGCCTGCTGAGGCTTGGTAAGCCGTCGCTGTTGCTGCTTTGCTATCCCGCTGATCCCAGTCATCGGACGACCCACAGCCAGGGCAACAGCAACCTCGTCGTCTCTGTTGAGGCGGAGCAGCCGTAACAGGGGTGTGTAAGGGTTCGATAACTGTCCTGTTAGTGCCACGAGACGAAGGCCGGTTTCCCTCGGGAGCCGGCCTTCGACGTTGAGTGGGGTCGTCGTGGTGCGGTTGGTCAGTCCGTGCGACGCACAGCATCGGCCACCGCGTTGAACCGACGTTCGTCAAGGACCGCGCCCTCGCGGCGGACCAGATCAGGGTTGACGCGCACGATCCGGTCCAGCCGTACCTCACTCGCGCGGCCATGGCGGTCCCAGGTGCCCGACCCCACATCAGCCCATCGGCGACCTGCCCGCGCTTCCTGATCGGCGTCGTGGTCGTGGTCCTTGCTGGTCAACGGCAGGGCCAGCAGCCACGGCCCATCCCGCCCGATCACCAGCACGGGACGGTCCTTGCCCTGAGTGTGGTCCTCCTCGAACGGCACCCAGGTCCAGACGATCTCGCCCGGGTCGGCCACGTTGTCGTTCCCCGGGTTGGGCGCGTAGTTGATCTCGGGGGTCCCCACAAAGTCACCTGGGTATGCCGTGCCTCTCTCCGGCGCAGGCGGCGCGTGGTCCCGGCGCCCGGCTCGGCCCAGCGCCCGGCCGAGAACCCTCGTTAGCTGTGATCCCAGACGGCTGCGCTTCGCCATGCGCCGACCCTAGCGGTCGAGCGACTTGAGATAGCGCGCATGCGTCATTGACGGCGCAGCCGCGCAGGTGCTCGATCAATGACGGACCTGCGCCATGTGGCCGGTCTAGCCTTGGGCCATGAGCATCGACGTCACCGGCACCTCGGTCGAAGGCGCAGTGCTCTCCGTGAACCTCGCGCGCGTCCAGCCCAACCCGGACAAGCGCGAGGTAGACGTGACCGGCATCGACAAGGTGCCCACGACGGAGCCGGTCCTGGTGCGAGCGCCCGGTACCAAGCGCGACGGGCTGGGCAGCGGGCTGGTCGGGGACATGGTCGGCGACCGCCTCAACCATGGGGGCGACGCCCAGGCCGTGTACGCCTACGCCAGGGAGGATCTCGACCACTGGGAGTCCGTTCTGGGGCGCACTCTGGCGGGCGGCGTATTCGGCGAGAACCTCACCACCACCGGGGTTGATGTCAACGGAGCGGTGATCGGCGAGCGCTGGCGGATCGGGGACGAGCTCGAGCTGGCGGTGACCGTCCCGCGCATACCGTGTGGCACGTTCCGCGCCTGGATCGCCGAGAGCGGCTGGCTGCGGACGTTTGCCCGAGCCGCGATGCCGGGCACATACCTGAGCGTGGTCCGCCCCGGTCTGGTCCGCGGCGGCGATCCCATCACCGTGGTGAACCGTCCAGCCCACGGCGTCACGGTCGCGCAGGTGTTCCGCGCGCTCACCCTCGAGCCCGAGCTGTTGCCGTCGATCCTGGCCGCTGACGAGCTACTGGACGAGACCAGGGAGAGGGCGCGCGCCGGACGGGCCTTCACGCTCGACTGATCAGAGCCAGCCGCGGTGGGTGGCCAGGGAGTCGAGGAAGACCTGGGCGTAGAACCGCTGGTGACGGCGCAGGGCCATGGTGGCCCCCAGCGGTGGTTCATCCTCGAAACAGACCAGCATGTAGACCGCCAGCAGGGCCAGCCAGACGTCCAGTGCGTGCGGGTCCGCGGACCGGGACAGCGGCGTCGAGTCCATAAGCTCGCCGAGGTCGTGCCCTTGGGCCTGCATGGCCGGGATCACTGACACCCAGTCGCACCACGCCGGCCCCAACGTGACCCAGTTCCATTCCAGCACGTATGCGCGGTCGGCCACCTCGCCCGCCCGGCGTCCGACGAGCAGGTTGTCCGGCCGCAGGTCGAAGTGGATGAGGTGGTCGTTCTGGGCGCCGGCCCCCAACGCGTCGGTGTCTGCGGCCAGGGGCCGGCCGAGGGACAGGACCGGAAAGGGGAACTCGGGCCCGGACGCCTTGAGGAAGGCTTGTCGACCGTCCCCCAGAAGGACGCCACCGGCATACGCGTTCGTGAATCCGGAGGTGACCGGCGGTGCCGCTCTGACAACGGGTGAACACAGCGCTGCATCCAGCGTTGTCAGACTGTCGCGGCGCGACTGGGACAATCGAGCAGTGACCGAGGCCCCCATCGCGCCAGACGCCGACGCTGAGGTCGCCGGGAACCTGGCTGGCACAAAGTCCCTGGTGGCGGTGGCCGGCCTTTTCGCGGTGAACGGCACTCTCGTCGGCGGAATCGGCGCGACATTGCCGGCGATGCGCGAGCGGCTGGGCGTCGACGCGGGTGGGCTGGCGGTTGTGCTGGTCTCGCTGGCTGCGGCGGCTCTGGTGTCCATGCAGATCGGGGGGCGCCTGGCCGACAGCCGCGGCGCCAGGAGCGTCGTGCTGCCGGCGGCCGCGCTGTTGATCGCGGGGGTCGCGGCCCTGGCGTTCACTCGGAGCCTTCCGCTCGCCGCCGCGGCCGCGGCGTTGGCCGGCCTGGGCAACGGAGCCATGGATGTCTCGATGAACGCCCTCGGTGTCCGGGTGGAGCAAGCTCGGGTGAAGCCGGTGATGAGCCGGCTGCATGCCGGCTTCAGCGTGGGAAACCTGGCCGGCGCGTCGGCGGTCGTCCTCATCGCCCGGCTGGCGGGCGAGGGGGGCGCGGTCATCGCTCCCGCTCTCGTCACGCTCAGCGCGGTCTCGGTGGTCGCCTGCGTGGGGATCTCGCGGTGGGTGCCGATGACGGCAGGGATCAGGACTGTCAGAGGACCCGATGCCGGTCCTCGAGTGCCGGCGTTCGCGGTGTTGCTCGGGGCAATGGCGTTCAGCTTCGGTCTGGCCGAGGGCACCGCCGTCGACTGGTCATCCGTCCACGTCACTGATGTGGCGGCGGTCGAAGCATCCACAGGGGCGCTGGGGCTGGTCGCGGTCAGCGCGTTCATGGTCCTGATCAGGATGTTCGGCGATCTCGCGGTCGCGGCAATCGGTCGCGCCAACGTCGTGCGCCTCGGCGGGCTGGTGGCATCCATCGGCTACCTCGTGGCGATCGTTGGCCAGTCGCTCCCCGTCCTGTTGGTGGGCTGGGCCCTGGTCGGCCTCGGAGTCGGCATCATCGCTCCTCAGGTCTACGCGGTCGCGGGCCACGCCGGCGGCGGGCGGATGCTCGCGGTCGTGGTGACGTTCGGCTATGGAGCCTTCCTCATCGGCCCGGCGATCATCGGCGCGCTGATCAGGCAGGTCGGCATCCGTCATGCCATGGCCCTCCCTCTAGTTCTGAGCGTGGTCCTCGTCGCGTTGTCCGGCGTGCTGTCCCGCTCGGAGCCGGCCGTTCAGCAGTCCGGAGAGCGTTGACGCCCCCGGGGTTCCGTCCGTGTGCAGGCCGTCGTCGTGGGAGGATGGAGCAAGGCCCGCATTCATCGCCGCCCCATCGTGTTCGAGGCCGCCCCTTCGTGTTCGAGTAAATGTTGTCCAGAATCTCAATGTGTCCAGAATCCTGAGGTAGTTCGCCCGTGTCACCCAAGGCCCGTAACGCCCTGCAGCCGCACGCGACGCCGCCCGACCTCATCCGCAACTTCTGCATCATCGCCCACATCGACCACGGTAAGTCGACCCTGGCCGACCGGATGCTGCAGATCACCGGGATCGTGGACCCGCGCGCGATGCGCGCGCAGTACCTCGACCGCATGGACATCGAACGCGAGCGGGGCATCACCATCAAGTCCCAGGCGGTGCGTATGCCGTGGGAGATCGACGACGTCACGTACTGCCTGAACATGATCGACACTCCGGGCCACGTCGACTTCACCTACGAGGTATCCCGGTCGCTGGCCGCGTGCGAGGGTGCCGTGCTGCTCGTCGACGCCGCCCAAGGGATCGAGGCCCAGACCCTGGCCAACCTCTATCTCGCGATGGAGAAGAACCTCCGCATCATCCCGGTGCTGAACAAGATCGACCTGCCCGGGGCCCAGCCGGAGAAGTACGCCGAGGAGCTCGCGGGTCTGATCGGCTGCCAGCCCGAGGAGTGTCTGCGGGTCTCGGGCAAGACCGGTGACGGCGTCGAGCCCCTCCTGAACCAGATCGTCCGCGACCTGCCTCCGCCGGTCGGCGACCCCAATGCTCCCGCGAGGGCGATGATCTTCGACTCGGTCTATGACACGTATCGCGGTGTGGTGACCTATGTGCGCGTGGTCGACGGCAACCTCAACCCGCGCGAGAAGATCCTCATGATGTCGACCAAGGCAACTCACGAGCTGCTCGAGATCGGCGTCATCTCTCCCGAGCCTGTGGTCTCCAAGGGGCTGGGCGTGGGCGAGGTGGGTTACCTCATCACCGGGGTGAAGGACGTGCGTCAGTCGCGGGTCGGCGACACGGTGACCAACGCGTCCAAGCCGGCCAAGGTCGACCTCGGCGGCTACCGAGACCCCAAGCCCATGGTGTTCTCCGGTCTCTACCCCATCGACGGCTCGGACTATCCCGACCTGCGCGATGCCCTGGACCGGCTCAAGCTCAACGATGCCGCGCTGGTCTACGAGCCCGAGACGTCAGCCGCGCTCGGTTTCGGATTCCGGGTCGGGTTCCTCGGCATGCTGCACCTCGAGATCGTGCGCGAGCGGCTCGAGCGTGAGTTCGACCTCGACCTGATCTCGACGCTGCCCAACGTCGTGTACGAGGTCAAGCTCGACGACGGCAAGGTCATCACGGTGACCAACCCCAGCGAGTTCCCCGACGGCAAGATCGGCGAGATCAGCGAGCCCGTCGTGCGTGCGACGATCCTCTGCCCCAGCGACTTCGTCGGATCCGTCATGGAGCTGTGCCAGACCCGCCGTGGAACGTTGCGTGGCCTGGACTACCTCTCGAAAGAGCGCGTCGAGATGCGCTACACCCTCCCGCTGGCCGAGATCGTCTTCGACTTCTTCGACCAGCTGAAGTCCAAGACTCGCGGATACGCCTCCCTTGACTACGAACCTGACGGCGAGCAGACGGCCGACCTGGTCAAGGTGGACATTCTTCTGCAGGGCGAAGCTGTCGATGCCTTCAGCTCGATCGTGCACAAGGACAAGGCGTACTCCTACGGCGTCATGATGGCGTCCAAGCTGCGTGAGCTCATCCCGCGCCAGCAGTTCGAGGTGCCGATCCAGGCCGCGATCGGCGCCCGGATCATCGCCCGGGAGACCATCCGTGCAATGCGCAAGGACGTTCTTGCCAAGTGTTACGGCGGCGACATCTCGCGCAAGCGCAAGCTGCTCGAGAAGCAGAAGGAAGGCAAGAAGCGGATGAAGATGGTCGGCCGGGTCGAGGTGCCCCAGGAAGCCTTCATCGCCGCGCTGTCCAACGACGCCGCGTCCGGCGGGGACCGGACCAAGAAGTAGCTCCTCCATGAAAAGCATCCCGGCAGAGCCGTTCCAGCGCCGGTCGGTCTCGTTCGTCCACCGCGACCACCGGCTGCGCCCCACCATGCAGCGGACCTGGGACGAACACCGCAAGCGGTTGATGATCGACGTGCCAAGAGCGCGGGCAACCACCTCGGTGGCCGCCGGCTTTCTCCTTGATGCAAGGCGTGACTTCGGCAGGGTGGCCCCGCTGGTCGTCGAGATCGGCTCAGGCACCGGAGACGCTGTTGTGTGCGCGGCGCAGGCCAATCCGGGAACCAACTTCCTGGCCGTTGAGGTCTATCGCCCCGGTCTGGCCGCGACAGTGGCCAAGATCGTCTACCACCACCTCACGAACGTCCGGTTGGTTGACGCCGACGCCGTGCAGGTGCTCAAGCACATGTTGACCCCTGCGAGCGTTGCCGAGATCTGGGTCTTCTTCGCCGATCCCTGGCACAAGGCGCGTCACCACAAGCGACGGCTGGTCAATCCGGTCTTTGCCGAGCTGGCCGCATCCCGCCTTGCCCAGGGAGGGACACTGCGGCTGGCGACCGACTGGCTGGACTACGCCGAGCAGATGCGCGACGTGTTCGACGCACATGGCTCGCTGACCAACCCGTATGCCGGCGAACCCGGTTTCGCCCCGCGCTTCAAGGGTCGGGCCATGACCCGGTTCGAGGAGAAGGGGCTCGCGTCCGGCCGCGCCATCTACGACCTCGAGGTCCGGCGGGACTAGCGTCATCGACTCAAGCGCCATCGACTCATTCGACCGGGCACGTGGGCAAGCCGGCCACGTGGGTCTGACGTGCCCATTGGCCAGCTAGCCGGGGACGTGGCAGACGGCCTCGACGTTGTTGCCGTCGGGATCGCGGACGAACACCCCGTAGTAGGACTCGTGGTACTCCGGCCAGACCCGTGGCTCATGCAGGATCTCTGCCCCGTCAGCGACCGCCGCATCGAAGAACGCATTGACCGCGTCTCGCGAGGGTGCCTGAAAGGCGATGTGCGACTCTCTGAAACCTTCGCCGGTCTGGTGACCGCCGAGCCAGAAGGTGGGGCTGTCGGTTCCGTAGCCAATGACCTCCCCGAAGTCCATGATGCGGTGGCCGCCCAGAGGAGCAAGGACCGCATCGTAGAACCGGGCGCTGGCGCCGACGTCTGAACACTGGATCGACAGGTGGTCAATCATGGACCGATTGTGCCCGTTGCCACCGACGATGCCCTCCGTCGATTGCGGTAGCGCACCTGCGACTTCGGTGGGAACACATGGCTCCCGACTGAGACTGATAGCTCCCGACTGAAGTCGCCCCGACATTGATGCAGGCCCCGGGGAGTATGAGTCTCCGGGGCCTGCGGTTGATCATCAACGGTGAAGGCTGACAATCTCACGGGTGGTCCACTGGCTCTCTCCGCACGCCTCACCTGGCGGTTCCAGCAGGCAAGCCCACTGGTCAAGAACTCGTTTTCCATCCGATCCCGCTCCCGTTTCCGGCGGCGTAGTGAGAGTTCTACGCCGGTGTGGTGACGGTCCGCAAGTGGTCTGGCAAAGTATTCTCGGCTCACCGGCGTGCGGCCTCGACACGCCGATCGCGACCAGGTCCTGCCCGGTTTCCACTGACTGGAACGAACCCGGTGTGCTGACCCACTCCGGCTGACCTCGCCCGTGGTCCGTGTGCCTGGATCCCTGCGAGGATGGATGTATGCCGAGTGCCTTGCCCGAGGGTGAACCTGCCCCGCCGTCAGGAGAGCTTCCGGCCAACGCGCTGAAGACCCTCGGGACGGCGCCTTTTGGTGTTTATGTCCACGTCCCGTTCTGCACGGTGCGTTGTGGCTACTGCGACTTCAACACCTACACGCTGACCGAGCTCGGCGTTGACGGCGCCGGCGTCGGGACGTACGCCGATGTCGCCCTGCGCGAGCTCGAGCTGGCCGCCCGCGTGCTGGGCCCCGCCGCGCCGCCGGTGGCGACCGTGTTCTTCGGCGGAGGCACTCCAACCGTTCTGGCGGCGGCCGACCTGGTCAGGGTGCTGGACGGCATACGAACGGGGTTTGGTCTGGCCGACGACGCGGAGGTGACCACCGAGGCCAACCCGGACTCGGTCACTCCGGCGTCGTTGCAGGCGTTGGCCTCTGGCGGGTTCAACCGGATCAGCTTCGGCATGCAGTCGGCCGTGCCGCACGTGCTGGCAACACTGGAACGCACCCACGATCCGGTCAATGTGGCCAAGGCCGTCGGGGCCGCGAGAGCCGCCGGGCTGAAGGTCAGCGTCGACCTGATCTATGGCACGCCGGGGGAGTCCCTGCAGGACTGGCGAACCAGTCTGGACGCAGCCATCGACCTCGGGCCTGACCACATCTCGGCCTACGCACTGGTTGTCGAGGAAGGCACGAAGCTGGGGGCTCAGGTTCGACGGGGCCAGGTGCCGGCACCGCAGGATGACGACGAGGCCACCAAGTACGAGCTGGCCGACCAGATCCTCGGAGCCGCCGGCTTCGGGTGGTACGAAGTCAGCAACTGGGCACGCACGGAGGCCGACCGCTGTCGCCACAACGAGGGTTACTGGCTCGATGGTGACTGGTGGGGCGTGGGACCGGGGGCACACAGCCACGTTGGCGGCGTTCGGTGGTGGAACGTCAAGCACCCCAACGCTTTTGCCACTCGGCTCAACGCGGGGCTGTCGCCGGCGGCTGGTCGGGAGCTGCTCACGGACGACCAGCGCTACGACGAACGAGTGCTGCTCGGGGTGCGTCTGGTGGATGGGCTGCCGATCGACCTCCTGCGTCCCGAGGGCAGCGAGGCCGTCGCCGGCTTGATCGCGGACGGACTGGTCGACGGGCCGAGCGCAATGCAGCCGCGCCGGGTCGTCCTGACCCTGCGCGGCCGCCTGCTCGCGGACACCGTCGTGCGGCGACTGCTGGGGTTCTAGCTGACGAAGCGAATCGTGAACGGGTAGCGGTAGTCGCGACCTTCGCTGGCCGCCACCGCGCCGAGGATGTGGCACACCAGCATGGTCATTGCGATGGCGCCGGCCGTGACGAATCCGATGAGCACGAACATCAGCGGGAACGAGATGATCAGCCCGATCCACATGGTTAGCTGGAAGTTCAGAGCCTCCGCCGAGTGGTGCCGGATGAAGGCGCCGCGGTCCTTGAAGATGATGAACATGATCAGGGGGCCCAGGAACGACAGGCCGCCGACGAACGAGGCGACGAACGGCGACAGGTGGGTCGCGATCGCCCAGGTGCGTTGGTCTGCGGGGGACATCGGCACCGGCTGGTAGGCCGAAGGCGTGCCGGGGAACTGAGGTGCCGGCGGGCGGTCTTGCGGTGTCGGCCCGTCGGGTTGCTGGACGTGCAGCGGCTCCTGGTGCCGGTAGTCCTGTGTGTGTTCAGTCATCGCTTTCCTCTGTCGAGTGGTTTGCCGACCGTATCGCGGACGGGCCGGTCGAGGGGCCGAGCGCAGAGCGACCGCGCCGGGTCGTTCTGACCCTGCGCGGTCGCTCTGCTGGCGGACACCGTCGTGCCGCGCCTGCTGGTGTTGCTGGTGGCTGAATCTGTGTTTGTTGGTGGCCGAGCCTAGGTGACCATCTGGGGAATCATCGGGTAGGTGTATTCCTCGCCCTTGTTCGCGGCCATCGCGGCGATGATGCTGAAGACCACGGACAAAACGAAGAAGAGCGGATAGGTGAGGAGTCCGATGAACACGAAGATCAGCAGGCTCGAGAGGAAGTAGCCGATCGCGATGATGATCTGGAAGTTCAGCGCCTGTGCCGCGTGGCGACGGATGAAGGGGTCACGGTCCCTGTAGATCAGGAAGATCACCAGCGGCGCGATGAACGTTGTCAACAGGCCGCCGATGTGGGCGAACATGGCCCACATGCGGGCGTCACTCGGCGAGACGGGCGCCTGCGCCTGAGCGCCGTATGCCGGTCCGGGCTCACTCGTCGGAGGTGGAGGCGGGGGAGGCGTTGTGTACGGTTGCGGCGGTGGTTGGTCACCCTGAGCTGATGGGTCCTGCGGTATTTCACTCATCACATACCCCTCGTAAGGTCGAGCGCTCAAAACGCGCCTTATGAGAAAATCTACTGCTCAGAACCGATTGGGGTCGAGTGTTTGTCAATACATTCCCACGGCGTGTCCTTAGGCAGTCACGCTGAGCCCTTGTTCGTCACTCCTGCGTCGTCACACTGAGCCCATGTTCGTCAGTGACGAAGTCAATCAGCTCTTCGACACTGGCCAGCAGTGTCGGCTCGAGGTCTGCATAGGTGCGGACGGTCGCCAGGATGCGCTTCCACGCGTGTGCGATGTCGGTCTGGGACTCATGCGCCCAGCCCAGCTCGGCGACGATCCCATGTTTCCAGGACTGACCCCGGGGAATGATCGGCCAGCTCCGGAACCCGAGGCGCTCAGGTCGCACGGACTGCCACACGTCGACATACGGGTGGCCCAGGATCCTGACGTACGGCGCGAAGCGGCTCAGCGCTCGGGCCTCCTGAACCAGCTTGGTCTCCTTGGTCCCGGGGACGAGGTGGTCGACGAGAACCCCGAGGCGACGACCCGGGCCTGGTGCGAAGTCACGAACGACGGCAGCGAGATCGTCGACGCCGTCCAGCATCTCGACCACCACCCCCTCGATCCGAAGGTCGTCGCCCCAGACCTTCTCGACCAGCTCGGCGTCGTGCCTGCCCTCGACGAAGATGCGTGACCCTGACGCGACCCTGGCTCGCACGCCCTCGAGCGCCCGTGAGCCGCTCGCGGTCCGTGACGCCGCGACCTTGGCGGCTTCGGCTGCGGCGCGTGCGACAGCCGTCGGTCGAGTCAGGATGACCGGTGCGCCGTCGAGCAGGAACCCGGGCCCCAGCGGGAAGCCCTTGCTCCGGCCGCCGCGGTCCTCGAGGTGGACCACCTGAATCCCTCCGGCCTTCTCGACCCTGACGACCGCACCGCACCAGCCGGTCTCCACATCCTCGACCACAAGCCCGGTCTCGGCCTCGACCTCGCGCGCCCGCCCGCCCTTGGGGACGCGCCAGTCACCGGAGAGAACATCAGTGCCGTAACGATCGTTCACCGTGGCATCGTAGACTTGGCACTCGACAGATCGGAGTGCCAACGCGCCGCCAGCGAGACTGGGACGTTCGCTGGCTGGGTCAACGAGACGGAGGTGGGGCGGCGCATGATCGAGGAACGCAAGCTGGCGGTGCTGCGCGCCATTGTTCAGGACTACGTGCAGACGTCCGAGCCGGTCGGCTCCAAGGCGTTGCTCGAACGACACCACCTCGGAGTGTCGGCGGCCACCATTCGCAACGACATGGCAGCGCTCGAGGACGAAGGACTCATCGCGGCTCCGCACACAAGCGCCGGGCGGGTCCCGACCGACGCCGGCTACCGGGTGTTCGTCGACCAGATCAGCGAGCTCAAACCGATGAGCGACCCGGCACGCACCGCCATCTCGACCCTCCTGCAGGGGGCGGTCGATCTGGACGACGTCGTGGATCGCACGGTCAGGTTGCTGGCATCCCTGACCCAGCAGGTGGCGGTCATGCAGTACCCATCGCTGACCCGCTCCTCCGTGCGACACGTCGAGCTGGTGCCGATCGGTGCCAACCGCCTGATGGTCGTGCTCATCGTCAACACCGGTCGGGTCGAACAACGAGTCATCGAGTCCTCGTGCGACCTGTTGAGCGCTGACGGCGAACACCTCATCGCCGACCTGCGATCGGGGCTCAACGCCAAGGCCAGCGGACATCAGCTCAGCGAGGCAGCCTCGTTGCTGCAGTCGCTGCCCGACAGCTTCGCGCCGGCCGACCGTGACCTCGTTCGAGCCGTCGTCCGCTCGCTCGAAGACGCCCTGGTCGAGGAGCGTGAGGAGCGGGTGGTCCTGGCGGGGACGTCCAACCTCATGCGGTTCGGCACCGACTTCCCTCTCACCATCGGTCCTGTGCTCGAGGCTCTCGAGGAGCACGTCGTGCTGCTCAAGCTCTTGACCACCATGAGCGACGAAGGCGACGTGGTGGCTGTCCGCATCGGGCATGAGAACCCGCACGCCGGGTTGAGTGCCACGTCCGTGGTCAGCACCGGCTACGGCACAGGCACAGATGTCCTGGCCGGGCTCGGGGTGCTGGGCCCGACCCGCATGGACTACCCGACAACGATGGCGTCGGTCCGCGCGGTTGCCCGTTACGTCTCCCAGATTCTCGACCCATAGCTCGTACCCCTCCATAGCCCGTACCCCCCATCGCTCGTGCACCCCATGACTCGGGCAGCTACACACCACATCTGCGCAAGGACATTCATTGAACGACTACTACAAGGATCTCGGCGTCAGCCGCGACGCCAAGCCCGAGGACATCAAACGGGCCTATCACCGGATGGCCCGCAAGCTGCACCCGGACGTCAACGCGGACGACGAGGCGGAGGACCGGTTCAAGCGGGTTTCCCAGGCCTATGACGTGTTGTCCGACCCGGACAAACGGCGGGCCTATGATTCCGGCGCGGACCCCTACGGCGCCGCGAACTCCAGCTTCGGCCAGGGTTTCTCCTTCTCAGACGTCATGGACGCTTTCTTCGGCCAGGCGGCCGGTGGCGCAGGGCGAGGGCCACGGTCGCGCCAGAGCCGGGGCCAGGACGCCCTGATCAGGCTCGACATCGATATGTCAGAAGCCGTCTTCGGGGTCGAACGTGAGCTGACCATCGACACGGCGGTCGCCTGCGGCACCTGCCACGGCGAAGGATCGCAGCCCGGAACCGGCACGCGTACCTGTGACGTCTGCGCCGGTAGAGGTGAGATCCGGCAGGTCCAGCGCTCGTTCCTCGGCCAGGTCATGACCTCCCGACCGTGCAGCGCCTGCCAGGGCTACGGCGTCGTCATCTCCGACCCCTGCTTCGAGTGCTCCGGCGAGGGTCGTGTGCGCAACCGCCGCAACCTCACCATTCGCGTCCCGGCAGGGGTGGACTCCGGCACCAGGATCCAGCTCTCGGGCAGCGGCGAGGTCGGTCCGGGAGCAGGGCCGGCCGGTGACCTGTATGTCGAGATCAACGTCATCGCGCACGAGACCTACCAGCGCCGCGGCGATGACCTGCACTGCTCTGTCGAGCTCCCGATGACCGCAGCCGCCCTGGGCGCGAGCATCAAGCTCGACACCTTTGACGGGATGAAGGATCTCGTGATCAAGCCGGGCACCCAGCCGGGCGACGTCATCACGCTCAAGAGCCTCGGCGTGACCCATCTACGGGGGACCGGCCGCGGCGATCTCCTGGTCCATGCCACCATCCAGACTCCGACCAAGCTCACCGCCGCGCAGGAGGACCTGTTGCGCCAGCTTGCGGTGCTGCGAGGCGAGGAGCGTCCTGAGGGTCGTCTCACCCCCGCTTCGCAGGGACTGTTCGGCAAGCTGCGCGACGCGTTCCTGGGCAAGTAGGCCCATGTCCTCCCGGGCACCGAAGCTCGCGACGTGACCGCCCCGCTGTTCTTCGTATCGGCGGATCGGCTGGCGGGGGCCGCTGCCGGGACGTTGTTCGTCCTGGACGGTTCTGAGGGTCGTCATGCCGCCACGGTCAAGCGGATTGGCGTCGGTGAGCAGGTGCTGCTCGCCGACGGTATGGGTTGTCGCGCCGAGACCATCGTCGAGGGTGTCGGGCCGGGTGAGCTGCACCTGCGAGTGCAGGCGATAACGCGTCACCCGCAACCGGATTCGCGCTTTGTGCTGGTTCAGGCACTGGCCAAGGGTGATCGGGACGAGCAGGCCATCGAGGCCGCCACCGAGCTCGGGGTGGACGAGGTCGTTCCCTGGCAAGCTGCTCGCAGCGTCGTGATCTGGCGCGGGGAACGAGCGGCCAAGTCGTTGCGCAAGTGGGAGTCGATCGTGCTGGCCGCGGCCAAGCAGTCGCGGCGGACCCGTGTCCCGGTGGTGAGTGGGCCTGCGAACCACCAGGCCGTCATACAGCGGATCGAGGAGGCAGCACTGGCGCTCGTCCTGCATGAGGATGCCGAGCCCGCCTTGGCAGGGCTCGAGCTGCCCACGTCCGGTGACGTCGTCCTCATCGTCGGTCCCGAGGGCGGGATCGCTCCGGATGAGCTCAGCGCCTTCGTTGCGGCCGGAGCGGTGAGGGTTCGGCTGGGGTCCAACATCCTTCGCTCGTCAAGCGCCGGACCTGCGGCCCTCGCGGTGATGAGTGCCGCAGGACGCTGGCGCTGAGCCCGATGACGTTCCGAACTACTTGACAGTGAAGGGCTTTGACGTCTCGGCCACGAGGCTCTGGCCGTCCTTCATGCTGACCTCGAACATCCGGAACGTGTAGCTGCCAGGGGCGAGAACGCCCAGGTTCACCTGCCAGGTGCCTCGGATCGGGCACCCGCTGGAGGCCATGGTGGAGCCGGACTTGACGATCACCCCGCCCTTCTTCAGCTCCCACTGGGTCGTCGCCTCGAAGGCACAGGACTCGCCGTTGGCCACGACGGGCGCACCGGCCGGGAACACCTTGCCGCGCTCGGGAGAGAGGATCCAGATCGGCGCGAGGTCTTCGTACTGCTGCTCCTTGGTCGGGCGGTTGTAGGTCTTGTTGGTGGCATAGGTCCCGAACAGCTCCGGGGATCCATCTGCCACCACGAACTTCACCGGGATGGTCCCTTGGCCGATCGCCGCCTGGGCGGTCCACACGAGCTCCTGGACCGCGAGCTTGGTCTGCTCAGGGGTGAAGCTGCTCGCACCGGGACCGCTGAGCGTGATGGTGATCAGGTCCGGCATGAGCGTGAGGTCCTCGACCTTTGTCCCCGACCATGGCTGGATGTAGGGCTCGAAGTTGGTGAACGGCTGGGCGTTCATCGCCACAGCAACGGCCGCCTTGGCCTTCTGTGCCGGCGTGGCACCGGCAGGAACGGCAGTCCGCACGAACTCCCGGTAGAGGCCGAACGTCTCGCCGGTGCCCGAGTTGGCGCCGACGAAGTATGCCGGCAACGCCACTTGGGTGGTCACCCCCGTCGCGTTCGAGGTCGTCGGTCCGGTCGTGCTCGACGTGGACGTCGCTGCGGGCGTGACCTGCTGGTTGCCGGTGTTCGCGACACCCCACGCGATGGCGCCGATGAGAGCCACCGACGCGGCTGCGGCAACGGGGATGAGCCAGCGTCGCCGGGGCTCTGATGTCTCTGTCTGCTCGTGCACCATGGCCAGGATCTCCGTTCGTCGTTCTCTTGGGGTGATCCGCTCGGCGTGACGGCGAAGGCTCTCGCGGAGCTGACGCTCGATGTCACTGTCCCGCAGGTCGTCGTCTGTCATGACCTGCCCTCCACTTTGGCGCGCAGGGCGGCCAGGCCCCGGTGGGCGTGAGCCTTGACCGAGCCCGGCGAGATATGCAGGGCATCGGCGATCTGGATCTCGCTGAGGTCAAGGTAGTAGCGCAGGGTCAGCACCTCTCGCTGTCGTCGGGGCAGGCGACCCAGAGCGGCAACCAACCGGTCGCCGGTCGCATGCTCGAGGGCGAGCGTCTCGGCGCTGGGCTCCGTGGTCGTGCCGTAGGCGGTGCGGGCTCTGGTCTCTGTGCTCAGATAGCGGTCCTCGACGACCTGGTGACGAAGAACCGAGCGTGAGCTGTTGACCACGCTGCGGCGGAGGTAGGCCAGGGCCAGGTCGCGGTCCCTAAGCTGGGACCAGTGGGAGTGCATAGCCACGAAGGCCTCCTGCACCGTCTCCTCGGCCACGTATTGATCCCTGACCAGCAGCCACGAGAGGCGGACGAGCGAATGCCAGTGGGCGGCATACAGGTCGGTGAGAGCTGAATCGGCCTCCCACCCCGCGATGGCAGGCCCGGTCTCTCCTCGTTCGGCCACGGTCAACATTCTCACGCTGGTATGACGCGCGGCTCCATTCCGCGGTTGACCGGTGTGTCCACCGCGGTGTCCGGGCCAGCCGTACGCTCGTCCCATGAGCACCGAACACGCGAGCACCGAACACGCGAGCACCGACAACCCTGCGACGCCGGGCGACTGTCTGTTCTGCAAGATCGTCGCGCGTGAGATCCCCGCCGACATCATCCATGAGACGGCGACGACGCTGGCGTTTCGTGACATCGAGCCGCAGGCGCCGACCCATGTGCTGGTGATTCCCAAGGAGCACCAGCCGGACGTCGTGGCGTTGGGTGCGTCATCGCCGCAGAGCGTGGTCGAGCTGTTCGAGGCGGTCGGTGCCGTCGCGGCTCAGGAAGGCCTCGAGGCTGGTTACCGCACCGTGTTCAACACCGGCGCGCTGGCGAATCAGATGGTGTTCCACGCCCATGTCCACGTGCTGGGGGGACGGGCGATGACGTGGCCGCCGGGCTGACAACCCACGTAGACTGGGCACAACATGACTGATGCTGGACAGCCCACCGTTCCTGAGCCCCCGTCCGCGCCGGGCCAGCCCTCACCGGCCGGTGTCCCGCCCGCGCACACCGTCGTCCTGCCGCCGGACCTTTCCATGGTGACGCTGCTCGGCACCCGGGACGAGCTGCTACGCGCGATGGAGCACTCCTTCCCGCACCTTGACATCCATGTGCGCGGCAACGAGTTCCACGTCTCCGGTGCTGCGGCCGAGGTGGCCCTGCTCGAGCGCCTGATCGACGAGCTGCTCGTCGTGCTCGCGACCGGCCAGTCGCTGAACCGCGATGCGGTGGAGCGTTCGGTGTCGATGCTGCGGGCACAGACGAACGAGCGTCCCGCAGACGTGCTCACCATGAACATCGTGTCCAACCGCGGTCGGACGATCCGCGCCAAGACGCTGGGCCAGAAGCACTACGTGGACGCCATCGACAAGCACACCATCGTGTTCGCCATCGGCCCCGCAGGCACCGGCAAGACCTACCTGGCCATGGCCAAGGCGGTCGCAGCACTGCAGGCCAAACAGGTCACCCGGATCATCTTGACCCGGCCCGCGGTCGAGGCTGGTGAGCGGCTCGGATTCCTTCCAGGCACCCTCAACGACAAGATCGACCCCTACCTCAGGCCGCTGTATGACGCCCTGCACGACATGGTCGACTCCGATTCGATCCCGAGGCTCATGGCTGCCGGCACCATCGAGGTGGCTCCGCTGGCGTACATGCGCGGCCGCACACTCAACGACGCCTTCATCATCCTGGACGAGGCGCAGAACACCTCACCCGAGCAGATGAAGATGTTCCTCACCCGGCTGGGTTTCGGCTCCCGGATGGTCGTGACCGGAGACGTGACCCAGATCGACCTGCCGGGCGGCACACCGTCCGGGCTGAAAGTGGTCCGCGAGATCCTCGACGGGGTCGAGGACGTGCACTTCGCCGAGCTGAACTCCCATGACGTGGTGCGTCACGACCTGGTCGCGGCCATCGTGGACGCCTACGGACGCTGGGACGACCTGCCCAGCTCGTCGAGTGCCCGGCGCGCCCACGAGGCCAAGGCGGTGAACACCCGTGAGCATCGACGTTCTTAACGAGAGCGATTTCTCCCTCGACGAGATGGAGCTTGTCGCGTGCGCCAAGTACGTGATGGGCGAGATGAAGGTCCACCCCCAGGCCGATCTCTGCGTCAAGCTTGTCGACGAGGCGGCGATGGAGGTCCTGCACGTGCAGTGGATGGACCTGCCCGGACCGACCGACGTCATGAGCTTCCCGATGGATGAGCTCAGGCCTGGGCGCGATGGCCAGGAGCCTGCCGAGGGCGTCCTGGGCGACATCGTGCTGTGCCCGTCGGTGGCCGAGCATCAAGCGGTCGGGGCGGGTCACGCGACCGAAGAGGAGCTCCTGCTCCTCCTGACCCACGGCATCCTGCACCTGCTCGGCTATGACCATGCCGAGCCTGACGAGGAGCGCGAGATGTTCGAGCTCCAGCGCACCCTGCTCCTGACGTTCCTGGCCGGTCGCGGCCGCCCCGCCGAGCTCTAGCCCTCCAACGGTCCGTTACCAGTCATGGTCATCAAGCTCATCATTGCGGCGTTCGCCAGCATCGTGGTCGCCTTCGTGATGGCCGCCGCCGAGTCATCGCTGTCACGCCTCTCGCGTCACCGATCCGGTGAGCTCGTCGAGGAGGGTCGACGAGGCGCGTCGGCGTTGGCCGTTATCGTGGCGGACAGTGCGGCCTACCTCTCGGTGGCGGCCTTCGTGCGAGTGCTCGCGGAGGCAGCAGCGGCCGTCCTGATCACGCTTGCCGTGGCCGATCTGGTCAACGACTTCTGGCCGACCCTGCTGATCGCCATCGGTGTCATGGCCGTGGTCTCCTTTGCCATCGTCGGGGTCTCACCTCGGACGCTGGGCCTCCAGCACGCTGACCTGGTGGCGCTTTTGACCTCGCCGATCCTGGTCATGCTGCGCCGGGTGCTCGGCCCGGTGGCGCGCCTCCTGGTGCTGCTTGCCAACGCCGTGACCCCTGGCCGCGGATATCGTGAAGGGCCGTTCGAGTCCGAGGCCGAGCTGCGCGACCTGGTCGACATGGCGGGGGAGTCCTCGCTGATCGAGGCCGAGGAACGCGAGATGATCCACTCGGTCTTCGAGCTGGGTGACACGGTGGTGCGCGAGGTGATGGTGCCCCGCACCGACATGATGACCATGGATCAGGACAAGACACTGCGTCAGGCGATGTCGTTGTTCCTGCGATCGGGGTTCTCGCGCATCCCCGTCGTCGGTGACGGTCCGGATGACGTGCTCGGGCTGCTCTACTTCAAGGACGTCGCCCGCAGGGTCTATGCCGACGCGGACGCCGGCGCGCAGCCTGCACGTCACCAGATGCGCCCAGCCCAGTACATTCCTGAGAGCAAACCGATTGACGATCTGCTGCGTGAGATGCAGCGGGACCAGAACCATTTTGCCGTCGTCATCGACGAATACGGTGGAACCGCAGGCTTGGTCACGATCGAGGACATCCTCGAGGAGATCGTCGGAGAGATCGACGACGAGTTCGACCGCGAGGGTCCTGGCGTCGAAGAGCTCGAGGACGGCTCGACCCGCGTTCCGGCCGCGATGCACATCGATGACCTGGCTGAGCTCTTTGACGTGACCATTGAGGAGGACGAGGTTGACACGGTCGGCGGACTGCTCGCGAAGACCAACGGCCTGGTTCCTATCCTTGGCTCACACTGCGAGGTCGCCGGGTTGTCGCTGACGGCCGAGCGGATGGCCGGGCGTCGTCACCGCATCGCCACCGTGATCGTGCGACGCTTGGCTGACGAGACTTCAGCTGACGAGACTTCAGACGTTGGACGGACAACGTCGGGCCGGAACGCTGAACACAGGTCAACCCAGGAGGAAGCGTCGTGACGCAGGAGTTCAGGGCGGGTTTTGCCTGTCTGGTCGGCCGCCCCAACGCCGGCAAGTCGACGCTGACCAACGCGCTGGTAGGCCAGAAGGTCGCCATCACGTCGAGCAAGCCGCAGACCACGCGGCACACGATCAGGGGGATCGCGACCTCCGAGACGGCGCAGCTGATCCTGGTCGACACCCCTGGCCTGCACAAACCGCGGACCCTGCTGGGGCAGCGACTGAACGACCTGGTCCGCGAGACCTTGCTCGAGGTCGACGTGATCGGCTTCTGCCTCCCCGCCGACCAGCGGATCGGTCCTGGCGACACCTACATCGCCAAGGAGCTCGCCGAGCTGCAGCGGGCCAAGCGCCGTCCGGTCGTCGCGATCGCGACCAAGAGCGACAAGGTGGACAAGAAGCGGCTGGCCGAGCACCTCATCGCCATCGACCAGCTCGGCGACTGGGCCGCCATCATTCCCTGTTCGGCCGTGCGCGGCGATCAGGTCAGTGAGGTCGCCGCGGTGCTCTCCTCATACCTGCCGGTCTCGCCGATGCTGTATCCCGATGGTGTCCTGACCGACGAGCCCGAGATCATCATGATCGCCGAGCTGGTGCGGGAAGCGGCGCTCGAGGGCCTTGACGACGAGATGCCGCACAGCCTGGCCGTCGTCGTCGACGAGATAGTGCCCCGTGAGGGTCGCCCGGAGAGCTCGCCGTTGCTCGATGTCCGGGTCAATGTGTTTGTCGAGCGGTCCAGCCAGAAGGCCATCATCATCGGCAAGGGTGGAGCCCGTCTTCGCGAGGTCGGTACCACCGCGCGTGCGTCCATCGAAGCGCTGCTCGGCCAGAGGATCTATCTCGACCTGCACGTCAAGGTCGCGAAGGACTGGCAGCGCGACCCCAAACAGCTGCAGCGCCTCGGTTTCTAGCGGGTTCGTGCCGCGGCTACAGGATGCGGAACCGCGTCGGCGTGATCCGGAGCGCGACGGAGTAGTCCTCCGCGAAGCTCGCCGGCGTCCACTCGAGATAGTCGATCCGCTCGAGGTACTTGGCGATGTACTCGGGGATCTGATCGCACGGCGGGGCAGAAGGATCGAGCGCAGCCGTCCCCTCGATCGTTACTGCGTCATCGGCGTCGGGCGCGCCGACCGGATGCAACGACACACGTGGGTTCGCCGCGATGTTCGCGAGCTTCGCTTGCCCGGGTTGGCTGAAGATCAGGAAGGTGTGCCCGTCCCAGTGGTACCAAACGGGTGAGGTCTGGGGTTGCCCCGCAGGGGTCACGGTCGTCAGCCAGACGACGAGCCCCTCCCGGAGCAGATCGTCGACCTCCGCTTCCATGGCATCGTCCAGGTCGAGCGCGTCCATGGGGATGAGCCTAGCGGCGGCGGCGTCCACCATGCGGGACCAACGTCCGATTGGTGGACGGTCGGATGGTTCACGGCATACGGTGGTTCCGTGCGCATCGCGTCTGGAGCCCTGCTCCTCCTTCGCTGCCGCGGCGAGGCCATCTAACCCGGCCCCCCTCGTCGCGGAGTTTGAGTTGCCCGGCCACACCGAATGCAACCAGACGTGAGAGGCGAGACGATGATTCACCCCCAACAGCCCAGCGGAATGCCGGTCGGCAAGTACCTGCCCTTCGATCGGCAGATATCGGTGGAGCTCCCCGATCGCACGTGGCCCACCAAGCGCATGACCAAGGCCCCGCGCTGGTGCGCCGTCGACCTGCGTGACGGCAACCAGGCCCTGATCGACCCGATGAACCCCGAGCGCAAGAAGCGGATGTTCGACCTGTTGGTGCGCATGGGCTACAAGGAGATCGAGGTCGGCTTCCCGTCGGCGAGCCAGACCGACTTCGACTTCGTGCGGATGCTGATCGAGGGCGGGCACATCCCCGACGACGTGACCATCCAGGTGCTGACGCAGGCGCGTGACCACCTGATCGAGCGCACCTATGACTCGATCCGTGGGGCCAAGCAGGCGATCGTCCATCTGTACAACTCGACGTCGGTGCTGCAGCGGCGCGTCGTGTTCGGCCTGGACCAGGACGGCATCGTGGACGTCGCGTTGCAGGGCGCGCGACTGTGCCGCAAGCTCGAGGAGACCGTGCCGGAGACGGACGTCTACTACGAGTACTCACCGGAGTCCTACACCGGCACCGAGCAGGATTTCGCGGCCCGGATCTGCAACGAGGTCATCGAGGTATTCGACGCCCGGCCCGACCACAAGGTGATCATCAACCTGCCGGCGACCGTCGAGATGATCACCCCCAACGTCTATGCCGACTCGATCGAGTGGATGTCCCGACACCTGATCCCCCGTGAGTCGATCGTGCTGTCCCTGCACCCGCACAACGACCGCGGAACCGGTGTGGCCGCAGCTGAGCTGGGCTACCTCGCCGGCGCCGACCGGATCGAGGGCTGCCTCTTCGGCAATGGCGAACGGACCGGAAACGTCTGCCTGGTGACGCTGGGGATGAACCTGTTCAGCCAGGGAATCGACCCGCAGATCGACTTCTCGGACCTCGACGAGATCCGGCGCACGGTCGAGCACTGCAACCAGCTCCCCGTCCACGAGCGTCACCCCTATGGCGGCGACCTGGTCTTCACGGCTTTCTCCGGATCGCACCAGGACGCGATCAAGAAGGGCTTCGAGTCCATGGAGTACGACCTGGCGGCGGACCCGTCAGCAGAGTCGATTGACGACCTGGTGTGGGGCGTGCCGTATATGCCGATCGACCCTCACGACATCGGCCGGTCCTACGAGGCCGTCGTGCGCGTCAACAGCCAGTCGGGCAAGGGTGGCGTGGCCTACATCCTCAAGAGCGAGCACCACCTCGACCTGCCGCGCCGGCTCCAGATCGAGTTCAGCGGTGTCATCCAGAGGCGGACCGACGTCGTCGGCGGCGAGATCTTGCCGGCAGCGCTGTGGTCGGCGTTCCGGGACGAGTACCTGCCGGTGACTGCCGCAGAAGCCACAGCGACCAATACCGAGCAGTGGGGCCGGTTCTCACTGCTGAGCCTGCGTTCGGACTCGACGGTCGACGGTGCCGACACCATCTCCGTGAGAATGACCGACGGAGGTCAAGAGATCACGATCGAGGGCAGTGGCAACGGCCCGATCGCAGCCTTCGTGTCGGCGATGTCGACCCTCGGCGTCGACGTGCGCGTCCTGGACTATGCCGAGCACGCGCTGTCGTCCGGCGGCGACGCGCGGGCAGCGGCCTACGTCGAGGCCGCGGTGGGCGAGCGGGTGCTGTGGGGGGTCGGCCTCGATGCCAACATCGTGATCGCCTCGCTGAAGGCCGTCGTATCGGCCGTCAACCGTTCCGAACGTGAGGCTCTCAAGGTCAGCTGATGCCCGGGGCGATGGTCTGGTCGACGCGCTGAAGGGCCGGCGTGGCATCTGACGATGCGCCATCGGTTTCCGTGGTTGGCAACCTATCGGCGGTCGGTGACCGGCACGTCATACCGACGCTGGAGGTCCGGCATAGGAGAATGGCTCCTATGGCCCTGTATCGCGACGCCGCGATCGTCCTTCGAGCCCAGAAGCTGGGTGAGGCGGACCGCATCGTCACGCTCCTGACGCGCCAGCACGGCAAGGTCAGGGCCGTCGCGAAGGGCGTTCGTCGGACCAAGTCGCGCTTCGGCGCTCGGCTCGAGCCGTTCATGGTCGTCGACGTCCAGCTCTACGAGGGGCGCTCCCTGGACACGGTGACCCAGGCTGAAACCCTTGCGCCGTATGGCGATCCGATCGCCCGCGACTATGTCGCCTACACCGCCGCAACAGCCATGCTCGAGACCGCAGAGCGGCTCACCGAAGAACGCGAGCCTGCGGTGCAACAGTTCCTGCTGCTCGCCGGCGGGCTGAGCTCGCTGGCCGGTCAGGAGCATGAGGCAGGGCTGGTTCTGGACTCCTACCTGTTGAGGTCGCTGGCCGTCGCGGGGTGGGCACCGAGCTTCCACGACTGCGCGCAGTGCGGTGCCGAGGGGCCCCAGCGTGCCTTCAACCTCGCCAGCGGTGGCACCGTCTGCCCATCGTGCCGGACGCCGGGCTCGGCCTCCCCAGCGCTGGCCACCCTCGAGCTGCTGGGCGCCCTGCTTGTTGGCGACTGGGACGTCGCCGACGCCAGCCTGCCCCAGCATCGACGTCAGGGCAGCGGCCTGGTGACAGCGTTTCTGCAGTGGCATCTCGAGCGCGGCGTGCGCTCCTTGCGCCTCGTGGAGCGGGTGTGAGCACACAGCCCTTCCCACATCCCTCCGGGGCCCGCCCACCCGCCATTCCTGCCGAGCTTGTCCCCGGACACATCGCGCTCGTGATGGACGGCAACGGTCGATGGGCCAACGCGAGAGGACTGCCGCGCACCAAGGGCCACGAGGCCGGAGAGGCCTCGCTGCTCGACGTCGTGGCCGGTGCCATCGAGATCGGCGTCAAGAACGTGTCCGCCTACGCCTTCTCCACCGAGAACTGGAAGCGCTCGCCCGAAGAGGTCCGTTTCCTGATGGGCTTCAACCGTGACGTGATCCGGCGCCGCCGCGACATCCTCAACGACTGGGGTGTGCGGGTGCGGTGGATGGGCCGACGCCCACGTCTGTGGCGGTCGGTGATCAGAGAGCTCGAGGTCGCCCAGGAGATGACCAGGAACAACGACGTGATGACGTTGACCATGTGCGTCAACTACGGTGGCCGGGCCGAGATCGCCGACGCGGCCCGCCGGATCGGACAGCTCGTCCAGGAAGGCCGGCTCAAGCCCAACCACATCGACGAGCACACCATCGCGCGATATCTCGACGAACCGTCGATGCCCGACGTCGACCTGTTCGTGCGGTCCTCCGGGGAGCAGCGGACCAGCAACTTCCTGCTGTGGCAGTCGGCCTACGCCGAGATGGTCTTCCTGGACACGCTCTGGCCCGACTTCGACCGGCGTGACCTGTGGCGAGCGATCGAGATCTACGCCGAGCGCGATCGACGCTACGGCGGCGCTGTTGATCGCGCGATGGGTCCCGGTTAGGGCTGGGTCAGGTCTGGCAGTCGGAGCAGGTGCCGACAATCTCCAGGGTGTGGACCACGTCGCTGAAGTCGTTCTCGGCTCCGATCTTGTCGGCCCAACGTTCAACAGCCGGCCCCTCGACCTCGACCGTTCGCCCGCAGGAACGACAGACCAGGTGATGGTGGTGGTAGCCCGAGCTGCACCGCCGATACACGGCCTCGCCGTCGCCGGTGCGCATCATGTCCACATGGCCGTCGGTGGCCATCGCCTGCAGGGTGCGATACACCGTCGCCAGGCCCACGCTCTGTCCCAGGGTTCGCAGGCGGGCGTGTAGGTCCTGGGCTGACAGGAAGTCGTCGATGTCCGCGAGCACCGCCTCGACGGCAGCGCGTTGTCGGGTCGGCCGACGCACGTTTTGGGTCATCAGTGCCTCACCGGATCGTCATGCGTCGTGAGCGGGTCGTGCTCGTGGGGCGTCTTGTGTGGGTCGTGCTCGTCGTAGTGTCCTTGGTGCGGAGCGTGGCGGTGACCGTCGTGCAGGTAGTCGACATGGTTGTCGTGCTCGATCATGGGGTGGCCGCAGTTGACGCCGTGTTCGTGCTCGTGCCGCTCTGCCTCGAGGTGTCGCCGTCTCGCGATCCGATCGCGCATGGCGCTATATGTCGAAGCCGCCATGAAGAGCGCGATGGCCAGCAGGACGATGGTGCCGCCGGCGGGGGTGTCGGCGTAGTAGGCCGTCGCCACGCCGCCCACGCTGCAGATCACTCCGATAGCCACGGCCAGCCGGATCGCGGCCCGGAAGCTGCCGGCGACCAGCTGCGCGGTGGCATTGGGCACGATCATCAGGGCGCTGATCAGCAGCAGCCCGACCACGCGCATCGCGACCACGACCGTCACGGCGGTCAGCACGGCCAAGGTGATGTTAAGGGCGGTGACCCGCATGCCGGTGGCCCGCGCATACTCCTCGTCGTTGGCGACCGCGAACAGGCGAGGGCGAAGTGCCCAGGTGACTGCGACCACCACCAGTGCCAGGGCGGCGAAGACCAGCAGGTCACTCTTGGTCGTCGTGGAGATCGCGCCAAAGAGGTAGGAGTCGAGGTTCGCAGGCGCGCCGCTCTGGGATCTGCCGATGACCACAACGCCCAGCGCGATGCCCCCGTAGAACATGACGGCCAGGGCAACGTCGCCGCTGGTTCGGCCGCGGGCGCGCACCAGCTCAATGACCACTGCGGCAACAACGGCGAACGCCATGGCGGTGAGGACCGGCGCCTGGTTCGTGAAGACACCGACGGCGACGCCCGCCAACGCGACGTGGCCCATCCCGTCACCGATCAGGGACAGCCGGCGCTGGACGAGGAAGACCCCGACCATCGGCGCGGCGAGACCCACGAGGAGGGCCGCGAGGAGCGCTCGCTGCATGAAGTCGTAGGCGAGGATCTCAGGCATCGTGGAATCCAGGGAGGCGGTCAAGCGGCCCGGCTGCCGGCCAGGTCAGGGGGAGGTCGTCATCGCCGTCGTGATGGTGGCCGTCGTGGTCGTCGAGGGCAGGTCCCGGGGACGCTTGCGACAGCTCGTGATTCCCAGGAGGGCCATCGAAGGTGACCCGGCCCTGGTTGATCTGGATGATGCGGGTGAGAACTCGGCTCAGGGCCCGGAGCTCATGGGTGACGATCAGCATCGTTGCTCCGCGCGCGGCCAGTCGGGCGAGTACCTGGCTCAGGATCTCCTGGCTGGCCAGGTCGATGCCGGCGGTGGGCTCGTCCATGATCAGGACGTCGGGCTGGGCGGCGAGGGCCCTGGCGATCAGCACGCGACGTTGCTGGCCACCGGAGAGGGTGCTCACATCGACCGCGGCCCGGTCATCCAGTCCGACGACGGCAAGGGACTCCTTGATGATTCGCCGGTCCTCGTGGTTCGCCCTGCCCAGCCAGCTCTGGTGGGGCAGCCGGCCGATAGCGACGACCTCGGCGACAGTCGCGCGCACGGAAGCGGACAAGGTATGCCGCTGCGGGACGTACCCCAGGCGGGCGTGGTCGTGGAAACGGTCGATCGGCGTGCCGAAGAGCGCTACCTGGCCGCCGAGGTGGTTGTTGAGGCCGAGCAGCCCCTTGACCAGTGTCGACTTGCCGGAGCCGTTGGGACCCAGAACCGCGACGACCTCACCGGCATGGATGTCCATGGTGACGTCGGAGACGACCGCGCGGTCGGCATACCCGAAGGACGCGGACCGCAGCGAGACGATGGCCTGCGAGCTGATGGCCTGCGAGCTGATGGCCTGCGAGCCGTCGTCGGGAGCGTTCAAGGTGGCGGTCACGAACAGCCCTGACCGGCCCGAAGAGCTGTGAGGTTGGCGCGCATGACCTCAAAATAGTCCTTGCCGCTCGACCGGTCGGTCAGGCCTTCGATCGGGTCGAGGGTGGCCATCCTGGCGCCGGTCTCCTCGGCCACGGTCTGCGCGATGGCCGGGCTGGCCAGTGTCTCGGCATAGACCGTGGTCACTCCGTGAGCCTTGGCGTAGGTGCTGACGGCCGCGAGCGCGCCAGCCTTGGGCTCCTGGTCGGGGGAGATGCCGTTGATCGCGATCTGCCTCAAGCCGAAACGCTTGGCGAAATATGCGAAGGCGGAGTGACTGGTGACGATGTCTCTTCGCTGGCAGCTGGCCAGACCCGTGGTGAGCTCTCCGGAGAGTGCGGTGAGCTTGTCCTCGAAGACCTTGGCGTTCGTCTCGTACTCCACTCGGTGCGCAGGGTCGATCCGAGCGAGCCGGTCGGCGATCACCGTGGCGACCTCGGCATAGCGCTGCGGGTCGAGCCAGAAGTGCGGATCGGTGATGCCAGAGGTAAGTCTCAGGTCGAGGTGGGCGGCCGGGGCGACATCGAGGCCTCGGTTGCCCCCTTCGGACTCGACGGCTGTGTCGACGGCGGCTTGCAGGCCGTTTTCGTACACCACGAGGCTCGCCCGGCTGACCGTGGCCACGTCTCGTGGCGTGAGCTCGATGTCGTGCGGCTCGGCGCCTGGCCTGGTCAGGCTCGTGACCGCGACGAAGTCTCCGCCGACCTGCTGGGTGGCGAACTGCAGAGGGTAGAACGAGGCGACGACCGCGAGCCTGCCGCCCACCGTGCCGTTCGCGGCGACCCTCGCAGATCCGCAGGCGCTCAGTGCGAGCGCCGCGATGATGAGGGGTAGGACACCGAGGCTGGCGACACGGGGGGTGGCGACGCGGAGGCTTCGGGTCGTCATGTCACTGATTATCAGTCTCAATGAGAATGATTGTCAAAATCAAGGGTGAGGCCCGTATGCCGGTCTGGGAAGCCCGTTGTGACGCGGGGGATCTGTTGTGACGCATGGGATCCCGTTGTGAGAACATAGGGCCAGCGCGTCCCTGCTCCCTTCCCCCAAGGTTGAGCGGGGACGCGTCCTTTTGTCCTTTTTGCCCTGATCCTTGGTTTGAAGTCCTTGGCCGGGGTCAGGCCGCTCCGGCTGTCGGCGTCAGTGCCTGGGGAACAACAAGGTGATCGCCATGACGGCCGCGAGCAGCAGCACGGCTGACCGCATGATCCGCTCCGAGCTGGTCAGGCGAGGCCACGACAGGTAGAGGATCCACGCGACGAAGACGGCGCCAAGAGACATGAGGATGAACCCGACCGGGCCGGCGATCATGACGCCCGCGACCAGCAGCCCCAGCAGGAGCAGGAATGGCACGGCCCGGGGCAGGCCGTTGAGCTTGGTGACCAGGGGCAGACTGGCGCGTTCGATGCTGGGGCGCAGGGTATTTGGCACAGCTCGAGGCTACGCGAGGCCCATCCCGCCCCCCAACAGTTGGTCTGCACCGGCCGTGGACGGCCAGGTGCACCGGCCGTGGACAGGAGTGGGGGTGTGACACAGATAGCCTTGCCCCATGGCCGCTACCTCCACGATCGACACCATTGTCAGTCTCTGCAAGCGCAGGGGCTTTGTCTTCCCGTGCGGTGAGATCTACGGAGGTACCCGCTCGGCGTGGGACTACGGCCCCCTGGGCGTGGAGCTCAAGGACAACATCAAACGCCAGTGGTGGAAGTCCATGGTCCAGCAGCGCGACGACGTCGTGGGCCTGGACTCCTCGGTAATCCTGCCGACCACGACGTGGGAGGCCTCGGGCCACGTCGCGACGTTCAGCGACCCGCTCACCGAATGCCAGTCGTGCCATCACCGTTTCCGCGCTGATCACCTGCAGGAGGCGGTGGCAGAGAAGAAGACCAAGGGCGGCAAGGGCAAGGACGGTGCGGCCGAGGCCGACGCCATCGATCCCGACTCCATCGACCTGGCGACCATCGCCTGCCCCAACTGCGGCAACCGAGGCTCCTGGACCGAGCCCAGGCAGTTCTCGGGCCTGCTCAAGACCTACCTCGGTGTCACGCAGGACGAGTCCGGACTGCACTACCTGCGCCCCGAGACCGCCCAGGGCATCTTCCTCAACTTCGCCAACGTCATGAACTCCTCGCGCAAGAAGCCGCCGTTCGGCATCGCCCAGATCGGCAAGAGCTTCCGCAACGAGATCACGCCCGGCAACTTCATCTTCCGGACCCGCGAGTTCGAGCAGATGGAGATGGAGTTCTTCGTCGTGCCCGGCACCGACGAGGAGTGGCACCAGTACTGGATCGACGCGCGCACCCAGTGGTACGTCGACCTCGGCATCAACAAGGACAACCTGCGCCACTATGAGCATGCGCAGGAAAAGCTCTCGCACTACTCCAAACGCACCGTCGATATCGAGTACCGCTACGGGTTCCAGGGCACCGAGTGGGGCGAGCTCGAGGGCGTCGCCAACCGCACCGACTTCGACCTCAAGACTCACTCCGAGGCCTCGGGCACCGACCTGTCCTACTTCGACCAGTCCTCGGGCGAGCGCTTCACGCCATACGTCATCGAGCCGGCAGGCGGCCCGTCCCGCTCGCTCATGGCGTTCCTGATCGACGCCTACACCGAGGACGAGGCGCCCAACACCAAGGGTGGCGTGGACAAGCGGGTTGTGCTCAAGCTCGACAAGAGGCTGGCACCGACCAAGGTGGCCGTGCTGCCGCTGTCGCGCAACGCGGACCTGACCCCGAAGGCCAAGGATCTTGCCGCGCAGCTTCGTCAGAGCTGGATGGTCGACTTTGACGACGCCGGAGCGATCGGCCGCCGTTACCGACGCCAGGACGAGATCGGCACGCCGTTCTGCATCACCGTCGACTTCGACACCCTTGACGACCACGCGGTCACCGTGCGCGAACGCGACTCGATGGTTCAGGAGCGGGTGGCGCTGGACCAGGTCGAGGACTACCTGGCAAAGCGCTTGCTCGGCTGCTGAGCCACCATCGGAGGACCATGACCGCCGTACTCCCTCCGCTTCACATCGGCCGCCACACCTTCATCTCTCCGGTGGTGCTCGCCCCGATGGCCGGCATCACCAACAGGGCGTTCCGTCGCTTGTGTCGGCAGTACGGCGACGCGGGTCTGGGCCAGTCCGGTAGCGCGGGTTCGGGGGAGTCCGGTGCCGGGGGCGCGAGCGGCGCGACGTCGCTCTATGTCAGCGAGATGATCACGTCGCGCGCCCTGGTCGAGCGCACGCCGACGTCGATGCAGCTGATCGAGCACGATCCTGACGAGTATCCCCGCTCCATCCAGCTCTACGGTGTGGACCCGGCCACCGTCGCGGCGGCGGTGCGGCTGCTCGTGACCGAGGACCGTGCCGATCACATCGATCTCAACTTCGGCTGTCCGGTTCCCAAGGTCACCCGCAAGGGCGGCGGCGCGGCCCTTCCGTGGAAGACGGACCTGTTCCGGGCGATCGTCGCCAGCGCGGTCAGGGAGGCCAGCCCGTATGCCGTGCCCGTCACCGTCAAGATGCGCAAGGGCATCGACTCCGACCACCTGACCTTCCTGGAGGCCGGCCGTATCGCCGAGGGGGAGGGCGTCGCGGCAGTGGCACTGCATGCGCGGACCGCGTCCCAGGCCTATTCCGGTGAGGCTGACTGGTCGGCGATCAAGGCGTTGAAGAACGTCGTCACGAGCATCCCGGTGCTGGGGAACGGCGACATCTGGTCGGCGCAGGACGCGCTCGCGATGGTCGAGCAGACCGGTTGCGACGGTGTCGTGGTGGGGCGCGGTTGCCTTGGTCGACCGTGGTTGTTCACCGACCTCGCGGCGGCGTTCGCGGGGACCTCGGCCAGGGTCCAGCCCAATCTGGGACAGGTGGCCGCGACCTTGCGTCGACACGCTGAGTACCTCGCCGAGTTCCACGGCAGCGAGCTGAAAGCGTGTCGTGACATCCGCAAACACGTCCCGTGGTACCTCAAGGGATTCCCTGCCGGACACGACGTTCGTCACCGACTTGCCCTGGTTGACTCCTTCGCCGCGCTCGACGATCTCATCGCAGGTCTCGACCTGGATGCGCCGTGGCCCGGTGAGCCCGCCGAAGGTCAGCGGGGACGCGCCGGTTCGCCTCGGCGGGTTGCCCTGCCGGACGGATGGCTCGACTCTCAGGAGCTCAGCGAGGCGTCCGCGGCTGTGGTCGCCCAGGCCGAGTTGTCCGTCTCGGGCGGCTGACGGCTCCCGATCCACCAAACCGGGCGCCTGCGACGGGAATCGCATGATGTGGCAACGGTTCTGTTACGGGACCTTTGTCCTATACAAATGTCGTAGGTACTGCAGGGAGGATTGTGCTTAGGTGAACCTGAGGAGTTCGCCGATCTGGTGCCTCCCGGCCTCAGATACTTGGTTCCTGAAGGGAACAACAGAAATGGCCACTAGTAACAAACCTGTCAAGTACATCGCTCTATTCACGGTGATTGCCGGCTTCATCATGATCATCGCGGGCGGGTTCACCTGGGCCCTCGTGTCGTCCCAGCTCAAGGACGAGGCCATCACCGTCTCCGCAGTGACGCCCGAGGACCCGGGCCGATACGCCGGCAAGCAGGTTGCCGGCCCGTTCACCGCGTACGCGCAGGCCAACGCGATTCAGCACCACGCACTCTCGGGCGCCAACGACCGCACCTATGCCCAGATCGGGGACGACCTGAACGCGCTCAAGGACGAGCTCAAGGCTGCCGGTGCCAGCGATACGGATATTGCGGACAACGCAGAGGTCAAGGCCCTCACGGCTACGCGCACCTCCACCATGAACGGGACGTTCCTGCGAACCTCGCTCTTCGCCTCGGTGATCTCTTTCGGTGTCGCCGCTCTGGTCATCGGATTGGGCGTCATCTTCATCCTGCTCGGCTACGCCCTGATGAAGGTCTCGAACACCATGGTTGCCGTCCCCGAGTCAGTTCCCGCCAAGGAGTAAGCAGGCTGATCTGCGTGACGGCTTGACCTTCGCCGAGACCTGATGCCCCACCCGGCAGCGCCGGGCGCACGAAGAGCGCCGCCTCACCCAGTCCTTGGCCGGGTGAGGCGGCGCTTTTCTGTGAGCCGGGACGGTGGCAGGCTCGACAACATGTGCCGGAACATCAGAACCCTCTACAACTACGCTCCGCAGGCGACGTCCGCCGAAGTGCATGCGGCGGCACTCCAGTACGTCCGCAAGGTCAGCGGGACCACCAAACCGTCGGTGGCCAACCGGCCCGCGTTTGACGAGACGGTCGCGGAGGTAGCGCACGCGACACAGCACCTGCTCGAATCGTTGGTGACCACGGCGCCGCCGAAGGACCGTGAGGTCGAGGCGGCCAAAGCCAGAGCCCGCAACGCGATCCGTTATGGCGCCGGCGCCCCGGTCTGACAGCGTGCCTCTGAGACCGGCCCGTGTGGGTCACATGAGCAAGGAGCCACACGAGCCAGGAATTGTTCAGCCGACAGCGATCGGCCTGACTGGGGCCGTGATCCAGTCGCTCCATGAGCCGATATAGACGTCGGCCTCGTCCGTGATGCCGGCGACGCTCAGAGCCAAAGCCAAGTGGGTGGCCTGCACGCCTGAACCGCAATACGTGCCAACGGTTCTCGCTTCAGCTATGCCGGCTACCCCCTCGATACCACGTTCTCGAAAGTGACCTGCCAGCTGATCGGCGGACAGAAACCGACCGTTCGGGTCGACGGTGTCAAGAGCAGGTGCGCTGATGGCGCCGGGGATGTGACCGGCGACCGCGTCAATGGTCTCGTTCTCCCCGCGAAACCGGTCTGCGGTGCGAGCATCGAGCAGGACGTGCCGAGCGGCATACGTCGCAGCGGTGGTGGCGTCAAGCAGGCGACCGAAGCCGGGACTCGACGGCGAGAAGTCGCCGACTTCCGGGGCGTGTGGACCGGATTCGGTGGGATGGCCGGCGGCGATCCAGGCCGCGATCCCGCCATCCAGCACTCGGACGTCGAGGAAGCCAAGATGCCTCAACATCCACCAGACCCGGCTCGCTGGCAGGGATGCCCAGTCGTCATACGCGACGACCGGACGCGACATGGTGACGCCCGCCGATCGCATTGCGGCGGTGAAGGTCTCGACCGTCGGCATCGGATGACGACCGCCCACCCCGTCGGTGCGGATCGTCGCCAGCTGGGTGTCCATGTCGACGTACGACGCACCCGGGATGTGGGCCCGTTCGAACTCCTGACGCCCCGAGGACTCGCCCAACCGGAAGCGAACGTCCAGGACGACCGGCCGTCCCGTCTCGGGGCCCGCCAGGAGCCTCTGGAGCTCGTCCACCTGGATCAGAGGCGCCGCGTTCATCGCATCCTCAGTTGAAGGTGCTGCGTTGTGGTGACTTCGTCATTGCCGGATCGCGCTGGATCACCGGCTGCAGGACGTCGTCAATGGCGGTCAGCAGCCCGGCTTCGAGCTTGATCCCCGCGGCATCGGCGTTCTCGATGACCTGTTCGGGCCGCGAGGCGCCGATGATCGCGGCGGACACGTTGGGGTTCTGAAGAACCCAGGCGACAGCGAGCTGCGCCATCGTGAGTCCGGCTTGCTGCGCCAGCGGGGTCAGCTGCTGGACGGCGGCGAGCACCGGGTCCTTGAGCCAACCGCTGATCATGTCGGCGCCGCCGCGTGGGTCGGTGGCACGGGATCCGGCCGGTGGAGCCTGGCCCGGTTGGTACTTGCCGGTCAGCACCCCCTGGGCGATCGGAGACCATACGATCTGCCCGATGCCGAGCTCCTGAGAGGTCGGGACCACTTCGCCCTCGATGACTCGCCAGAGCATGTTGTACTGAGGTTGGTTGGAGACAAAGGGGATCCGCAGCTCTCTGGCCAGACGGTGGCCCTCCCGGAGCTGAGCCGCGGACCACTCCGAGACACCGATGTACAGCGCTTTGCCCTGGTGGACGACGTCGGCAAACGCCTCCATCGTCTCCTCCAGCGGTGTCTGGTCGTCGAATCGATGCGCCTGGTAGAGGTCGACATAGTCCGTGCCAAGGCGACGCAGCGAGCCGTTGATCGACTCGTGGATGTGCTTGCGCGAGAGGCCATGGTCGTTCTGACCCGGTTGCCCCATCGGGAAGTAGACCTTGGTGAAGATCTCGACGCCCTCACGCCGCTCGCCCTTCAGCGCCTCACCCAGGACGGACTCGGCCTTGGTGTCGGCGTAGGTGTCGGCGGTGTCGAACGTGGTGATGCCGACGTCCAAGGCCTGTCGCACGCACGTGAGTGCCTGTTCCTGTTCGACCTGGGACCCGTGGGTAAGCCAGTTGCCGTATGCGATCTCGGATATCCGCAGTCCACTGTTGCCAAGGTTCCTGAATTCCATCCATCGAGCCTAGGCATCAGGGTGGGGCCGAGCCGACCCGCCCCAGCACTCGTTGCAAGGAGTGGCTCTTGTCACGTCGGCGTGGGGACCTACGTCCTGAGTGAGTACGTGCAATATGCGAAAGTGATGTTCGGCGAACCCGCGAGGGTTCGCCGAACTGGTGCCTCCCGGTCTCAGATATTTCGGTCTTCTGAAGGGAACACCACAAGAATGTCTTCCACCACCCCCACAAACAGTAACTCGATGGTCAAGATCATCGGCTTGGTCACTGTCGTCGCCGGAATTCTCATGATGGTCGCGGGTGGCCTCACCTGGGGTCTCGTCACGACCCAGCTCAAGTCCGAGAGCATCACCGTCTCCGCGGTGACCAAAGAGGCTCCCGGCAGTCTTGCCGGCAAGTCCGTTGCCGGCCCGTTCACCGCGTACGCACAGGCCAACGCGATCAAGCACCACGCACTCGCGGGCGCCAACGACCGCACCTACGCTCAGCTCGGAGCCGACGCCAAGGTGCTCAAGGCCAAGCTTGCAGCTGCAGGCGCCTCCGATGCGGACGTTGCCAAGGACGCTGGCGTCGTTGCCCTTGCGGACGCACGCACCAGTGCAATGAACGGCTCGTTCCTGAGGGCCTCGCTCTTCACCTCGGTCATCTCCTTCGGGGTCGCGGCTCTGGTTATGGGCCTTGGCTTCCTGTTCATCCTTCTCGGTTTCGCCGTCGCGAAGCTCTCGAGCAAGACGGTCATCGCTGCGACGTCCTACGCGTCCACCAAGAACGAGGAACTGGTCGGCGCAAAGGCCTGACCCGAGTCCAACAGCACCGCACCACAGCAGTGCGAAGCACCGCACCACACGGCTTTCCTGCCGAGTGGTGCGGTGCTTTCTTTGGCGTGGCTGGGGGAGACTACGAGGGAGTGCGCCCCGCAATGGGGCGTTGGTGCCCCGGGAGGGGGCGCCCGGCATACAGTGCGTGGTTGTGAGCACGTATGCCGTGGCCGACCGCGAGCGTTGGGTCCGTGAGGACCCGGCGCACAAACAGGCCGACCGCGATGACTTCGCCAGGGACCGAGCGCGGGTGCTTCACTCGGCCTCGCTGCGGCGGCTGTCGGCCAAGACCCAGGTAGTGCAGCCGGACAGCGATGACTTCGTCCGCAACCGGCTGACACACTCACTCGAGGTCGCCCAGATCGGCCGCGAGTTCGGTGCCGCGCTCGGGTGTGACGCGGATGTGGTCGACACCGCGTGCCTGGCGCACGACCTAGGACATCCGCCGTTCGGGCACAACGGGGAGACTGCGCTGAACGACATTGCTTCCGACATTGGCGGCTTCGAGGGCAACGCCCAGACGCTGCGCCTGTTGACCCGTCTCGAGGCCAAACGGGTGCATGCCGATGGCCGTCCCGCGGGACTCAACCTGACCAGGGCCAGCCTGGACGCAGTCACGAAGTACCCCTGGGCCAAGGACGAGAACCGTTGGGGCACAAGGAAGTTTGGCGTCTATCCGGATGACCTCGAGGTCTTCCACTGGTATCGCGGGTCCGAGCCGGACGGAAGGCGCTGTCTCGAGGCGCAGACGATGGACTGGTCGGACGATGTGGCCTATTCGGTTCACGACGTCGAGGACGCGGTGGCCTCAGGGCGGGTCGACCTGAGCGCGTTGCGCTCGACGTCGGAGATGGCGGCCGTCATCGGACTGACGCGAGAGCTGTATGCCCCCGACTTGGACGAAGCGGAGCTGGCCGAGGCGTTGTCGCGTTTGCTCGCCACTGGGTGGATCCCCCAGTCCCACAACGGTTCTCGCACCGACCTGGCTGCCCTGAAGGATATGACGAGCATGCTTATCGGGCGGTTCGTGCAGTCGGTCGGGGTGGCGACCCGGGCCAGATACGGTGATGGGCCACTTACCCGATACGGGGCAGACCTGGTGATCCCTGACGACGTCCGTGCTGAGTGTGCCGTGCTGAAGGGCACGGCCGCTCACTTCGTGATGTTCACCGACGAACGGAAGTCTGTGTTGGGCGATCAGCGTGAACAGATCCACGAGCTCGTGGCCGCCTATCTCGACCAGCCCGAGGCCCGTCTGGATCCGCTGCACCGTGTCGACTTTATGGCCGCCGCCGACGATGGGGCTGCGCTGAGGGCGATCATCGACCAGGTCGCCTCGCTGTCGGATCCGCGGGCCATGGTGTTGCACCAGACCTGGTGCTAGGTGACGTGCCGTTGGCTGGTTTGTTGCATCAATACGGCGCGATCGACCGGTACTAGTGAAACAAACCGGCTAGCGGGCAGTTCCTGAGTCGCAGCAGGCCGACGTACAAGGAATCAACCGCCTAGAATCACCACGGCGTGGAGGAGGCAGTGTGGCGGGTCTGATCAAGGCTGAAGACGTGGCTCAGGTCAAGGAGCGGTCGTCGATCGAGGATGTGGTGCGAGAGCACGTCACCCTGCGCTCGGCCGGCCCGGGCTCCCTGAAGGGGCTGTGCCCGTTCCACGACGAGAAGAGCCCGTCGTTCAACGTGCGCCCGGCCACCGGCGCCTGGCACTGTTTCGGCTGTGGCGAGGGTGGCGACGTTATCTCCTTCGTGCAGAGGGTCGAGCACCTGACCTTTGCCGAGGCGGTCGAGCGACTGGCCGGCAAGCTGGGCATGGAGCTGCGCTACGAAGAGGGTGGCGGACCCCGCAGTGGTGAGGGTCTGGGCAAGCGGTCGCGACTGGTCGAGGCCCACCGCGTGGCGGCGGAGTTCTACAGCGCCGCCCTGCTCAACCTGCCCGAAGCGCGCCCCGGTCGGGACTTCCTGCGCGAACGCGGCTTCGACCGTATGGCGGCCGACAAGTTCGGCGTCGGATTCTCACCTCGCGGGGGCGAAGAGCTCACAAAACACTTGCGGGACAAGGGTTTCAGCGACGACGAGATCGTTGCGGCCGGACTGGCCGGTCGAGGTCGTGGCCTCTATGACCGCTTCCGTGGTCGGCTGATGTGGCCCATCCGTGACATCACCGGCGACGTGGTCGGTTTCGGCGCGCGGCGGCTCTTCGACGACGACCGGATCGAGGCCAAGTACCTCAACACCAGCGAGACCACGATCTACAAGAAGTCGTTTGTGCTCTATGGCCTGGACATGGCCAAGAAGGCGATCGCCAAGGATCGACAGGCGGTCGTGGTCGAGGGCTATACGGACGTCATGGCCTGCCACCTCGCTGGCATCGAGACCGCTGTGGCAACGTGCGGCACCGCGTTCGGCCTCGAGCACATCAAGGTCCTGCGCCGCATCATGCGCGACGAGAACGACCTGGCGCCGGCCAAGGTGGTCTTCACGTTCGACGGTGACGCCGCAGGGCAGAAGGCAGCCATGCGCGCGTTCGGCGAGGACCAGCGTTGGGCCTCACAGTCCTTCGTGGCCGTCGAGGCATCGGGCAAGGACCCCTGCGAGCTGCGTCAGACAGGGGGAGACGCCGCCATCCGGGCTCTGATTGAAGACGCAGTCCCCATGTTCGAGTTCGCGGTGCGCACCACCATCGCCCGCTTCGACCTGGCCAACGCCGAGGGCCGGGTCCGGGCCCTGGAGGCTGTGGCCCCCATCGTGGCCGGCATTCGCGATCGTTCCCTGCGGCCGGAATACACCCGCACCGTGGCCGGATGGTTGGGCGTCGAGGTCGAGCAGGTCGCCAGCGAGGTCGGTCGAGCCACTCGTATGGCGGCGCGCGCGGCGACCGTTGCCCCCGCCGCGACCGCTGCCCCCGCCGCGATGGTTGCACCCGCGTCGGTCACCGACTCACGGGCGCGCGCGGTCGATACGGAATATGGCAGCGAGCAGAGCCACGAACAGGAGCACGAGCCCGGTCCCGACCCTGAAGGAGTGCATGGCGATGAGCACGCCTTCGAGATGCCCCGCCCGGACCTGCGCGACCCGGTGGTCTCGGCTGAACGGCAGCTGCTCCAGGCGGCCCTGCAGTTCCCGAGCCTGATCGACCCGGCAAACTTCGATGCGATCGCTCCCGAGTCCTTCAGCGCCCCTGCCCATCGTGCGGTCCATGACGCGATCCGGGCGGCCGGCGGCATCGAGGCAGCAAGCCAGCCAGGTCATTGGGCTGATCGGGTCAGCGAGGCCGCAGCTCTGACGGTTCGCCCCCTGGTCAGCGAGCTCGCCGTGGCATCGGTGCCGGCCCGCTTCGACAAGACCACAGGACTGCCCGAGCGTCGCTATGTCGAGGGACTTCTCACCCGCATGCAGGAGGTCCCGCTGATCCGCCAGATCGGCGATGCCATCAGCGCGATGCGTCGGGTGCCGCCAGATGACACCGACGCCAGCCGTGAGCTCGGCGTCCACCTGCAGGACCTCCAGCGCGAGCTCGCCAACCTGCAGTCCAGGCAGGACTGATGGGACGGCTCACCCGTCGGGCAACGCGTCCCGACCTGCCTCCAGCCATCCAGAAAGCACTTGAGCTGGCCAAGGGGGAGCGGGTCCTGGCGTTCGCGGTCGATGACAACACCGGCGGGTATGTCGTTGCCACGACCTACGCTCTGGCCGTGTTCACGTCGAGCGTCGAGCGCATCCTTCGGCGTCGGTGGCTCTCCGTTGACGCGGGGGCGTGGGAGCCCGTGACGGCGACACTGACCGTGACGTGGGCCGACGGACGACGTGCCGGTCAATGGTCCTTCCGTGATCAGCAGACACTGCTGCCCGAGACGGTGCGTGAGCGAGTTCAGGCGAGCGTGGTTCTCTCGACGCGCCTCAACCTCGGTGACCGGCGGACGGGCCGAGTCGCAGTACGGCAGGATTTTGCCACGCGCGAGCTCATCCCTCAGACGATCCTGGGTCGATACGCGCGTGCCGACGACCCTGAGGTCCAGGCGCACGTCCAGGCCGCTTTGGCACATCTGAGGGACCAGGTCGGACTGCCTGTTTGATCGGATTTCCGGTTGGGAGCCAGTTTCAGGACTGGCCGTCCCCTTTGCTACAGTCTCACCCGCAGCATTCCCCTGTAGCTCAATTGGCAGAGCAGCCGACTGTTAATCGGCAGGTTACTGGTTCGAGTCCAGTCGGGGGAGCAAACCCGCAGGTCAGAGGCTTGAA
>DASRVZ010000062.1:0-2138 GCA_035654835.1 Dermatophilaceae bacterium | reverse complement strand
AGCAGCGGCGGTGCGCGAGGATGACATCGGCGGGTGTGGTCCTGGGTCTGGAAGGTGGCCTGAGAACTGCCATCCAAACCCCACAGGCCACACCCGTCACACACGACACACCGCTGGCAGCACCACAAACGCCCAGGTCACACGCCTACACCACGACTTTGACGGCCCCCTGGGTCGTGTCCCCAGTGCATGACGGCGTGGAAGTCCAGGTCGAAGATCGCGTCGGCTCCGGTCGCGAGGCCGGCTGCGATCATCGTGGCGTCCAGGGCGGCCAGGAAGGCCCGCTGGTGGGCGTGGCTGGTGCGGTAGGAGTAGTCGGTGAGCGCGGACTTCTTGGGCAGGATGCCCAGTCCGGCGAATAGGCCCGCGGCCGGGTCGGAGAGCAGCAGGTCATCGACGTGGCTGACGCGCCGGGTGCGGGTCAGTTTCAGCGCCAGCAAGGACAGCAGCCACGAGGTGGCGGGAACGACGCGGGTGCCGGTGTAGCCGGCGGCGTGGACCAGGGCGGGCAGGTCCAGTGCGATCAGGTCGGGCACCAGGAGCAGCAGCCCGGCCTTGCCGGTCTCCACCCTGGCCGGCCAGCTGGTGAAGTCCAGCTTCGCGGTGCGGAGTAGGCCGGTGTCTCGGCCGGGGGTAGCCGGGTTGATGCTGGCGGCCGGCTCGGGGTGGCGTGGCAGCCGCCAGAAGCCTTCCTCGGTGAGGATCTCCGCGACGCTGGTCCGGTTCAGCGGCGTGTGTTCGCCAGCCAGTTGGGCGGAGATCTCGTAGGTGGAGAGTCCCTGTCGGCGTAGTGCGATGACCCGGCCGCGGGCGCGGTCCTTGGCCGTCGCGGACCCGGTGGCGGGCCGGGTTTACGGGCCGGGGCAAACAGGTCGAGTCGTCCGGCGCGGTGTTCGCGGACCAGGTTGACCATCGCCCAGCGCGTGTAGCCGAAGCGGGCGGCGGCTTGGGCGTGGGTCAGTCCCTCGACGTAAAAGGCCCGTAGGGCCTCGTAGCGGCGGTGGTTGACCTGCTCGGGCGTGGTGAACCACTCTGGGGTTTGCTTGTGGTGATCCACCTGTCGTATGTAGGTTTACCAGATGTATCATCGCCTTGACGTGATTGCCGTGCTCGGCGCGTCGTGCGGGGATCGCCTTGTATTTCGGCGGTTTCGGGTAGACCCATTGCTGATCAACGGTCCCGAGGCGCGACCTGATGTAACTACGTCCATGTGATTCAACAGCCCGATCGACACAATGGGATCGGGTCACCATCCGAGAGCCCGCTCAAGAATCAGGCGCAGAACACCGCACAAGCTCCCAGCGCCGTCCCCCGGCCTTGCGGTCAACCGGCTGCGCGGAAATCCGCGCTAGGAGCTGCCGCCGTTTCCGTCCCCCATGCCGCCGGGGGGAATCGGTTGGCTGTGACGACCTTGCCGCTGTACTTGCCGCAGCGTCCGCATTCCTGCCACCGAGCGCCAGCATTCGTGCGTGTCACCCACTTGTGGATGCCGATCCAGCAGTAGAGCGACTTGCCCTGATTCCCCTGGCCCATCGTCGATCTCCCTTCGGCGCCTGCTTATCCGTCCTTTGCGGTGGAATCCTCTCGTAATCTCGTAGTTCGCCACGAGTAAGGGCTCGCGAGGAAATAAAACAGCCGAGTTAGTTACAGTGGGGTAGTTCGAGGACGCAGCGTGTAGTTCCAGTCGCCGTGGAAGGAGTTCGGCTTGAGTTGCGGCGCGATGGCTTCCATCTCCTGCTTGGTGACCTTGATGCCGCGAGGGTAGCTGTTGGTGTTCGCTTCGGCGTGCACGGTCAGGCCGGTTCGGGTCGTCGTCGCTCCGATGAGGTTCACGATCACCTCGTGGCTGGTCAGTGGGCGGCCCCGCCAGTTCATCGAGATGTGCGCGAACAGTCGGTGTTCGATCTGGGGTGAAATACAACCGGTAGCCAAGCGGCTTCGGGCACGCAGATATGTGGCGCGACGGGTTGGAATCCGGAGCGCTGATGGGTTGTCGAGTGATGGCTAGGCTGCTGGGCTATCCGGGGTAGTGAGGTCGACGTGGTAGCCAAGCTGCTCGAGCTGGGTGACGAGCCGGCGGGTCTCTCGTTGTGGATCACGGCGGCGCTGGAAGTAGTCGTCGCCGAGATCGTGGTAGC
>DASRVZ010000061.1:0-10987 GCA_035654835.1 Dermatophilaceae bacterium | reverse complement strand
CCACCGCGTCCGGAGCACTGACCGGCAGTTCGGGACCTGTTGGGCCTTCCGCGGTGCGGGGCGTGCCGCCAGACTGACCTCATGAGTAGTGGCGCGTCGAACGCCGGGATCGAGCTGTCGGCGACTGAGTCATGGGCACTGCTCCGGCAGGCGGACGTGGGTCGGTTGGCCGTGATCGTTGACGAGCGGCCCGACATCTTCCCGGTCAACTACCTGGTCGACCACGGAAGCGTGCTGATTCGAACCGCTCTGGGTACCAAGTTCACCGCTGCTGTTGGCCACTGGGTCGCCTTCGAGGTGGATGGGTACGACGTCGACACTGGAAGCGCCTGGAGCGTCGTGCTGAAGGGTGAAGGCCTGGAGGTGAACCGCCTCTACGACGTCCTGGAGGTGATCGAATTGCCGCTCTTTCCGTGGCATACGGCACCGAAGTCGCACTTCATCAGGATCGAACCCCATAGCGTCACCGGACGGCGGTTCGAGGTGAGCGCGGAGCCGGGGTGGACCCAGGCGCCGGCCCCGAGCAACCGTCGGGCACCATGAGAATCATGCGGATCATAAACCTCGAGCAGCTTGAACGTCGCCTATCTCTCATTGACGGCGTTCCCAGAGTGGTGGTCAGCGGAAACGTGGCCACGCCCTGGCTGGTGGTTGACGCCATCGACCGTTCGATCGAGAGCTACCGCATCTACATGCTCAACGCGCATGCAGGCGTCTCCGAACGCCCCGGTGTCATTGCCGAGACCAGTTTCGTTGGGCCCGGGATGCGGCGTCACCCGGCGCTGTCGTACGTCCCCAGCAGGCTGTCCATGGTGCCGTTCCTGTTCTCACAGACGATGCCGCCCGACGTCGTGGTGCTGCACTGCGCACCGCCGCGAGAGGGCCTGCTGAGTCTGGGAATCGAGGTCAACGTGCTTCCCGCCGCCGTTGACGCATGCCGCGCCAGGGGTGGCCTCGTGATCGCGGTGATCAACTCCCGTATGCCGTACACCTTTGGCGACGCCCAGATCGAGATCGAGCAGGTCGACTTCGCGGTGGAGATGGACTTCGAGCTCACCGCCGCGCACTCCAACCCTGTCGATGACCCCAGTCTCGTGATCGCAGAACGCATTGCCGCCATGATCAGTGACGGGGCAACGCTCCAGCTTGGCATCGGGGCGGTGCCCGACTCCACGTTGCATGCTCTCGCGGGTCGGCGTGGGCTGCGGATCTGGAGCGAGATGTTCTCCGACGGCGTCCTTGATCTCGACAAGGCACACGCGCTCGACGCGGCGCACCCTCTGACAGCGTCCTTCTGCTTCGGAACACGCGAGCTGTATGACTGGGTGGACCGCAACTCCCGCGTCCGCATGCTGCGCACCGAAAAGACCAACAGCCCCGCGCTGATTGCCGCCAACCGTGCGATGACGAGTGTGAACTCTGCTCTTGAGGTTGACCTGTTCGGGCAGGCTAATGCCTCGCGGATCAACGCCAGGATCCACTCCGGCTATGGCGGGCAGACCGACTTCATCGTCGGGGCACTGCATTCCCCTGGCGGCCAGGCGTTCATCGCGCTGCGCAGCTGGCACCCCAAAGCCGATGTCTCGACCGTGGTTCCGCTTCTGGACGAGCCGGTGACCTCGTTCCAGCAGACCGCCATCGTGACCGAGCAGGGTGTAGCCAAGCTGTGGGGCTACGACGAGAAGACGCAAGCGCGTCACCTGATCGAACACACTGCTCACCCCAGCGTGCGCGCGGAGCTGTGGGAAGAAGCCAAGGAGCTTGGCCTGACCTGATCTGATCTGGGGCCTGGACTCATCCCGAGGCGGGTCAGCCATGTGGCAGCGAGACCCGGAAGGTGGTCCCGCTATCCGACGTCGACAGGACGACGATCCTTCCTCCCTGCCTGGCCACGACTTCGCGCGCCAGTGCAAGGCCCAACCCATAGCTGCGCCGGCTGGCCTTGTGGTGGCTGGAGTGAAAACGGTCGAACACCCGGTCGACCTCTTCAGCAGCGATCCCCGGACCGGTGTCGCAGACGTCGATGACTGCGTCCCGGCCCAGGAGCCGAACTGACACGGTGACAGTGCCCGAAGGCGGGGTGTGCGCGATGGCGTTGTCGAGGATCGCCAGCACTGCCCGCCTCAGGCCCACGGCGTTGCCGGTTGTCGTGACGTCGACTGCATCGGGCCGGTCAAGGATGAGAGTGACCTGGTTGCTCTCGGCATAGTCCCGGGCGCTGGCCACGAGCTCCGCACACAGCGTGGCCAGCTCGACCGGAGCAGATTCCGGGTTGGACCATGGGTCGGCGGCGACGAGCAGCTCCTCCACCAGCTCGGTCATCCGGGCAGCGTCAGCGACGACACCGTCGGCGTCCTTCACCACGGTTGGGTCGGCACCGTCAGCGGCCAGCGCACGCCGGAGCAGCTGCGCCCTGGTGCTCAGCAGGGTCAGGGGGGTCCGGAGCTCATGGCTGGCATCGGCGACAAACGAACGCTGCATCGCCAAGGCATCTGACAACGGGCGCACCGCGCGACGTGCCATCAACGTGCCCACGAAGGCCGACAGGACGAGCCCTACGGCTCCGACCGCCAACAGGACGCGCGTGAGGTCGGAGCGCTGATCGTGCTGGGGTCCCAGGTCGAGGATCGCCTGGACGGTGGTGTCATCGCGCAGAACGGTGCGCACGAGGTACTCGGACGTGCCAACGTGCACGATGGCGGTCTTCGTCCTGGAGGTGCGCGCGACCTCGTCCAGCGCTCGCAGGTCGGGGAGGGCCGATGGAATGCCGGGGGAGGTCTCCAACCCATACGGTCCGCGCAGTGCCAGCCATGTCCCCGCCGGCGGGTCCTGTGCATCGTCGGCCCTGGTCGTTGCCTGTTCCAGCAGCGCCTCGGCCGAGGCGTTCTGTTGTCGCAGCACCAAGATTGTGCTGATCGCCACCAGAACGATCACCGCCAGGGCAACCAGAGCGGCCGATTGGAGGCCCAGTCTGCGTGCGGCGCCGCGCACCAGACCGAGGTCGCTCTCTCTACCCGTTTGCGGGATCCTCATGTCGAGCCGAGCTGGTAGCCAAGACCACGGACGGTCCTGATCACGTCACGCCCGAGCTTGCGCCGGCAGTAGTGGACGTAGGTGTCGGCCACGATCTCCGACTCGGCTTCGGTGAAGACCAGGTCGAGCAGCTCGGCGCGGGAGAACACCCGACGCGGCCGCCTGGCCAGGACCTCGAGCAGCTGGGACTCGCGTTCGGACAGCGACACCCCGGTGGCGGGGTCGGCCCCCGGTTCAAGGACCAGCCGACTCTGCAGATCCAGGACGCGACGTCCGAGCTGCAGCACCGCGGAGGTCGACGTGTGCCGGCGTTGGAGAGCGCGCAACCTGGCCAGGAGCTCGCCGACGTCGAACGGCTTGGTCAGGTAGTCCTCGGCCCCGCGTCAAGGCCGTCGATGCGGTCCGCCGTGGTGCCTCGCGCAGACAGGATCAGCGCGGGCGTGTTGACGCCTTTGGTGCGCAGCTTGGCAAGCAGGTCAAGACCCTCGATGGCTGGTAGTCCGCGGTCGATGACCAAGACGGCGAACGAGCGCGTCAGCCCGAGGTGCAGGCCGCGTTGGCCATCCGGGGCGTGGGTGACGTCGTAGCCCTCCTCGGCCAGAAGTCGCACGAGCATGGCTGACAGCTCACGGTCGTCTTCGACGAGAAGGAGATCCACGTTGCTGCTCATGTGGGCAGTATGCCGGTCGGAGGCAGTGTGCCGGTCGGACAATTCCGTGCCAGGCCGCAGCGCGCTCACAGACAACTCACAGAACACGTCACAGGAATCGCCAAAGATTGGCGGCCACTCTTGAACCATGAACTTCTCAGCGGACACGGTGTTGGCGCCGCGCACGTCGTCGAAGCGAAAGTCGAGCGGTGGCTCGTCCCGGATGGGCAGCCGCCACGCCTCTGTGACGGTGCCTCGCGTGCCGGGCTGGTGGCGTGACGCCTTCGGGTGTTTGTCTGGTCCTCCACGCTGATGGTGGTCGCGTTGTGGGTCTCCGGGGGCGGACTTCAGGATCTAGGTAGCACGGGCACGGGACTGATCAGCGTCGGCCGGTTGACCGGCTTGGTGGCCTCGGACCTTTTGTTGATACAGGTCCTGCTGATGGCCCGAATCCCGTTGGTGGAGAAGACGTATGGACAGGACGAGCTGGCCCGACGCCACCGCCTGGTGGGCTTCTGGTCGTTCAACCTGATGGTGGTGCACGTTGTCGCGATCACCCTGGGATACGCGGCGACCTCACCCGCGGGACTGTGGGGCACGATCGTCGACTTCGTCGTCAACTACCCGGGGATGCTGCTCGCCGTGGCCGGCACGGCGGCACTGGTCATGGTCACCGTCACCTCGATCAAGGCAGCCCGGTCCCGACTGCGTTATGAGTCATGGCACCTGCTCCATCTGTACGCCTATCTCGGCGTGGGGCTGGCGCTGCCGCACCAGCTCTGGACCGGCAAAGACTTCCTGACCTCTCCGGTGGCCACGATCTACTGGTGGGCCTTATGGGCTGCGGCAGCGGGCAGCGTGCTCTTCTGGCGAGTCGGCCAGCCGATGTGGCGAAGCCTGCGCCATCAGATCGTCGTCCAGGAGGTCCGGGCCGAGAATGACGCGGTCACCACGGTCGTCATGAGCGGCCGGGACCTGCACCGGTTGCCGGTCCGGGCCGGTCAGTTCCTGCAGTGGCGGTTCCTGGGCGGCCCCGGTGCCAGCCGGGCCCACCCCTACTCCTTGTCCGCGGCGCCGGACGGCCGGACTCTGCGGATCACCGCTGCGCACTTGGGGGACGGGTCGTCGCGGCTGGCGCGTTTGCGCCCGGGAACGAGGGTGCTCTTCGAGGGCCCCTACGGTCGGCTGCATGAGGGAGTTCGGACCCGTCGCAAGGTCCTGCTCATGGCTTCGGGGATCGGTATCACGCCGATGCGGGCACTGCTTGAGGCCATGGACCAGCGGCCCGGCGATGTCACCCTGGTCTACCGGGTCCGCTCCGATGCAGACCGCATCTTCGTGGATGAGCTGTCGGCCCTGGCCGGGTCGCGTCGGGCACGGTTGTTCGTCGTGACCGGCCGCAGGGCCTCATCACGACACAGCTGGCTGCCCCAGCATGCGGCGCACCTGGGGGACGTCGAGGCGCTGCGTCAGCTTGTGCCGGACGTCGCCAACCACGATGTGTTCATCTGTGGCAGCCCCGGCTGGATGGACGCCGCGGAGCAGGCCGTCATCGACGCCGGCGTCCCGGCCGAGCACGTCCACATCGAACGCTTCACCTACTGAACGCAACGCTTTACGAGCTCAACCGAACGTTTCATCTACCCGAGTACACGCAGGACGGCATACGAAAGCACGAAGGAGAACATGCGACGCATCGTCACGACCATCCTGTCCACGATCTCGATCATGGTGCTGCTCTTCAGCTACCACACCAGCTCCAGCAGCGCCACGGTCTCGGCCAGCCCGGTGGTCCAGCAGCCCGCGTCATCTGACCCGAACCCGCCATCAGGATCCTCGAAGAGCGGCGGGATCTCGACGACCAGGCCTGGCCCAGCAGCCAAGCCGAGCCCGGCACCGGCAGCGATCGCGTACACCGGCGGTGTTGCAAGCACACGGTGGGGGCCGGTCCAGGTCCGGATCACGGTGCGAGGCGGCAAGGTCACCCGGGCCCAGGCGGTGCAGTACCCCCAGGGCAGGAGCCAGGATGCTCAGATCAACAGCTACGCCCTGCCCATCCTCGACCAGGAGGTCGTCCAGAAGCAGTCCGCCTCGATCGACACGATCTCCGGGGCTACCGTCACCAGCGATGGCTATCTGCAGTCGCTGCAGTCCGCGATCGACCAAGCCCACCTGTGAGTCGCAAGGCGTGGGTCCAGCAGATCATGGGTATGCCGATCAGCATTCACCTTCGGGGCAAGGACGTCGACTCTCCGATGGTTGCTCACGTCGTTGAGGATGCGTTTGATCTGTTGCGAGAAGCGGATCGGCTGTTCAGCACGTACCGAGATGACAGCGAGGTCAGCCGGATCCGCAGGGGTGAGCTCGATCCAGAGCACGCGGATCCGCTGGTCCAGCAGGTCATGGCTCTATGCCGGCAGGCAGGCGAGCTCACGAGGGGTGCATTCACCGACCAGCTTCCGGACGATCAGGGTGTGCTGCGCTTCGATCCCACCGGTTTGGTCAAGGGATGGGCGGCAGATCGGGCCGCGAACCGGTTGGCGGACCTGTCAGGGTTGGCGTTCTGCCTCAATGTCGGCGGAGACGTCGTGGTCGGAGGCACCGAACCCGAACCTGAACCCGAGGTCAACGACGGGTCGGGTGCCATATGGCGGGTCGGCATCGAGGACCCGCGTGATCGCTCCCGGGTCGCGCAGGTCGTGGAGCTTCATCACGGTGGAGCTGCCACGTCCGGCACAGCCGCGAGAGGCGCGCATCTCTACGATCCGAACACCAAGATGTTCGTGGACCGTGGGGGATCGGTCACCGTCGTCGGACCGAGTCTGATGAGGGCCGATGTGTGGGCGACGGCTCTCTTTGTCGGACCGAAATCGTTGATGCTCCGGTTCTCCGAGGTCGCTGACGGCTACCGCGTGATCTCACTGTGAGTGACGGTGCTCACAATCAGTTACGCTTAGGGAGCAACAACGAAGGACCTACCTCTCGCCAGGTAGGCCCTTCGTTGTTGCTTGCGACTTCTTCCGTGTTGTCCTGCAGCGCTGTTCGGGTGGCCTGACGATGGCGCTCAGTGAGTCGGGATCTTGCGGACGGACCGCTGGTCGACCCAGGTGGCTAGCCGGCTGAGGCTGTAGTTGATCAGAATGAAGATGACTCCGACGACCGACAGGATCTGGATCGGGTTGTGGAGGTTGAGGGCGATCAAGTTCCCTTGCCTGAGCAGCTCGGTGTACAGGCCGAGCACTGCAGCCAGCGAGGTGTCTTTCAGGATCACCACGAGCTGGCTGATGAGGGCCGGCAGCATGACCCGAACGGCCTGGGGGAGCAGGACCAGCCGCATCGCGGCCCCAGGAGTCAGGCCGATGGCCAGGGCCGCCTCTCGCTGACCGCCGGGGAGCGAGGCGACGCCGGCCCGAATGATCTCGGCGATGATGACGCAGTTGTACGCCGTGAGACCGATGATGAGGAACCACAGACCCGACCCACCCGGCATCCCGGTCAGATCGACGCCGAGCTCGGGCAGGACCCGGCTGGCGAAGTAGATCGTGATCACGACGGGGAGGCCGCGCAGGAGCTCGATCAGACCGACGATCGGGATCCGTGAACGGCGGCCGAGCATCATCCGGGCGACGCCGACCGCGCCGCCGATCAGCAGGGAGAAGGCGATGGCGAGTACCGCGGCCGTCAACGTGGCCAGAACACCCTTGCCGATGAGCTTCCACACGGCGTTGAAGTCAGGGTCCAACGGGTTCAGGATCGGGCCCCACAGCTGGCCGGCGAACTGGCCCTGGTCAGCGAGGCGCTTGACGACCACGCCCATCAGGATCACAACCGCCAGGGTTGCGATCGCGCCGCCCACCGCAGCCCGGCGTCGGGCGCGGGGCCCGGGTGCGTCATACAGAACGCTGGGGGTGCTCATCGCGCGATCGCCACCCTGCGTTCGAGCGCGCCGAGGCCCAGACCGGCTGGCAGCGTCATCATGAGATAGCCGATGGCCACACCCGTCAGGACAGGCAGCGCCGCGTAGCCCTGCGCACTGGTGAGCGACTCACCGACGCTGAAGAGGTCTCGCCCCACGCCGAACGCGCCAACCACGGCGGAGTTCTTGATCATCGCGATGATGACGCTGCCGACCGGCGGGATCGAGGTCCTGAACGCCTGGGGGAGGACGATCTGGGTCAACGACTGGGTGAAGGTGAGGCCGATCGCGCGGGCTGCCTCGGCCTGGCCGGCCGAGACGGAGTTGATCCCCGCCCGCAGGCCCTCACAGACGAAGGCAGAGGTGTAGATGATCAGCGCTGCGAGCCCGAACCTGTAGTAGGTGGCGTTGACGCCGATCTCGGGGAGCCCGAAGGCGAACATGAACAGCACCACCGTCAACGGGCAGTTGCGAATGACGGTGACCCACGCTGTGCCGAAGGTGCGCAGCGGCGCGACGGGGGCCACGCGACACGTCGCGATGATCGTCCCGAGTATCAATGAGCCGACTGCTCCCCACAGGCAGATGGTCAGTGAGAGCAGGAACCCGCTCCAGAACATATCGAGGTTCTGGGTGATGGCGTCCATCTGTCACCTCCTCATGTGTTCGACGGGTCGAGCGTGCGAGGTATCTGGTCGTGTCCGGTGGTTCTTGCGGGGGCGCTCGCCGGAGCCGGCGAGCGCCCCCGCAACGGACCTGTTGCTCGACTCAGCTGCAGGGCGCGAGCTCGGGCAGCGTGGCCGCCGCGGCACCCTCGACCGTGCCGGCAGTGTCAGCCCACGCCTTGGTGTACGCCGCTTCGTTCTCCTTGAGCGTCGTGTTGATGAACTCGCAGAACTTGACGTCGCCCTTCTTGATGCCGATGCCGTAAGGCTCCTTCGTGAACTGCTCGCCGACGAGCTTGAACGCCTTGTCGGACTTTGAGACGAAGCCCAACAGGATGACGTTGTCGGTGGTCACGACCTGCACCTGGTCAGTGCGCAGGGAGTTGGCGCACTTGTCGTACACGTCGAACAGCACCAGCTGGGCCGGATCAGCCAGGAAAGGCTTGATCTGCTCCGCGGGGGTGGAACCGGTGACGGAGCACACCTTCTGGTCCGGGTTGGCCTTCAGATCCGCGGGGCCGGTGATCTTGGTGTTGTCGGACTTCACCATGAGCTGCTGACCTGCGACGTAGTACGGACCCGCGAAGGTGATCCGCTCCTTGCGCTTGTCGTTGATCGTGTAGGTGGCCGCGACCATGTCGACCGTGCCCTTTTCGATGAGCTCCTCGCGAAGCTTGGAGGGACTCTCGATCCATTCGATGCTGTCCGCCTTGACACCCATGGCCCCGGCGATGATCTTGGCGACCTCGACGTCGAAGCCGGCCAGCTTGCCGTCAAGGCCCTTGAGACCGAATCCGGGCTGGTCGAACTTGGTGCCGACTTTCATCGTGCCGGCGGCAGAGATCGTGGCCATGGTCGTGCCTGCCTCGAAGCTGGGTTTGTCAGCCACCTTCGCGGTGTCATCGCTGCCGGAGCCACATGCGCTGAGGGCGAGCGCGGCCACGGCGAGGGCTGCTGCGAAGGCTTTTCGGTTCTGTCTCATGGTTCCTCCTGATTTGGCGCGGATGTGCGGATGGCGGAAATGCGGAAATGCGGATGTGCGGTAGGCGGATTATGCGGATGACGCGGGGAATCTCAGTGAGTGAGGATCTTGCTCATGAAGTCCTTGGCCCGGCTCGACTTCGGGTTGGTGAAGAACTCCTGGGGTGTGTTCTCCTCGACGATCTGGCCCTCGGACATGAACACCACCCGGTTGGCGGCCCGGCGGGCGAAGCCCATCTCGTGGGTGACCACGACCATCGTCATGCCGTCCTTGGCCAGACCGGTCATGACGTCCAGGACTTCGTTGATCATCTCGGGGTCGAGCGCGGACGTCGGTTCGTCGAAGAGCATGACCTTGGGTTCCATTGCCAAGGCGCGGGCGATGGCCACGCGTTGCTGTTGGCCGCCGGAGAGCTGCGCGGGGTACTTGTCGGCCTGCTCGGTGATGCCGACGCGCTTGAGCAACTGGTCGGCGCGCTCGTTGGCCTTGTCCTTGTCAAGACCGCGAACCTTGATGGGACCAAGGGTGACATTCTCGCGAATCGTCTTGTGTGCGAACAAGTTGAAGGACTGGAAGACCATACCGACGTCGGCGCGAAGTCTGGCCAGCTCCTTGCCTTCGTCGGGCAGAGAGACGCCGTCGATCTGGATCGTTCCGGACTCAAAGGTCTCGAGCCGGTTGATCGCACGACACAGGGTGGACTTGCCCGAGCCCGACGGTCCGATGACGACGACGACCTCTCCCTCACCGATGGTCAGGTCGATGTCCTTGAGGACATGCAGGTCCCCGAAATGCTTGTTGACCTTCTCCAGAACCACCAGGGGACGATGCGCTGGCGGAATCGGCGATGTTGGAGCCGCCGTCGAATCCGTAGAGTCGGTGTCCCCAGGTGCGTCCGTCATTCGGCAACAATAACCAGTTGCAGCAGGGTTGCGGGCAACAAAGTGGACACGGTCCGGACAAGCCCTCGTTGTACAGCCTCCGGAGGACGCGCTCCTCCTGCGCGGAAACCGCGCGGTTCGCTAGTCTGCGACGAAAGCGACAGAGGAGGATACATGTTGTCTATTGAACTACTGATTGAGGCCTTCGGCCGGATCCGCGCGCTGGTTCATGGCGTGGTCAAGGACGCCAGCATCGAGGTGCTGACATTCCGGGCCGATCCGGAGGCGAACACGATTGCCTGGTTGGTCTGGCACCTCACTCGCGTGCAGGACGACCACGTCGCCGATCTGATGGGCGATGACCAGATCTGGACGACCGGTGGCTGGGTCGACCGTTTCAACCTCCCGTTTGAGCCTTCGGCCACGGGCTACAGCCAGAGCGCAGCCGACGTAGCCGCCGTACGCCCTGGCCCAGAGCTGCTGGCGGGTTACTACGACGCCGTGCACACCCGAACCATCGACTACCTGGGCACCCTCACCGAGCCAGATTTCGCGAGGATCGTCGACACGTCGTGGGACCCGCCGGTCACCCTCGCTGTGCGCGTTGTCAGCATCCTCTCGGACGACCTGCAGCATGCGGGCCAGGCGGCCTACGTGCGTGGGCTGGCGAAGCACTCCGGGCTCTGATCCTCGAAATCGCCTCCGCAAGAACGGCATCGGCCTAGACGGTATGTAGGTGCCCGTTCGTTGCGGGCCGGGACCTCACTCACACAGAGGATCGTGGGTTACCGAGCAGAGGTCCTGTTCGGCAGTGCCTACATGTGTGGGAGGCCCCGGTGTTTACCGAGCGTACGAGTGTTG
>DASRVZ010000060.1:0-4900 GCA_035654835.1 Dermatophilaceae bacterium | reverse complement strand
GCCAGGGACCCGGCCATCAGCTCACACAGAAGAGCCACCCGCTCGCTGTGCCCCCGCGTATACAGGTCCTTGGTCTCCACGGCCGCGGCCAACGCACTGAGGGTGCGAGTGTGGGCGCGCTGCTCGTCGCCGTACTGCACGAAAGCCCAGCGGGCGGTGAACAGCGGCGCCAGTATCAGAACCCCGCTGAACGGCCCCACCCCCGCAGGGATCCACAGCACGACGAACAGGAAGCCTATGACGCCATAGCCGATATAGATGGGGCCGGAGGTGCCCAGCATGCTCAGGACGAACCGGCGGATCGGGGTGCCCTGGCTCAGCCGAACGATGCCGGACAGGATCACGGCGTTGCTCAGACACTGAGCCACATCCGCCACCATCAGCGGGAGACCCACTCCCAGCAGCAGGGGCCAAGCGCCACCGCCGACGGGAGTGACGTCGGACGCACCGCCGACCAGGAGATAGACGATCCCGCCAACAGCGCCGATGGCTGAGGCCATGGCGGAGTTGAAGACGCGCACCTGAAACCGATCCGTCTTGACCACCAGCAGATAGGTCACAGCGCCGACTACTGCCGCCCCGAACGGGCCAAGGATGGCCACTGCCGAAAGCAGGATGATGCTGGTGAAGGAGAAACCGATGCGCCCCCCGATGTTGCTCTCCGCCGAGGACGAACTCAGGAGACCCATCACACAGAGCACTACCAGCGCCAGAATGTCGTCTTGCTTCAACGGGTGCATCAGCCAGCCCAACACCGCGAGCCCCACCGCGCTGAGCGAGACGACTGCGATATACGTGGCCACGCCATGCGGAGGGACGCCCGCTGATGGTGGGCGTCCCTTCGAGACCGTTTCGTTCACCCGACCCAACCTACCGTTGGGCCGGGAGAGAACCGGGAAGAACTAGATGGTGGTCGCGGTCAGCCCGCGTAGCCGCCCCAGCTCCAGATGTTGCGCGACTGGACTGCGGAGGTCTGACCGGTCCACTGCTGAGTGGCGTCCTTGGTGAGCATGGACTCGATAACCTTGGCGATGGTCTTCATGATCATTCCTTCTCGTTTGAGGAGCAGCGGGACCTTTTGTTGAAGCGAGGCCCCGTTGCCGCATTGGCGTCCGAAGCTGTTCTGATCGTGACACGATGCACAAGCTGAACTGCGAATACAGACCTGCGTCTGACATTCGCGCAATCTCATTGGTGAAAGCGGCATGGCGATTACAGCGATCACCGTCAGTTTGGGGTGATTTGCTCGTGATTGCCGTCGTGCGCGGCTTGGCACTACCAGGTGGTCCCCCGACTTCCTTGTATGACACAATAGCGGGGATCAGGCCCGAACGGGGCGTGATTGTGCCCGAACGGGCCATAGCCAGTCACCTTTTCTTTGGAGCAGATATGAGCAAGCGCGCCCGCAAACGCCGTTCCCGCAAGGGCAACGCCGCCAACCACGGCCGCAAGCCCAACGCCTGAGCCGCGCTCGACACCCGCACGCAGAAGACCCCCCGCTCCTCAAGGCGCGGGGGGTCTTCTGCTTGCGGGTCAGCCGGTGCGGGTCAGTCCTGGAGCTCGCCGGTGATGGTGGTGATGCGGGCCATGATCTGCATCCGCAACTGCGTTGGGGCCGCTTCGCACTCGCATGAACGGTGCACCAGCGCCTTGAGCATCTGATCGATGTTGTACTCCTTGAGGCACGGACCGCAGTGCGCCAGGTGATCGCGTATCTTGTCGCAGTCGTCCTGACCCATCTCTCCGTCCAGGTATGAATAGACCTGCAGCAGGGTGCGGGAGCAGTCCATCTCCTCGTGCTCGTCGAATGTCATGACGTGATCCCCTCAACGATGAAGCCACGCTCACGCGCGTAGTCGGTGAGTAGCTCTCGCAGCTGACGCCGACCACGGTGCAACCGCGACATCACGGTGCCGATCGGCGTATCCATGATCTCCGCGATCTCCTTGTAGGCGAACCCCTCGACGTCGGCCAGGTAGACCGCAAGGCGGAAGTCCTCGGGGATCGCCTGCAGCGCTCGCTTGACGTCCGAATCGGGCAGGTGGTCCAGCGCCTCGGTCTCGGCCGAACGCAGACCCTTTGACGTGTGGGACTCGGCCCGCGCCAGCTGGTAGTCCTCGACCTCGGACGCATCGGACTGCAACGGCTGGCGCTGCTTCTTGCGGTAGGTGTTGATGTAGGTGTTCGTCAGGATCCGGTAGAGCCAGGCCTTGAGGTTGGTGCCGGGCTTGTACTGGTGGAAGGCGGCGAACGCCTTGGCGAACGTCTCCTGGACGAGGTCCTCGGCGTCGGTCGGATTGCGCGTCGTCCGCAGTGCCGCACTGTAGAGCTGGTCCAGGAAGGGCATCGCCTCAGCCTCGAACCGTGCGACCCGCTCCGCAGGCGTCTCGGTGCTCACGTCGACGATCGACTCGAGGGCGCTCGACTCGTCCTGCGGGTCGGGGGCATTCTGCACGCTCGGGGAGGGGTGCTGGTCTGCTGTCATCGGGACCCAGCCTAATGCCGGGCCCTGACGTCCACTGCCCTCACTCCCGGAAGCGCGGGGATTCTGCGGACCCCAGGAGATCGGAGCCAGCTCGGCAGTCAGGAACACGTCGCTCCTCGCATGGTGTTCGTCGGCAGGTCATGTGCGTCAACAACCGCGGACGCGCGTGACATTCCCAGCCGCGACCAGGCCAGCGCAGGTGACGCCGGTATGTGAGCGCACGCAGAAGGGGCCGGCCCACACCTGCGTGGCGGCCGGCCCCTCATCTGGGCGGAGTGTGACTACATGGTCAGCTGTGCTACTTCGTCAACGGCTCGAGAATAGGGTCGTTCGCGTAGCTTGTGCGAGATCATGATGGAACTGACGCCCTTACCCTTCAACCCGCGGATGAGGTCGAGCAGATGTTCGGAGTCCGCTTCGTTCAGGGCAGCGGTGGGGTCGTCGAGGATCAGCAGCTCGACCGACTTGCTGAGGGCCTTGGCGATCTCGACGAGCTGCTGCTTGCCCACGCCGATGTGCTTGATCTGAGTATCGGGATCATCGTGTAGCCCGACCCTGGCAAGAAGCTCGAGCGCGCGTTTCTTGGCGTCGACCCAGTCGATCGCGCCCCGCTTCGTCGGCTCATTTCCGAGGAAGATGTTCTCGGTGATCGAAAGCTCGGGGATCAGGGCGACCTCCTGATGGATGATGACGATGCCGGCTGCTTCGCTCGAGCGAATGTCCTTGAAGTGCACTTCGTCGCCCTGGAAGATGATGTCCCCGGTGTAGCTGCCCGCGGGGTACACGCCGGAGAGCACGTCCATCAGCGTCGACTTGCCCGCCCCGTTCTCGCCGCAGATGGCGTGGATCTCCCCCGCCTGCACGAGGATGGAGACGTCGGAGAGGGCCTTGACCCCCGGGAACTCCTTGGTGATGGAGCGCATCTCGAGGATGGTGTGGTTAGTCGACATGGCTGCCAACGGTGGCCCATTGTCTGCTCACAAGCTTGACCTCTTTGTCATGCCGCGCGGGATTGTGGCGATCAACAACTCGATGTGACCGTCCACATTGGACAGGAGTGATCCCACGGCGTCCTCGTCATGTCAAATCCGCAGGGGGGTCACGCGTGCGTCACTGCGGTCGTGCCCGGAGCAGGTCCCGTCGAGTCCCGCACGACAAGCTCGGGCAGGATCTGCTCGTCACCCTCCGTGACATCCCCCGTGACATCGCCGGTCAGCTCGCCGGTCAGCTCGCCGAGAAGCAGCGCGACCGTGCGCCGCCCGATCTTGTCGAAATCCTGCCGCACCGTCGTGAGCGGTGGCTGGAAGTGTCTGGTGTCAGGCATGTCATCGAAGCCCACGACGGAGATCTGGCCCGGCACGTCGATCCCGCCTTCCCGAAAGGCGTGCAGGAGTCCCAGGGCCATGTGGTCGCTCGCGGCGAACACGCCCGTAAACCCTCCAGTTCTCAGGAGCTCCCGACCCGCGTAGTAGCCGAACTCTGCAGTCCAGTCGCCGAGGATCGGGGGGATGGTCCCCAGCTCTGCACTGTCGATCTCCTCGAGGAAACCACGCATCCGGGCCTCGGCCTCGGTCCAGTCCTGCGGCCCCGCGATGTGGATGATGTCGCGGTGGCCCAGCTCGATCAGGTGACGGGTTGCCAGGCGCGCACCCAGGACCTGATCGGCGGGGACTTGATCCTCCGCACGACCGGTGGTCTGAAAGCTTACGTACGGCACGTCGATCGACGTCCGGGCGAGCACGTCGAACACGCGCACCTGGGGCGCGATGACGACGAGGCCCTCGATCGCCTGTTCCATCAGATGCTCGCGCGCCTGCGCGATGGACTCCGGATCCGACGCCGCCAGGTTGGCGACGTTGACGTAGTAGCCGGCAGCCCGGGCGGCATCCTCGATAGCGACGACGCTCCTCGCCGGACCGTACAGCGCGCTTGATGCCGACAACACGCCGATCGTGCGGGAGTGGCGGGTGACCAGCGCTCGCGCGGCCCGATTGGGCCGGTATTGAATCTCCCCCATGACCTGCAGCACTCGAGCGTTGGTGGTCTCACGGATGCTCGAATGGTTGTTGAGCACGCGCGAGACGGTTTGATATGAGACTCCGGCGAGGCGCGCGACATCCCGGATGCTCGGTGCGCGGTCTTTGGGCAGTTGAGTTGTCACGGGAACCTTGCAGCGCGTGTGAACGGTCACAAGTGTGACGGTCGCCAATTATGCACGCCAAGCCGGGCAGCGCCAGTCCTGGAGAACCCGCCGTGCGCCGCTTGAGCCCAACTGGCTAGAGACCCACGACGGGCTCCCCGCGACTCACGTGAACGCCCGGTCAGCTCACTTGAACGCGGACTGGAGCGCCTTCAAGCTGACCTTGGGGTCGTGCAGTCCCTGGTAGATCGGCGGGATGGCCCGGTCGACCCCGA
>DASRVZ010000059.1:0-20736 GCA_035654835.1 Dermatophilaceae bacterium | reverse complement strand
TCGACTTCCGGATGGGCTTCCTGGCCGGCCTCAAGGCCTTCACTGCGGCGGTCCTGGGCGGCATCGGGAACATCCAGGGTGCAGTCGTCGGCGGCTTGGCCCTGGGCGTGGTCGAAAGCATGGCAACTCAATACGTCCCAGGCCAGTTCGGCGGGAGCCCCTGGAAGGACGTCTGGGCCTTCGTCCTGCTCATCCTTGTCCTGGTATTCCGACCACAGGGCCTGCTCGGTGCGAAGGCGGTGGACCGCGCATGATCAGAATCCCCAACATCCCCGAGTCCGTTGTGGTCAGACATGGCTCCAAGGCCTGGCCCCTGGGGCTGGCCGGCGCCGGTCTGCTCATCATCGGGTCCCTGCTCTCCTGGAGCTACGACCCACAAGTCCTGGGCAACCTCTCCATCAGCTTCAACCCCGCCAGTCTGCAGATCCAGGCAATCGCGCTTGGCCTGCTCGCCGTCATCCTGCTCCTGTCGGACAGGGGCCCGCTGACATCCCTGGGTCAATGGGCAGACACCGCCCTCGGTCTTCGAGCCCTGGCCACCTGGGCCGTGCTCTTCATTGCCATGGTTCTCGTGGGCATCACCGTTGAGGCAGATGGCCTGGTCAACATCGAGCCGGGCGGCTGGCTCTCGTTCCTCGGAGCCCTGCTGCTGTTTGCCGCTTCACGCTTGGTCCTGCCCAAGGAGACCCGCGACCTCGCCGAGGCACACCTCCCTGCCTGGGTCGAGATCCTGGCCATCGTCGCACTCATGGCGGCGCTCCTGTTCGGGACGGCGTACGCCCTCGGCCTGGCTGACGCATGGACCTTCATGCTGTTCCTCGTATTTGTGACGGCCCTGCTGATCACTGGGATCCGAGCGGGACTTCTGTCGTGGCTGGGACACGTCACGACCAGGCACAAACACGTGCTAACCCTTGCTGCCTTCGCAGTCGCGTTCTTCTTCCCGTTCACCCAGAACGGCTCGGACGCCAACATGTCGATCGCAACACAGGTTCTGATCTTCGCCGCGGCGGCCATGGGCCTGAACATCGTGGTCGGACTCGCAGGCCTGCTCGACCTCGGATACATCGCCTTCCTGGGTGCGGGTGCATACGTGGGGGCCACGCTCTCGACGTCGGCATTCGCCACCATCGGCTGGAAGCCGTCCTTCATCGTGGTCGTTCTCGTGGGTGCCTGCGTCTCGGCCACGCTGGGCCTCATCATCGGCGCGCCCACCCTGCGCGTCTCCGGTGACTACCTGGCCATCGTCACGCTCGGCTTCGGTGAGATCTTCCGCCTGTCGATGTTCAACCTCGACGGCAACAACGGACCAAACCTGACCAACGGTCCCAATGGCGTCCCTGCCATTCCGGAGCTGACCATCGGCAGCTTTGACTTCGGCGACACGCACACCCTCCTGGGCATCCCGCTGGCCCGCTTCTCCAACTACTACTTCCTGCTCCTGGTCCTGATCGCGTTCATCATCCTGGTGTTCACCCGCCTGAACAACAGCCGCATCGGCCGCGGCTGGGTGGCCGTTCGCGAGGATGAGAAGGCGGCCGAGGCCATGGGTGTCAACGTCTTCGGGCTCAAGATCCTTGCCTTCGTCGTCGGCGCCTTCCTGGCCGGTATGGCAGGGACAATCAAGGCGCACCAGGACGTCTCTGTCACACCAGACCAGTACATCTTCCTGGAGTCGGCGTTCCTGCTCTCGGCGATCGTCCTGGGCGGCATGGGCACTGTCGCCGGCGTCCTCATCGGCGCGGTGATCCTCAAGCTCCTCCCCGAGAAGCTGCGCTTCTTCTCGGAGTACCGCCTGATGCTGTTCGGTCTGCTGCTCGTCCTGATGATGCGCTTCCGGCCCGAGGGCCTGGTGGCCAGCAGACGAAGGCAGCTGGAGTTCCACGAGAAGAACGAAGAGCTCGCTCTCCGGGCCGAGGGCGACATCGCCGAGAAGGTGCAGACATGACCGTGACCGCAGAAGCTGTCGATTCCAGGGCGTCGGCCACGGTGCCGTTGCTGCAGGCCGAGGGCGTCATCATGCGATTCGGCGGCCTCATCGCCGTGAACAACGTGAACATGACCGTCAACGAGGGCGAGATCGTCGGGCTCATCGGCCCCAACGGCGCCGGCAAGACGACCTTTTTCAACTGCCTGACCGGGATGTACAAGCCGACGGAGGGCCACGTCCGCCTCTCCGGTGTCGAGCTGCCTCCCAAACCGCGCGCGGTGGTCAAAGCCGGTATGGCCCGAACCTTCCAGAACATCCGCCTTTTCGCCAACATGACCGCACTGGAGAACGTCATGGTGGGCCGCTACTGCCGCACCAGCTCTGGTGCGTTCACCTCGATCGTGCGCGGCCCCAAGTTCAAGCGCGAGGAGGCGGAGACCCGGGAACGAGCCCAGGAGCTGTTGGACTTCGTCGGCCTCGGAACCTCCACCAATCACCTGGCCCGCAACTTGCCGTATGGCAACCAGCGTCGCCTCGAGATCGCCCGCGCCCTGGCCACAGACCCCAAGCTCGTCCTGCTGGATGAGCCGACGGCGGGCATGAATCCGCTTGAGACCCAGCAGGCCAGCGACCTGATCTTCAAGATCCGGGACAGCGGGTTGGCCGTGGTGGTCATCGAGCACGACATGCGGTTCATCTTCAACCTGTGCGACCGGGTGCTCTGTCTCGTGAGGGGCGAGACCCTGGTCGAGGGAACTCCGGACGAGGTGCAGTCGGACCCCCGCGTCATCGAGGCCTACATCGGCACGGGCACCGACGACGAAGACGAAGACGACGATGCAGGGGACAGCCCATGACAGCCATGCTCGAGGTAAAGGACCTCAAGGTCGCCTACGGCAAGATCCTCGCGGTCAAGGAGATCAGCTTCTCGGTGGACGAGGGTCAGGTCGTCACGCTGATCGGCACCAACGGCGCCGGCAAGACGACGACGCTCCGCACGATCTCTGGGCTCATCCGGCCAGCAAGCGGAGAGATCCTGTTCCAGGGCAAGCCGATCGACGCCACTCCGGCTCACGAGATCGTGATCATGGGCGTGGCTCACTGCCCGGAGGGCCGGAAGATCTTCCCCAAGTTGACGGTCGAGGAGAACCTCCTGCTGGGCGCGTTCACACGCAGCGACTCGGGGATCAAAAGCGACCTGGACGCGTCATACGACCTCTTCCCGGTCCTCGGCGAGCGACGAACCCAACCGGCCGGGACGTTCTCCGGCGGCGAGCAGCAGATGCTGGCCATGGGCCGGGCGATGATGAGCCGTCCCAAGCTGCTCATGCTTGACGAGCCGTCGATGGGCCTGTCGCCGTTGATGATGAAGAAGATCATGCAGACGGTCAGGACTCTGCAGTCCCAAGGCACGACGATCCTTCTGGTCGAGCAGAACGCTCAGGCAGCGCTCAAGCTCGCCGACAAGGGGTACGTGCTGGAGGTCGGCAAGATCGTCCTCGAGGGAACCGGCAAGGACCTGCTCGTCAATGACGCAGTGCGCAAGGCCTACCTCGGCGAGGACTGACCACAGCTCACGTTGTCGCTGTCTTGTTCGCGACAGTCTTCTTGGCGACAGTCTTCTTGGCGGGCGTCTTCTTCGCAGCCGTCTTCGGCGGCACGGCACGCGTGGAATCGGCTTTCGCTGCCGCAGCCTTGGTCGGGCTGATCCCCGCGGGTCGGTGCGGAGACCGGGCACGCCGGGCGAGGATCGGCGCGAGGAACCGCCCGGTGTGGCTCTCCTCGATCAGGGCGACCTGCTCGGGCGTCCCCTCGGCGATCACGCGGCCACCGCCGTTGCCGCCCTCGGGACCGAGGTCGACGACCCAGTCGGCGTTCTTGATGACGTCGAGGTTGTGCTCGATGACGATCACCGTGTTGCCCTTGTCGACCAGGCCCTGGAGCACTCCGAGCAGCTTGTTGATGTCGTCGAAGTGCAGGCCCGTGGTCGGCTCGTCCAGGACGTAGATCGTGCGTCCGGTCGAACGCTTCTGCAGCTCGGTGGACAGCTTGACGCGCTGAGCCTCACCTCCGGAGAGTGTGGGGGCCGGCTGGCCAAGCCTGACGTAGCCGAGGCCGACCTCCACGAGCGTCGTCAGATGGCGCGAGATGGCGGGGACCGCCGCGAAGAACTCCGATGCCTCTTCGATCGGCATGTCCAGGACGTCCGCGATCGTCTTGCCCTTGAAGTGAACCTCGAGCGTCTCGCGGTTGTACCGGGCACCGTGGCAGACCTCGCACGGCACGTAGACGTCGGGCAGGAAGTTCATCTCGATCTTGATCGTCCCGTCGCCGGAGCAGTTGTCGCAGCGACCGCCCTTGACGTTGAACGAGAATCGCCCGGGCATGTAGCCGCGGATCTTGGCTTCGGTGGTCTCGGCGAACAGCTTGCGCATGTTGCCGAAGACGCCGGTGTATGTCGCGGGGTTGCTTCTCGGGGTCCGTCCGATCGGCCCCTGGTCGACATGCACGACCTTGTCGAGGTGCTCCAGCCCATGGACAGTCTTGTGCCGGCCGGGGACCTGACGCGCGCCGTTGAGCTTGTTGGCCAAGACCATGTAGAGGATGTCGTTGACCAGCGTCGACTTGCCAGAGCCCGAGACCCCCGTGACCGCCACGAAATTGCCGAGCGGAAAGCTGACATCCACGTCGTACAGGTTGTGCTCACGAGCGCCGAGCACGGTGACCTTGCGCCCATCCTGCGGACGTCTGACGACAGGCGTGGGGATCTCCCGGCGACCCGAAAGATAGGCGCCGGTGATGGAGTCGGGGTGGGTGAGCAGGTCAGCGACCGAGCCTGAGTGGACAACGTTGCCACCATGCTCCCCCGCGCCCGGGCCGATGTCGACGACCCAGTCAGCGGTGGTGATGGTGTCCTCGTCGTGCTCCACGACGATGAGTGTGTTGCCCAGGTCCCGCAGCCGGGTAAGCGTCTCGATCAGACGGTGGTTGTCACGCTGGTGCAAGCCGATTGACGGCTCGTCCAGGACATAGAGGACCCCGACCAGGCCGGAGCCGATCTGCGTTGCCAGCCGGATCCGCTGCGCCTCGCCACCGGAAAGGGTGCCGGCCGGACGGTCCAGGGAAAGGTAGTCCAGGCCGACGTCGAGCAGGAAGCCGAGCCGAGCCTCGATCTCCTTGATCACCCGCTCGGCGATCTGACGTTCACGCGAGGTGAAGTCGACCTCAGCCAGGAACTTGGCACAGTCGGCGATCGCGAGCGCGCAGATCTGGGAGATGCTCTGACCACCGATATGGACCGCTAGCGACTCAGGCTTCAGCCGGGCGCCACCGCACTCGGGGCACGGCACTTCGCGCATGTAGCCCTCGTACCGTTCGCGCGACCACTCGGAGTCGGTCTCTGCATGCCGACGCTTGACGAACGGCACCACACCCTCGAACCCGGTGGTGTAGGAACGGTCCCGACCGTATCGGTTGCGGTACTTGACGTGGACCTTGTAGTTCTGACCGTGCAGGATCGCCTCACGGGCTCGGTCCGGCAGCGCGTGCCACGGCTTGTCGAGCGAGAACTTCAGGTCCTCGCCCAAGGCGGTCAGGACGCGGAGGAAGTACTCGGCGGAACCTGATCCCTGGGCCCATGGCGCAATGGCGCCCTCGTTGATGGACAAGTCCTCATCGGGGATCAACAGCTCGGGGTCCACCTCGAGCTCGGTGCCCAGGCCGGTGCACTTGGGGCAGGCGCCGAACGGGGAGTTGAACGAGAACGAGCGAGGCTCGATCTCGTCCATGGCCAGCGGGTGGTTGCTGGGGCAGGCCATCTTCTCCGAGTAGCGACGCTCACGTGCGGGATCCTTGGGATCCAGATCAACGAAATCGACGATGAGGATGCCCGACGTCAGGGCGAGCGCGGTCTCGACCGAGTCGGTCAACCGACGCTTGGCACCCGTGTCATCGCCCTTGGCGACGAGGCGGTCGATCACGATCTCGATGGTGTGCTTCTTCTGCTTTTCCAGGGTGGGCGGCTCGATCAGTGAGATGACCTCACCATCGACGCGGGCGCGCGAGAAACCCTTGGTCTGCAGCTCGCTGAACAGATCGACAAACTCGCCTTTACGGCCCTGCACCACCGGCGCCAGCACCTGGAATCGAGTGAGCTCAGGCAGCTCCAACAGCCGGTCGACGATCTGCTGCGGGCTTTGCCGGGTGACGGCCTGGCCACAGACCGGGCAATGCGGCCGGCCGGCGCGCGCAAACAGCAGCCGGAGGTAGTCGTATACCTCGGTGATCGTGCCGACGGTGGAACGGGGGTTGCGGTTGGTCGACTTCTGGTCGATCGAGACCGCGGGCGACAGACCCTCGATGAAGTCGACATCGGGCTTGTCCATCTGACCGAGAAACTGGCGCGCGTAGGCGCTCAGCGACTCGACGTAGCGACGTTGCCCTTCGGCGAAGATCGTGTCGAAGGCCAAGGACGACTTGCCCGACCCCGAGAGCCCGGTGAACACGATGAGGCTGTTGCGCGGCAGGTCGACAGAGATATCGCGCAGGTTGTGCTCACGCGCTCCGCGCACAACGAGGCGGTCATGGTCATATCGGGGTTGGGTGACGGTCACTTCGGGCACGTCCGCAATCGTATGTGCCCCCGCTGACAGCGCCGACAGGTACCGTGACCTGATGAACACGCCTTCACACCTGTCCGACAAGCTTTCGCTCTTGGCTCACGAGACCAGTCTGCTCATGCGGACGGCTGCCGGCCTGGACGACGAAGCCCTGAGGCGTCCCAGCCTGTGCGAGGGCTGGAGCCGGGCGCATGTCCTGTCACACATCGCCAGCAACGCCGACGGCCTGGGCAACCTGGCCAGCTGGGCCATCACCGGCACCCCCCGGGCAATGTACGACTCGCCCGAGGCACGTGACGCAGACATTGCGGCTGGCGCGAACCGAGATGCCCAAGAGATCCTCACCGATCTTGAGGAGTCTGCGGCACGGTTTGCCGCAGCGGCGGCGGGACTTGCCGGTGCGCCGGAGCACGCCGAGGTCGAGATGCGCGGTGGGCGCAAGGTGCTCGGGGGTCAGCTGCCGACGCTGCGGCTGATGGAGGTCGTCATCCATCACGTCGACCTGGACGCCGGATACACCTTCGCCGACGCCGACCCTGGGTTCGTCAAGCGGGCAGTTGCCAACAGCGTGAGTCGGATGACGGCCAAAAATGAGGCGCCCTCGGTGACACTGCGCAGTGACGAAGGCGACACATGGACGATCGGTGGCGGCAGCCAGGTTGTTACCGGGAGCAACGCCGCGTTGCTGCTCTGGCTCACGAGAGGCAATGGCGCGGGGGTCTCCAGCCAGGCTGGTCTGCCTAGATTGCCCTCCTGGGGTTGAGCTGCCGGCCGGTTGTCCGTCCTACGCCCACGCCTAGGATCCGTCCTATGCCCACGCCTAGGAAGAGAGGTCCGCCGGCGAACCACTCTGCCGAATCGACCTTGGTCGCCCATTAGGGGGAACCGCCTCGTCCTCACGTAGGCCAACGACTCCGGCCCTGCGAGCGAACGCCACCGCAGTGAGAGCGGAGTGGACATTCAACTTGTGCAAGATGCTTTGAATGTGGGTGCGGACCGTGTTCGGCGAGACGTGCAAGAGCGCCCCAATCTCGTTTCGAGAAAGTCCTTCTATCAGGCATCGCAGAACATCGAGCTCCCGTGCCGTGAGGATCGCAATGGCCTCGGCTTCAGGTGTGGACGACCTGTCTCGCTCAGAGAGGGAGACCAGGACTCGAGTCAACAGGGCGGCCGGAAGATGTGTTTCGCCACGAGCAGCACCCCGGATCGCCACGAGCAACGACTCGATGGCACTTTGCTTGGCCACCCAGCCCCGGACACCCATCTGTACCGCCTCGGCAACCCGCGAGTCGTCGGCCCCAGCAGTGACAACAACGATCCCAAGGTTGGGCCATTGATCGCGCAGCTGACGCCCCACTGCCAACCCGTCCTCACCAGCGAGGTCAAGGTCGAGCGCTACAACGTCAATCTCGTTGTGCAAGAACAATTCCAGGGCCTCCGCGGCCGCACCAGCGGTCCCGACGACCTCGAGGTCGGGTTCATCGGAAAGCCGGCTCGCCAAGGCTTCGGCAAAGACCCGATGGTCATCTATAACCGCCACGCGAATTCGCTTCTCTTGCATAGGTCAAGCCTCAGCGTTTAGGCGCCTGATGGGAGCATCCAGAGGTCGGAGCAACATGTACTTCAAATGGATGAGGACGTCACACGCGTCAGCGCATCTGGACGGGCCAGGTCTCCGCAGATGCGTGGGCAGTCATCAGGGCAGCCGCTTGCAGGCGCGAGTGCACGCCAAGCTTGGTCAGCAGGTTCTGCACGTGGGTGCGAGCGGTACTCCGCTGTACGCAAAGCTGCTCGGCCATCTGTTCGGTGCTCAGCCCATCCATGATGCAGCGCATCACCTCCCACTCGCGCTCGGTCAGGAACTTCAGCATCCACAGCGGGTCATCGTTGTCGCAGCGAGGTCGAAGGACCTCCTGGAGCATGACCAGATCCACCGCCAGGTGTCCTTGATAAGCCATCTCCAGCGCCTCGATAATGACGCTGACCGGCTTCTCCTTGCCGACAAAACCCTGAGCACCCTGGGCGATGGCGTCCGCCACCAGGCTTCTGCTGATTGAGCCTGACAGCATGACCACCTTGGTGTCAGGGCTGACCTCATGGATCCGGCCAATGGCATTGAGCCCGTTGGCGTGGGGAAAGCTCACGTCGAGCAGGCATGCGTCCGGTTTGTGCTCGCGGGCAGCCTCCACGGCTTCGTCGGGGTCAATGGCTGTCGCGACGACCGTGTGCCCCCTGTCGGTCAGGGCCATGCCCAGCGCGTCGAGCAAGAGCTTGTGGTCGTCACAGATGAGCAGCCTCATGACGCCATCTCCCTGGGTGTGATGGCGGGAAGCGCGATCCGCGCAACCATCCCGCTCTCGGTGCCTGGTCTCAGCTCGAACGCGCCACCGCAGGCTGACACCAGGGCGCGGGTGATCGTCAACCCGAGCGAGTTGTTGCAGGGCACCTTGCCCAGCCCGGGGCCGTCATCGACGACCCTGATGGTGATCTCATCGTCCGTGCCGGTCACATCAACGGTGACCTGCCCACCGGGGCCGGCCGCACGAACCGCGTTGTCCAGCACGCACGTGATGGCCCGGCCGAGCGCGACGGGCGCGGCAACCGTCCAGGCGTTGTCGGCACCGAAGAAGGCGATTCGGCATGTCGCCGTGGGCTGCGCACGCTGTACACAGCGAAATGACAGCTCGGCAACGTCCACACTGACCGGCGGGTCATCCGCGGCGCCCCCGATGACGCCCTCGACCATGTCGGACAACCACTGGGCTTGATCGAGGATCCCGTCCATGCGGTGTCGAACGTCGCCACTTTCAGACCCCGCCAGCAACAGGATGGCGGCCAGGGGCTGGCGCAGATCGTGACAGAGGGCGCGCACGGTGTCGATGCTGGGAGGCCTTGTCTGCTGAACAACCATTGCGACGTCATGCATTAGAACAGATGTCATGGTGTCCGCGCCCCTGTCTGTCGGCATCGTATGAGACACACGACCCATTCGCTCGTCCCTCTCCCCTGACGACGGAGACGGTCGCCAGCTGTTAAGCCAGCCAATACCAAGTCTTTAACCAATTGATACCCGATGTAGTACTGCGAAGAGCGTAGAGCCCTCGGAAGTGGCCGAACAATAGTTATTCTGGACTATTGTGCCCATTGACGAGAGGTGCCGTATGCAGTACAGGGGCGACGTGACCATCGGCGGCGCCAGCGCCCAACGGAATCTGCCCCTGCTGACCATCCGCAAGGCCAGCGTCGGCGCGATGGCGAACAACGTCTATCTGCTGACCTGCGTGCGCCCAGGTGCGCAGCTGCTCATCGACGCCGCGGATGACCCTGCACGGATTCTGTCGTTGGTCACTGAGGGGAGCGGCCGCCTGGACACCATCGTGACCACGCACCAGCACTGGGACCACCATGGCGCTCTCCTACAAGTGGCGGAGGCAACGAACGCCACCACCGCGGCTGGCGATGCCGACGCGGACGCCTTGCCCGTCATACCTGATCGGCGCCTGCGACACGGCGACACGCTCACCTTCGGTGAGGTCACCCTGAAAGTCATCCACCTGCGGGGGCACACCCCGGGATCGGTGGCGCTGGTCTACAACGATCCAACCGGGCACGACCACATCTGGACCGGCGACTCGCTCTTTCCCGGCGGCGTCGGCAACACCCAGAAGGACCCTGACCGCTTCGCCTCCTTGCTGGGCGATGTCCAGACCCGGATCTTCGACGTCTATGACGATGACACGTGGATCTACCCGGGCCACGGGTCAGACACCACGCTCGGCGCCGAACGCCCTCACCTGCAGGAGTGGCGTGAACGCGGCTGGTAGCCACCACCACCGCACTGGTCAGGCGGGTGCAGTGCGCTCCGCACCCGCCTCGACCTCGCCGTCATCGGTCAACGCCACCTGTATCCCGACCTGCCGTCCCTGCTCACGCCGCGCGCCGCTGGCCAACGCCATGTCATGACGGACGCCTGACAGCTCTCCGGTCTTGTTTGCATGCCACGCCCCCTCGGGCAGCAGCGCGGGCAGACCATCAAGGAACTGCTGCTCTGCCAGGAGGTCGAGGGCCACCAGCCCGATCACCGCGTTGGTGTACGTCGTTGTCGCTCAACGCGATCATCAGCCGCAGTGTCTCGACCAGCGGAAGCTCCGTCACCGACGGCAGCAAGGACAGCGCGCCGCTGCCACCAGGGCCCGGATCTCACTGCGCAGTCCCACCGACACGTCCGACATGACAAGCGAGTATGCCGCACGCCTCCCCGCCCGCTCTCCCGCAGACTGAGGCCCTCCCGCAGGCTGAGGCCCGAACGTGTGACGATGGCGGACGTGAGCAGCCGTAGGTACGTCACCGTTCCCGTCACCACACTCTGGTCCAGCCCGACGTCGCCCCGCGACGTCGACGCGGCGGCCGTTGCGCCCGATCCCGATGTTGTCGCCTGGTTGGCCGACCTCGACGCCGCCGCCGCGCGACTCGGTCTCCGTGGCCGAGCGCTCACCCAGCTCGAGCCTGGCGAGCCGGTGGACATCATCGACGATCCCGACAACGGGTGGCTCCGGGTGGTCGCGCCGATGCAGCCCTGCACTCTCGATCCGCGGGGGTATCCGGGGTGGCTGCCCGCCGCCCACGTCAGCGCGCAGGCCCCCGACCGCTCGCCGCTCGCCCCTACCCCCGCCTCCCTTGAGGCTGGTCGGAGCGCCGAGGCCTTCATCGCGGCGGCACGCAAGCGCCTCGGCCTTGCCCATCTTTGGGGCGGGATGTGCGACTGGGCGCTGGACTGCTCCGGGCTGGTGCACCTCTGCCTGCGCCGGCTCGGCGTGGTCTTCCCGCGCGACGCCGATGACCAGTACGACGCGTGCGAGCATGTTTCGGGAGCAGATGCCCGTCCCGGCGACCTCTACTTCTTCGCTCACGAAGGCAAGCGACCCCATCACGTGGGCATCGTCACCGGCCCCGGCCGCATGCTGCACGCTCCCGAGACCGGCTCATCGATTGTCGAGGAAGCGCTGACCCCAGACCGCCGGAACAGCCTCACCGGGGCCGGACGAGTGCCAGCGCTCGAGCGCGGCGAGGGGCTCACGGAGTGAGTCTGCGCGTCCCTGCGCCGCTGCTGGTCCTGGCAGCCGTCGTCTCGGTCCAGTTCGGCGGGGCGCTGGCCGCGACGCTGGTCCCGGTCGTCGGAGTGTTCGGCTCTGTGACGTTGCGTCTGACCATCGCTGCTGCTGTCCTGCTCGCCATCGTGCGGCCCCGGTTGAAAGGCCGGACCACCGCGGACTGGTTGGTGGTCATCATCTTCGGTGCGGTCCTGGCGATGATGAACCTCTTCTTCTACGGCTCGCTGGCCCGGATACCCATCGGCGTTGTGGTCACCATCGAGTTCATCGGTCCTCTGGTCCTCGCCACCGTGTTGTCCCACCGACGCAAGGACCTGCTCGCCGTCGCCGGCGCGGGGGTCGGCGTCGTCCTGATCTCGGGGATCGTCAGCACGCCCTGGGCAGAGGTTGACCTGACCGGGCTGGGACTCGCGCTCGCCGCGGGCGCGTCATGGGCGGCATACATCGTCTTCAGCCGGCGCACCGGCGCACGGTTCGCCCAGCTGGACGGCCTCGCCATCGCGATGACCATCGCCGCTGTCCTGGTCGCTCCCGTCGGTATCCTTACCGGCGGGTCAGCGCTGTGGACGCCGGACGCGCTCTGGCGGGGCGCCGGCATCGCGGTGCTGTCGTCGGTCCTGCCGTACTCCCTGGAGCTGATCGCCCTGCGGCGGTTGGCCGCTCACGTCTTCGGCATCTTGCTCAGCCTCGAACCGGCGGTAGCCGCCGTGGCCGGGCTCGTCGTACTCGGTCAGCACCTCAGAGCCCCGCAGCTGCTCGGTATGGCGTGTGTCGTCGCGGCGAGCGGGCTGGTGCTGGGCATCAGGTCCGCGTTGTCCACACCCGAGGCCATGGCCGAGACCACGAACCAGTAGGGAGTATCCGGCGCGGCTCAGGAGAACGCCGCGAGCAGTGTCAGTCGAGGGTGATGGCCCGTTTGTCCTTGCGGGTCTTGAGCAAGCTCGCGACGGTCGTGATGGTCAGGATGGTCAGGATGGTGGAGAGCGACTGGCCAATCGTGATGTCCGGAGCGCTCGTGACGTTATGCCCGCCGTTGATGAACGGAAGCTCATTCTCGTGCATCGCGTGCAGGATCAGCTTGAGGCCGATGAACGACAGGAGAACGGCCAGGCCGATGCCTAGATAGACCAGTCGTTTGAGCAGACCGCCAATGAGGAAGTACAGCTGACGCAGCCCCATGAGGGCGAAGATGTTGGCGGTCAGGACGAGGAAGGGTTCCTGGGTCAGACCGTAGATCGCGGGAATCGAGTCCAGCGCAAAGAGCAGGTCGGTGGTGCCGAGCGCAAAGATGACGATGAACATCGGCGTGATGATGCGGCTGCCGTTCAACGTGACGAACAGCTTCGTGCCCTGCCACAGGTTGGTGGCCGGGAAGCGCGTCTCGACCCACTTCAGGAGCACGTTCTCCTCATACTCGTCGTCTTCGCCCTCGCCCTCGCGGGCCAGCTTGACGGCGGTGTAGATGAGGAAGGCGCCGAACACGTAGAAGATCCAGGAGAACTGGTTGATCGCCACGGCTCCGGCGGCGATGAAGATGCCGCGCAGGACCAGGGCGATCATGATGCCGACCATCAGGGCGGTCTGTTGCAGGTTGGGGGGCACGCCGAACTTGGTCATGATGATCAGGAAGACGAACAGGTTGTCGACACTCAGGCTGTACTCGGTCAACCACCCGGCGAAGTACTGCGCGGCAAAGTCGGCGTCAGAGAAATACCAGATCCCCAGTCCGAACAAGATGGCCAGCGTCACGAAGAAGGCGAGGTGGCGCACCGACTCGGCCATGGACGGGACGTGGGGTCTGCGGCCGATGATCAGAACATCGACCAGCAGAAGCACGATGGTCACGCCGAGCGTGAGCATCCAGACCCACGGAGCCACGTTCAGGTCGTTCATGTGCAGATTTGCCTTCCGGTCACGGTGCAACACCAAGTGGCCGGAGGTCTCTCCCGCCCCGATGGCGGACCGGCTCCCCGGGAACAGACAGGCCCGCAGGCTCGCTGATCCGTGTTGACGAGGACGTCGCGTGGGGATACTCCCCTCCGTGGAGCGCCATTATCCCTGAGTTCTGGGCACAAACTCAAGTCGGAGTGCTCAGCGACAGCCGGCTTCAGGACGTGGCTGCAGTCATCTGCCGCAGCTCTTTCTTGAGATCGCCGAGCTCATCGCGCAACCGGGCAGCCAGCTCGAAGTGCAGGTCGGATGCCGCCTGGTGCATCTGGACGGTGAGCTCCTGGATGAGGTCGGCAAGGTCCGCGGCGGGCATCTCGGCCAGGCGCCGGTCAAACACTCCGACGTCGGCAGCCAGCGCCCCTCGGCCGCCGGCGCCGCCTCGAGCCTTGCCCCGCGACTGGGACCGGCCGGAGCCCAGCAGGGCCTCGGTATCGGCATCCTCGCGATCGAGCAGGTCGGTGATGTCCGCGATCCGCTTGCGCAGAGGTTGGGGGTCGATGCCCCGCTCAAGGTTGTAGGCAACCTGGATGGCACGTCGACGGGTGGTCTCGTCGATGGCCTGCCCCATCGACGGGGTCATCTTGTCGGCATACATGTGCACCTCACCGGAGACGTTGCGAGCGGCACGACCGATGGTCTGGATCAGGCTTCTGGCGGAACGCAGGAATCCCTCCTTGTCGGCATCCAGGATGCTCACCAGTGAGACCTCGGGCAGGTCGAGTCCCTCGCGGAGCAGGTTGATGCCGACCAGGACGTCGTACTCCCCCATCCGCAGCTCGCGCAGCAGCTCGACGCGCCGCAGGGTGTCGACCTCTGAGTGGAGATAGCGCACCCGGACGCCTCTCTCCAGCAGGTAGTCGGTCAGGTCCTCGGCCATCTTCTTGGTCAGGGTGGTGACCAAGACCCTCTCGTGTTTGGCCGTCCGTTCACCGATCTCATGAAGCAGGTCGTCGATCTGGCCCTTGGTCGGCTTGAGGACGATCTGGGGGTCGACCAAGCCTGTCGGACGGATGATCTGCTCGACCACGCCGTTGCCCTTGGCCAGCTCGTACGGTCCGGGGGTTGCCGAAAGATAGACCGTCTGCCCGGTCCGCTCCAGGAACTCCTCCCAGCGCAGAGGCCGGTTGTCCATGGCGCTGGGCAGCCGGAACCCGAAGTCGACCAGGTTGCGCTTGCGCGACATGTCGCCTTCGTACATCGCGCCGATCTGCGGGACGGTGACATGCGACTCGTCGATGACCAGCAGGAAGTCCTCGGGGAAGTAGTCGAGCAGGCAGCTGGGCGCCGATCCACGCGGTCGACCGTCGATGTGCATCGAGTAGTTCTCGATGCCGGAGCACGAGCCGACCTGGCGCATCATCTCGATGTCATAGGTCGTGCGCATGCGAAGCCGCTGGGCCTCGAGCAGCTTGCCCTGCTTCTCGAATGCGGCCAGCTGCTCCTCGAGCTCTGCTTCGATGCCGCGGGTCGCCCGCTCCATGCGTTCGGGGCCCGCCACGTAGTGCGTGGCGGGGAAGACGTACATCTCGTCCTCCTCGCGCATGATCTCGCCGGTGAGCGGGTGGAGGGTGTAGATGCGCTCGATCTCGTCCCCGAAGAACTCGATCCGGATCGCGAGCTGCTCATAGACCGGGATGATCTCGACGGTGTCCCCGCGCACGCGGAAGGTGCCGCGGGTGAAGGCGATGTCGTTGCGGGTGTATTGCATCCCCACGAACCTGCGCAACAGGTCGTCGCGCTCGATGTGCGCGCCCACCTTGAGCCGGGCCATTCGGTCGACGTACTCCTGGGGAGTGCCCAGGCCATAGATACACGAGACCGAGGCCACCACGATGACGTCGCGCCTGGTCAACAACGAGTTGGTGGCACTGTGTCTCAGTCGCTCCACCTCGTCGTTGATCGAGGAGTCCTTCTCGATGTAGGTGTCGGTCTGGGCGATGTACGCCTCTGGTTGGTAGTAGTCGTAGTAGCTGACGAAGTACTCGACCGCATTGTCCGGGAGCAGCTCGCGGAACTCGTTGGCCAGCTGGGCCGCCAGGGTCTTGTTGGGCGCCATCACCAGCGTCGGACGTTGGACCTGCTCGATCAGCCAGGCCGCGGTGGCCGACTTGCCGGTGCCGGTCGCGCCGAGAAGCACGATGTCCTGCTCGCCCGCCTGGATCCGCTTGGTCAGGTCGGCGATCGCCGTCGGCTGGTCGCCACTGGGCTCAAAGTCGGCGACGACCGTGAACGGGGCAACCGTCCGCTGGAGGTCAGTCGTGGGCCGCATGGCTCAACCGTAGACGCACCTGGCGACACCTGACCCATTGCCAACCGCGCTCCTCACGGACCGCTCCATCCGGTATGGCGCGCCCAGTCCTCCGCTCTCGCCAACGCCTCCACGATCCATGGTCCCTTGGCCTCGACGTACTTCGTTGTCGTTGTCGCCGTCCGCGCCAGCTGAGCCTTGAGCGCGGCATAGGCCGCGCGTTCGTCGGCCTCCGCGCGCAGCCAGTCCCGGAACAGGAGCGCGTAGCGCCAGCCCGGGCCATCGACCTCGCGGACGTGCAGATGCACGATCCGTCCAGGGTCGGCGCTGCCGTGAAAGCGCTTCTGCCACAGCGTCACATCCTCGATCCAGGGCAGTGCATCGTCCCAGTTGTTCTCGTCGCCCCCTGATCGGGGAAAACCCTTGTTCGTCAACGCTTTCACGAACTCGCGCACGTCTGCGTCCGTGAGTCGTCGGACGCCGAGCTGCAGGTCGATCACGTCCTTGGCGGGCAGGCCCGGCACGCTGGTCGACCCGATGTGTTCGACGGCGACTGCTCGATCGCCCAGTGCGCTCTTGATCCGCCCGATCAGCCTGGCTGCGGTCCAGGGCCACGACTCGTCATAAGGCACCAGGGTGGGGGTGTCCGGTCGGCGACTGTAGGAGCCGGACATGAGGTTGTCGTTGAAGCCCAGGAGCCGGTCCTGCCACAGGGCGTCGACCTGGGTCAGCAGCGCATCCACGGTCCCGTTGTTGTCCAGCCACGCGTCGGCAGCCGCGCGGCGCGCACGATCGCTGGCCTGGGCCGCGATGCGCCCCCGCACATCGGCTGCGGTGAAGCCACGCTCACCGGTGAGGCGCGCCGCCCGGATGTCCTCGTCAGCCCCGACGACCACGGTGAGGTGGTAGTCCGCGGTCATGTCCTTCTCGACGAGCAGCGGGACGTCGTGAACCATGATCCGCTCGGGGGCTGCGGCCTCCAGGATGGAGCGGGTACGGGCACCGATCAGCGGGTGCGTGATCGCTTCCAGATCCCGCCGCGCCCCGGGGTCAGAAAACACGATCTCGCCCAATGCGCCACGATCAAGAGACCGATCGGCGGCCAGCACCGCGTCACCGAAACGTCGATGGATGGCAGCCAAGCCGGGCGAGCCGACGGCAACGACCTCGCGGGCCAGGAGATCGGCGTCGATGACCACGGCGCCAAGCTCAAGAAAGCGTTGCGCCACCGTCGATTTGCCCGAGCCGATCCCACCGGTGAGTCCTACGCGCAGCATGGGCTGACTCTAGTGCTGGGCGGCCCAGGTTCGTCCTTGTTCCGGACCGTGCGAGGACTGTTCCGCAACGCACGAAGACCCGGACCAGACGGTCCGGGTCTTCGTGTCACTGCAGTCTTCGTATCTCCGCGACGTCAGGTGACGTCGACGCGATACAAGATGGCGATCAGGCGCCGGTGAGCTTCTCGCGCAGAGCGGCGAGGGCCTCATCCGAAGCCAGCGTGCCCTCAGCCGGAGCCGAGGAGGCCGCGGACGGCGAACCGGTGGAAGCGGATCCGGTCGGCTCGGAGGACGATGCGCCACTTGAGGAATAAGTGGTCGGCGTCTCCGGGTTGGCGGCAGCCTCGGCGTCAGCCTTGACAGCCTCCTCGACCTGAGCCTTGTGTGCTTCCCAACGAGCGTGCGCCTGGGCGTACTGCTTCTCCCACTTTTCGCGCTGCTCCTCGTTGCCCTCGACCCATTCCTGGGTCTCGGGGTCGAAGCCCTCGGGGTACTTGTAGTTGCCGGCCTCGTCGTACTCGGCAGCCATGCCGTACATGGTCGGGTCGAACTCGGCGACCGCACTGGCCGCGTCGTTGGCCTGCTTGAGCGACAGCGAGATGCGGCGACGCTCGAGGTCGATGTCGATGACCTTGACGAAGATGTCGTCTCCGACGTTGACGACCTGCTCCGGCAGCTCCACGTGGCGCTCGGCCAGCTCGGAGATGTGGACCAGGCCCTCGATGCCGTCGTCGACGCGGACGAACGCGCCGAACGGGACGAGCTTGGTGACCTTGCCCGGGACGACCTGACCGATCGCGTGGGTGCGGGCGAAGTGCTGCCACGGGTCTTCCTGGGTGGCCTTCAGGGACAGCGAGACGCGCTCGCGGTCCATGTCGACGTCCAGCACCTCGACGGTGACCTCCTGGCCAACCTCGACAACCTCGGACGGGTGGTCGATGTGCTTCCAGGACAGCTCGGAGACGTGGACGAGACCGTCAACGCCGCCAAGGTCGACGAACGCACCGAAGTTGACGATGCTGCTGACGACACCGGAGCGGACCTGACCCTTCTGGAGCTCCTTGAGGAACGTGGTGCGCACCTCGGACTGGGTCTGCTCGAGCCATGCACGGCGGGACAGGACCACGTTGTTGCGGTTCTTGTCCAGCTCGATGATCTTGGCCTCGATCTCCTTGCCGACGTACGGCTGGAGGTCGCGGACACGGCGCATCTCGACGAGCGAAGCCGGAAGGAAGCCACGCAGGCCGATGTCCAGGATGAGTCCACCCTTGACGACCTCGATGACGGTACCGGTGACGACGCCGTCATCTTCCTTGATCTTCTCGATGGTGCCCCAGGCGCGCTCGTACTGCGCACGCTTCTTGGACAGGATCAAGCGGCCTTCTTTGTCCTCCTTCTGAAGGACAAGAGCCTCGACTGCATCGCCCAAGGAAACGACCTCAGAGGGGTCGACGTCGTGCTTGATGGAGAGCTCGCGGGAGGGAATGACACCCTCGGTCTTGTAACCGATGTCGAGCAGAACCTCGTCGCGGTCGACCTTGACGATGATTCCTTCGACGATGTCGCCGTCGTTGAAGTGCTTGATCGTCGCGTCGATCGCGGCGAGAAGCTCCTCCTCAGATCCGATGTCGTTGATCGCGATCTGGGGGCTGGCCTTTACGGCCGTGGTGGCAGTCATGTAGTAGGAACTCCGATTGTGGACAGATTGAGTTGAAGGGCCACGACACGTTGGTATGCCGTGCGCCCGGGTGGACAGTGCAAGACGGACACTGCAATGTGAAGAGATTGAAAAGAGTTGCTGCTGGCGCGCTTCTGCGGGCAACCGACGCCGGTCACCACAGGACGCACTTTGCAGACGCGTCAACCTTACCGACCGCGGCTCAATCAGGTCAAAGCGGGGTCAGGCAGGATGTGAGCGTGAATCAAGCTGACGGAAACCAAACTGACAAGGGGCACGAACAGGCCGGTCGACGAGGCGCCGATCGGATCGAGACGGCGCGCGCCAACCGGGCGTGGTGGGACGTCGAGGCGGACGACTACTACGCAGAGCACGGGGCGTTCCTCGGCGACGACGACTTCGTGTGGGGGCCCGAGGGCCTTCGCGAGAAAGATGCCGCTCTGTTGGGCGAGCTCGACGGCAAGCAGCTGCTCGAGATCGGCGCCGGCGCCGCGCAGTGCAGCCGGTATGCCGTACGGCGGGGCGCGCGGGTGGTCGCCACCGACATCTCGGGCGGCATGCTGCGTCACGGTCTCAACCTCAACCAGCGGTTCACGGTTGAGTCCGGGTTGACGGTGCCGCTGGTGCAGTGCGACGCAGCCAACCTCCCGTTCGATGATGGCTCGTTCGACACCGTCTTCACGTCATACGGCGCGGTGCCGTTCGTCGCGGACTCGGCCGCGGTCATGGCCGAGGCGGCCCGCGTGCTTCGCGCCGGCGGGCGGTTCGTCTTCTCCACGACGCACCCGATGCGCTGGACGCTGCCCGATGATCCCGGATACCCAGGGCTGACCGTGACCAACTCGTACTTCGACCGGACCCCGTATGTCGAGCAGGAGTCGGGCGTGACGACCTACGTCGAACATCACCGCACCCTGGGCGATCGGGTGCGTGAGCTCACCGCCGCAGGCCTCCGCCTCGTCGATCTGGTCGAGCCAGAGTGGCCTGATGAGAACCAACAGGTCTGGGGCGGCTGGAGTCCCCTGCGCGGCGCGCTGATCCCCGGGACCGCGATCTTCGTCTGCGAGAAACCCTGACCTGAGCTGCCAACGCTGCGCGACAACGAAGGGGCGGGATGAGCAGCTGCTCATCCCGCCCCTTCGTGTCACGACCGTCAGGCCGCGACGACTACACGAAGCGCCGGCGGAAGAACACCAGACCGCCGCCTGCGCCGAACAAAGCCAGAGCGCCGACGCCGCGGCCGATATCGGTGCCACCGTCGCCGTTCGCGCCGGAGATCTCCAGCGAGTACGCCGTTGCACCGGCCGCGTCGGCAGGTGCGCCATAGGCCATCGCCTCGGTCTTGGCACGATCGGCGCCTGCCACCATGACGGAGTACTTCAAGCCGTAGTCGGACGCGGTGGACTTGCCCGCTTCGACCAGCTTGGAAGTGCCCTCGGCCGACAGCTTGGCTGCACCCTCAGGGAGAGCCTTGCCGCCGTCGACAGCCGTAACCAAACCATCGGAGAGCTGACCGGAACCCGTGGCTGCATCACCGAGACCCGCCGCGAGCTTGTTGGCCCCTGCGAAGAGCTGGTCCGTGCCGCCGCTCAACAAGGTGGCACCACTCGAGAGCTTGCCCAGACCAGTGTCGAGCTGACCCGCGCCGTCGGCCAGCTTGTCGGCGCCAGTCACGAGCTCACCGGTACCGGCTTTCAACTGCCCCGCGCCAGCACTGAGCTGGTCCAGACCATCCAGCAGCGTCATTCCGCCTTCACCGATCAGATCGACTCCACCCATGACGGCGTGCACGCCACCACGGAGGGTGTTCTTCGCCGGAGCGACATCAGTAGCTTCACCGATCCCGCCCTGAACCTGAGCCACCACGCCGCTGACGAGCAGGGAGACCCCGCCGTCGACCAGGTCCAGGCCCTGCTTCAGGCC
>DASRVZ010000058.1:0-3363 GCA_035654835.1 Dermatophilaceae bacterium | reverse complement strand
TGGTCGAGGCGTCCAAGCAGTTCCGACGCGTGAACGGCCATCTCCACCTACCGGCCCTCCGCGCCGCGCTTGAACGGCATGTCGCCGCCGAGCAGACTGTCGGCGACGACTGCAACACTCAAGACGTGAGCGCAGCCTGATCCGCGATCCACCGGTGTAGTTGGCCCCGGTAGCGGGTCGTAACGGGCGAATACCCCTCTGAGCAGGGAGAATACGACTTATCGAGGTCCGTGTTCATCCGCACAGAAGGGCATCCGCTGGATGCGAGTTTCTCATAGTTTCCCGGCCATCTCCGCTGTCTTTGATGACCCGAATCTCGTGTCGTGTGCGGGTTTGGCTCCGACGATGGCGTTGGCCCATCGCGCAGGGTTGGCTGACTTGGTGTCGTCCACGCTGACCCTGAAGGCCGAGGGCGGTGCGAACGCGTACTTGAAGGTCCCGGCATTGGTTGCGGGGATGGTCGCCGGCGCGGACAGCATCGAGGACATGGACCTGTTGCGCCACGGCGGGTTGGGCCGGCTCTTCACCGGGATCCGCGCCCCGTCGACGTTGGGCACGTTCCTGCGAACGTTCACCTTTGGTCACGTCCGCCAGCTGGACGCCGTCGCTTCCCGGTTCCTGACCGCCTTGGCCAAGAACGCGCCGATCCTGCCCGGGGTCGACCAGGTCTGCTACGTCGATATCGACGACACGATCAGGGCCACCCACGGTTATGCCAAGCAGGGCGCTAGGTACGGGTACACCGGCGTCAAGGGTTTGAACGCGTTGCTCGCGATCGTCTCGACCCCGACGTCCGCGCCGGTGATCGCGGCGACCCGGCTGCGAAAAGGAGGCACCAACTCCGCCCGCGGCGCAGCCCGCCTGGTCACCGACGCCCTGATCACCGCGAAGGCGTGTGGTGGGAGCGGGTTGGTCACTGTCCGCGCTGATAGCGCCTACTACGGCCACGACGTCATTGCCGCAGCACGACGCGGCGGTGCCCGGTTCTCGGTCACCGCCAGGATGAATCCCGCCGTCACCACAGCGATCTCGAGCATTCCCGAGTCGGCGTGGACCCCGATCCACTACCCGAACGCGATCTGGGACGACGACGAGCAACGGTTCATCTCCGACGCCCAGGTCGCCGAGGTCCCCTTCACCGCGTTCACCTCCCGACGCCAAGCCGACCACATCAGCGCCCGGTTGATCGTGCGCCGCGTCAGACGACTCAACCCCAAGTCCGTCCCCCAAGGCCAAGGCGAGCTATTCGCCCAGTACCGCCACCACGGCGTGTTCACCGACTCCCCACTGACCATGCTCCAGGCCGAAACCGACCACCGCGACCACGCAATCGTCGAGCAGGTCATCGCCGACCTGAAGGCCAGCGCCCTGGCACATCTACCCTCAGGATCGTTTGCTGCCAACTCCGCCTGGCTGGTGCTGGCCGCGATCGCGTTCAACCTGACCCGAGCCGCCGGGACCCTCGCGTCGGTCTTCCATGCCAAAGCCACCACAGCCACCATCCGGCGGCAACTGATCAACGTCCCCGCACGCCTGGCCAGCTCCGCACGACGACTCGTGATGCACCTACCCAAAGACTGGCCATGGCAAGACGGATGGGACGGGCTCTTCACCACGGCCTGCGGACCACCGGTCCCAGCAACGACCTGACCACCCAGCCAACAGGCTCAACCGCACGACCAAGTGGAAGAACCGGACAGACCGGCGGCTTCCTCACGACCCAATCGAGAACCCCCGCTCAGAACCGTCCTCACCCACCCGCGAATACCTCACCGGTGGATCGAGGCTGATGCTCACCGGGCCGCCGCCGAAGTTCCACGGAACTCGGGACATCCTCTTCGATAGAGGTTGACTGCTATAACTAACTCGCGACCGCCGACCCCCGAAGGGGGGAGAGCTGGAGCGAGTACTTCCATAGCCACTGGCGGGTAGTGGGTAGAGTGCTGGAGTATCGACTAACGGTTAGCTGGTTAGCTTCTGTGGGGAGGCCCCTAGGCCGACCCCCACCAGTTAGGGTGCTGTCGCTACGGTTAGCGCTAGCACTTGCACCCTTACCCAACTGGCTTACTAGTGGTGTGTCTCCAAAATAAATAGCCTTTTAACGGTAGGCTGTCGGTATGAACAAGGCTGCCGCCCCGTTGGTCATGTCCGCCGGTCAGCGCGAGTCGTTGGCGGTGCTCGCCCGCTCCTCGAGTGCAGCCCATCGGGAGGTGCAGCGGGCCAGGGTGTTGTTGATGGCCGCTGAGGGTGTGGCCAACTCCAAGATCGCCGCCAGCGTTGGCGTTACTCCGGTCACGGTCCGGTCGTGGCGGGACCGGTTAGCCAGTGAGGGTTTGGCAAAGTTGGGGGTGGTGCGTGAGGGTCGTGGCCGTAAGCCGGTGCTCTCAGCGGAGAAGGTTGAGGAGATCGTTCGCCTTACTCAGCACGAAAAGCCTTCAGGGGCAACGCATTGGAGCTGCCGGTCGATGGCAAGACAGGTCGGGGTCAGCCCAGCGACGGTGCAGCGGATCTGGTCCGGGCGTGGACTCAAACCGCACCTGGTCAAGAGGTTCAAGCTCTCCAACGACCCGGCGTTCGAGGAGAAGCTCATCGATGTTGTCGGGCTGTACCTGAACCCTCCCGAGAATGCGGTCGTGTTGTGCATGGACGAGAAGACTTCCATCCAAGCCCTGGATCACACCCAGCCCTCGCTACCGATGGCCAAGGGCCGGGCGGGCACGACCACCAGCGACTACAAGAGGCACGGCACGACCACCCTGTTCGCCGCCTTGGACGTGCTCACCGGGTCCGTGATCGGTTCCTGCATGGACAAGCATCGCCACGAAGAGTTCCTGAAGTTCCTGCGCACCATCGACCGCGAAGTACCCAAAACCCTTGCGGTGCATATGATTCTGGACAACTACGCCACCCACAAGCATCCGGCAGTGAAGTCGTGGATGGCGGCCCATCCACGCTTCCACCTGCACTTCACGCCGACCTCAAGCTCTTGGTTGAACCTGGTCGAACGGTGGTTCCGCGAGCTGACCGAAAAGGCTCTGCGCCGGGGCGTCTTTCACAGCGTGCCCGACCTGATCGCCTCGATCGAGAAGTACATGGACGTCCACAACGAAAGCCCCAGACCCTTCGTCTGGACCGCCACCGCAGAATCCATCCTGACCAAGGTCCGCCGCGGCCGTGTCGCCCTCAGCCAAACAGTTAGTCAATGACGAGACACACCACTAGGGAGGATGTCCCGAGTTCCGTGGAACTTCGGCGGCGGCCCGGTGAGCATCAGGCTGCGCTCACGTCTTGAGTGTTGCAGTCGTCGCCGACAGTCTGCTCGGCGGCGACATGCCGTTCAAGCGCGGCGCGGAGGGCCGGTAG
>DASRVZ010000057.1:0-3275 GCA_035654835.1 Dermatophilaceae bacterium | reverse complement strand
CAATGCATACTTCTCGTCATCGCCTAGGGCGTGACTACTCGGTGAAGGCACTCGTCAGCGTGAGCGGCCCAGGAACGCCCACGAGTGGCACCCCCACGGTCTCGGCGCTGACCACGGAGAAGGGAGACCCCTCCATCTGGATCGGTTGCTGATAGGTCACACAGTCATATCCCTGGTCCTCGGAAACAGCCGTAAAGGGCTCAAACTGCGTTGGGGGCGTACGCAGGAAGCGATCAGAGAAGGTGTCGAAGTACACCCATTTCGGATAGGCCCAGCGATACGCATAGAACATCTCGCCGGTGCAGTTTGGACCCGTGAAGTGCGCCCCGCTCGAAGGCATGACTTTGAGGTTGTCGCGGGTCGCTGCGGGCGAGTCCCGGAGGCGGCTATGAGCCACGCACAATAATTGGCTCCTCGCTAGATCGTGTGGATTTGAGGTAACGGGAGCTTGCCGGCGGTGAGGTAGATGATCGTGATCATCTTGGGTTTGGACCGGTAGCCGCGGGCTCTGCGTTTCGCTGCCTGGATCAGCGAGTTGGTGCCCTCGAGGAGTCCGTTGCTGAGTCGGCTCTGCTGCCAGGCGATGATCCCGTCCCAGTGGGCCTCGACCGTCCGGACGAACTCCTTCACTGGCTCGAGCCGGGACCGTTTCGCCCCGTAGCACCAGCGGCGCAGATACGCCTCAGCTTCGGCAGGTGTGGGCTGGTCGTAGAAGCCGTTGAAGTCATCGCGCCACCGCGCGGCCCGGGCGGTCTGAAGGTGCATCGACGGGCGGGTCAGCCAGGTCAGCTGCTCACGTTGCTTGGCGGTCAGGTTCGGCTCGTTCTTCAGCCAGGTGTAACGGCTCCGCTTGAGTTCGGGGCGGGTCTTGGCCTCGATCCGGCGGACCGTGTCGACTGCCTCATTAGCCTTGGCCACCACGTGGTACCGGTCGAACACGATCTGCGGTTGATGACCGGCGGTCGCTGCCGCACCGATGCCCTCCCCCTCCTGGGCGTCCTGCGGTGCACAGCTCAAGTGCGCCTTGATGCCCTTGATGAACGCCGGGCTCATGTCAGCGCAGACCCGCTCGATCTGCGTCGTCGGCTCACCGCCATGTACCTTCAGGTCAGCCGCGAACGCCTTTACCGTCAGGGCATCTCGACCCTCGGTGGCGAACATCACCCGCCGCTCCTTCAGGTCCATGAAGATCGACACGTAGTCCTGCCCGCGCCGAGCGGAGGTCTCATCCATCCCCACCTCGGTCACGTCGGAGAAGTCCATACCGGCCCGGGCCGTGTTGACGTGATGCTCGATGACCCGCCAGATCCGGGTGTCATGTTCGCGGGCCATCCGTGCCAACGGCGCGATCGGCATCTGCTTGGCGTAGGTCAACATCGCCACCTCGAACAGCAACGTGAACCCGCTGCCAGGGCGGGCCCACGGCACGTTGACCAGATGCACCCCGTGCTCGGCGCACCGGACCCGCGGGACCCGAGCCGCCAGGAACGCCTGGTGCTCGAAGAAGTCCAGATGCCGCCAGGTCTTCTCGACCGTGTCGTGGACCGCGCACGCGGTCTCGGCACACCCCTGCTCGGGGCACCCGAACCGTGTACCCCGCGGGAAGTCCAGCCCAAGGTCGAGCCGACCAGCTTCCTGGTCGAACTCCACCGAGATCACCTGCCACGGCACAGCCAACCCCAACGCCGCCCCGAACATCGCGTTCAAATCCAGCCCGTCCAACAGACCCACCCCCCGTCGACCGCCCGGTGACGCCACCGGAACAGATAACAGAATGGCCCAAGATCAACTAGCCACCCACACTAAACAGCGAGGAGCCGTATAGAGCCAGGCGAGTAGCCGGCCCCCTCCATGAATGCGGCACCTTGAGCCGCCAACCCGGTGACAACAGACATCAACGATCAACCTCCTTGATTGGATGACATGACCAACCAAGGAGAACCCGGATTATGCGAAGAGACTGGCCCCCGCCAAGCCGTCCACCAGCGCAAACATCGACACCTTCACATAACCGAAGACTTCACATCAGACGAGAAGCCCTACCAGCTCCTCGACCACGCCCGCGACCCGATCCCGGCCACACCGGGGCGCGACCTGCGTGAGGACAGCGAGTACGTGCGGCATGGGACCTGCTCGATCTTCGTGTGGGTCGAACCCTTGGCCGGGTGGCGTCGGGTGCACGCCCTGGCGCGTAGGACCCGCCTGGACTGGGCCGGGCAGGTCAAGGAGCTGCTCAGCGTGGACTACCCCGACGCCGAGACTGTCGTGCTGGTCATGGACAACCTCAACACCCACGGCATCGCCTCGCTCTATGAGGCCTTCGAGCCCGAAGAGGCCTTCGCGTTGGCCCAGCGCCTTGAGATCCACCACACCCCCAAACACGGGTCCTGGCTCAACATCGCCGAGATCGAGCTCTCCGCACTGACCCGCCAATGCCTGGACCGCCGCATCAGCGACCTTGACGTCCTCAACACCGAACTCGCCGCCTGGCAGCACGCGACGAACGCCGATCAACGCCAAGTCGACTGGCAGTTCACCACCGACGACGCCCGCACCAGACTGCGCCACCTATATCCCAACTAACAGACGCGACGCTCTACTAGAGGAGTTAGCCGATCAGAAGCAGGCGATTTCGATCGGCCAGCGGGTCCTCGCCGCGTTCCATGAGCCCGTGCCTACCGCCGCCGGCGAACTCGCCGTGTCGGCAAGCATTGGCATCCACATCGCCACAGACGATGACGACTACGACTCGCTGCTGCGTGCGTCGGACAGCGCGATGTACGACGCGAAGCGGAGCGGTCCGGGCGGGGTCCGATTCTCCTCAACCCACCCCAGGCGTGCTCGGCCGGTCGAGCCAACCTGATCGGACGACCGTTTGAACGTGCACTCGACCCCGATCTGGGGGGTGCGAGCGTGCGCACGTCGGTCGAGCGCGGCGAGTGCCCGTCCGAGTGGTCGCCGGTCAGGGAAGGTTGGCGAGAATTGCATCGAGGGCGACCTCGGCCATGTCGCCGAAGGTCTGCTCGCGTTCGCGAGGGCTGGTCTCGGCTCCGGTCACGATGTTGTCGGAGACCGTGCAGATCGTCAGCGCCCTGCGCTTGAACTTCGCGGCCAACGTGTACAGCGCACTCGCTTCCATCTCGACGGCCAGCACGCCGTAGTCCACCATCCGCTGCACGAGCTCGGGCCGAGGGTTGTAGAAAGAGTCACTGGAGAAGACCAGTCCGACGCGTGTGGACACCGGCAGGGCCTTGGCGACAGCGGCGTCGTACGAC
>DASRVZ010000056.1:0-24799 GCA_035654835.1 Dermatophilaceae bacterium | reverse complement strand
GCTCATCATGGGCAGCCCCGCCCGTCGTCAGATCAACCCGATTATGCGCTGCTGGGACCAACCCCATTACGGCTATGCAGGGACTGACGACAGGCGAGGCACCGACCAAAGGCTTGACACTAAACGCCTTACGCTGATGAGTGGGCGGTGCGACTGACGGTTGACGGCTCTTCGCAGATTACAGCGTGCGCCGATGGTCGGGGCCGGATAAGCCTCGAGGTCCCCCGATGCATGGGGACTGCGTCCGTGACGCTGTCGTATGCTCGAGCCGTGGTTGAGATCCGCCGGGCCGATCCGAGCCATATCGCCCGGATCGCTGAGGTGTTCGGCTGTGCGTTTGTCACCGAGCCGACGATGACGTGGCCGCTCGGAGGTCGAAGCGACGACCTCGAGGAACGCTGCATTCGAGCGTATGCCCTCTACCTCGGCCCGTTGCTGGACGAAGGGCTCGTCTGGGAGACCGCGGACGGGCACGGCGCCCTCGTGCTCGTGTCGCCCGAACAGAGCGGTGTGTGGGACGACGCGGTCGCGCACGTCGACGATTCGACAACCCACGACGTAACCGATGACGGCGGACTGCGGCACGAGCGCTTCTGGGGGTGGGTCGCCTCGAAGATCCCGCCCGAGCCACTTTGGCATCTCGACTCCGTGGCGGTCGAGCCCGGCTGGCAGGGACGCGGGATCGGCTCGGCACTCGTCGAATTCGGACTCGAGCAGACACGCGAGAGCAACACCGCCGTCATCCTCGAGACCGGCACGCCGCGCAACGTGCCGCTCTACGAGCGTCTCGGGTTCCACGTCGTCGAGGAAGCTGACCCGCCCGCGGGCGGCCCGCACGTCTGGTTCATGCGCCGGGACCCCTAACCCGGCGCGATCTCGTCGACGAGGCTGTCGCTGTGCTGCTCGTGCAGGCCGACCGCTCATCGGCAGATCCGGTAAACCTCTTGCCGGTCATGGGTGTCGTTGGCGCGGCCGACTCCCGACCATGCATGCACACGGGGGTCGACTGGCTGCGTGCTAATCAGGCAGCGCCGCATGGTCGGGCCCGCCGCTGAGCAACGGCAGCCGTGCTCCTCGCTCGCGGCGGACGCCCGGGGTGCTACTCGCGACGACACGGTGCTTCGTCGCATCGCCTCCGGTCGGACGGGGGAGAAGTACAGCAGTTAGGTACAGCAGCGCCGCCGCCTTCCCCCGGGCTCTCGCGCCTCTGAGCGCACCGATCCGTGCTCAGAGAGGCTTGCCCGACCGCCAAGCCCCGAGTTCGCAACGAGGGGGTCAGGGGTTCGAGTCCCCTCAGCTCCACCGATATCACCGCAGGTCAAAGGCCCTCTCCCGATCCGGTGTGCTCCCCCGGTGTCAAGAAAGCGCCTGCCTGCAAGCCTGTGAACTACTGAGAGGATGTGGCGACAGACGCCGCTGCTGACGGCCCTCGGACGCTGTGGCTACTGTCCCAAACCGAGCAGGAACAACGTCGCAGCGAAGACCAAACCAGACGCAATGAGCGTGACCATGGTGTAGCCGAGAATGTCGCGAATCTTCAGCCCGGAGATGGCCAGCACCGGTAAAGCCCAGAAGGGCTGGATCATGTTGGTCCACTGGTCGCCGTATGCAATGGCCATGATCGTCACTGCCGGGTCGACACCCAACCGGCCCCCGGCGTCGAGCATCACCGGTCCCTGCACAGCGAACTGCCCGCCACCGGATGGCACGAAGAAGTTCACCACCCCGGCCGAGAGGAAGACCAGCACGCCAAAGGTCGACGGAACGGCGGTCTCGACCACGAAGTCGGAGAAGACGGTGATCAGCCCCGAGGTGGCCATGATCCCCATGATCCCCGCGTACAGCGGGAACTGAAGCAGGATCTCACCCACGTTCGATGCGGCGTTCTTGACAAGAGCGATCAGTTCGAGCGGGCTGCGCACCAGCAGGAAGATCAAGGCCAGGAAGGTCCAGTTGACGATGTCGAGGGTCGCGGTGCCGCCCTCCGTGTAGTGGATGACCAGGTAGGAGACCAACGCTAGGCCAACCAGCAGTGTGAGGACACGGCTGGCGTCCACCCGATCGGCCGGGGTGACGACCTCGTCGTCGATGGCGACGTCGTCGTCGAAGCGGGCGTCAGTCTTCAGCTCGACGATCTTGTCGCCTGCGCGCGGTGCCACCAGGGCGAGCCCGACGCCCACCACGATGATCGTGGCGACGATCGCGAGGATGTTCCACCAGGCGAATGTTGTCTCGCTGATCGGTATGGTCTTGCCGAGCTGTTTGGCAAGAAACGAGCCCTCGGTGGCTGCGGCCAAGGTGCCGGAGCCGGAGTAACCCATGTGCCAGATGACGTAGCCGGAGTACCCTGCCGCGACCAGCATCGGGAAGTGCAGGTTCAGCCCCTTCTCGCGACCCTGCTTGGCGACTTCCACGGCCAGCAGCACGCCGACCACTAGGCCGAGGCCCCACGTGACCAGCGACGCGACGGCGGCCACCACGAAGACGAAGAGATACGCTTGCAGCACGGTCTTGGGAAGCCCGCCGAGCGATGTCAACAACTTGCGCACCGGGCCTGTGTTGGCCAAAGTGTGGCCGAGCAGGAGGATCAGAGCCATCTGCGTCATGAAAGCCAACAGGCCCGACAAACCCTCGCCCCAGCCCTTGACGACGTCGACCGGGCCGGTGTCGGTCAGGGTCAGCGCAAGAATTGCCACGATGAACGTCAGCACGATGGCGAAGACCAGGGCACTGGGGATGAAGCGCTCGACGACAGAGTTGATCGGCCGCATCAGGGCTGAGAGACCTGACGACCTTTCCTTCGAGCTGGGGCTGGCACTGGGCATGAGCGGCTCTCCTAATCCTCGGGGCATGGCAACGGGGGCACGCACCGAATCACGATTGAGGCCGCTTGCTCCTACGCTACCGTGATGCTTTGCGTGTTGTGAACTATGCCGTGCGGATGGTGGCGGTGTCGATCACCTCGGTTGTGGACCACACCTTGACCCAGTGCGCTTCGGGGAAGTCCGCGGACGCGGTGATCTGCTCGAGTGCGTCGCGCGGCATGGTTGGTCACCTCAGCTCCACCGCAGGTCAAAGGTCCTTTCCCGGTTCCGGGAGAGGACCTTTTCTGGTTCGCATGGCAGCGTTGTACGGCAGTGGGCTCAGCCCGACACCCGCGAGTCGAGCATCGTGAGCTGAAGCCGTGAGGCCTCAACGGCCTCGACGGCGTGTGGCAGCCGGGCCGCCAGGTGCACCAGCCCGCCCGGACGCAGGTCGACGGTGCGTCCGTCGGCGGTGATGCGCAGGTGCCCATCGAGCACCTGGAGCAGCGCCGGCACGGCAGCGGTGTGCTCGGTCAAGACCTGGCCGGCGTCGAACGAGAAGAGCACGACGCGTGCACCCTCGGCCTGGAGGACAGCCCGGGACACGGTCGCCTCCGGCTGGATCTCGACGAGGCTCGCGACGTCGGACAGGTCGTGCATTCGAGGCTCCGCGACGGCCCCGGTCAGAGTCTCTTCGGTCATGGCGTTGCCCTATTCGACGAGATGCGCGATCAGGTAGACCGCGATGGATGAACCGCGTGCGTCGGATGCAATCACGGCACGAGGACATTTAACTCCTGTGATCGCTACGTCGGTGCCTTGTGACGCGCCCGGGACCGTGGGAGGGTGCCGAGCGAAGGATTCCAATCACGCCAGATTCCAAGGACGACAGGACGGGAAGCCATGGAAGACCTCGGGTTTCGTGACAAGGTCAAAAGCTCGCGCAACCAGGCGTTGTGGCTGGCCACGCTCGGCTTCTTCGGCGGGTTTGCCGGCGTCTCGATCTTCGGGCCGTTGGTCCCGAAGTTCAAGGAGCTGCTCGACCTGACCCCGTTCGCCGCGGGGATGCTCGCGGCTATCCCGGCCCTGACCGGTTCGCTGCTACGAATCCCCTTTGGCGCGGCGGTCGAGCGGTTCGGCGGCAAGAGGCCGTTCCTCATCCTGATGCTGATCACCAACATCGGCGTGGTCGGACTGCTCGTCCTGCTGAAGACCTCCTACCCGGACTCCATGGACGGCACCTACCCGCTGCTGCTGGTTCTTGGCGCGCTGATCGGATGCGGAATTGCCACGTTCTCGGTGGGCATCGGCCAGGTGTCGTACTGGTTCCCCAAGAAGGACCAGGGCGGCGCGCTCGGCATCTACGGGGGCCTGGGGAACACGAGCCCTGGTCTGTCCACGCTGCTGCTTCCGATAGCGGTCGGGTCCATCGGGATCTTCAGCGCCTACAGCGCGTGGTTCGTCGTCCTGGTGGCCATCACCATCGTCTATGGCTTGTTCATCAAGGACGCGCCGTGGTTCCAGCTCCATCAGCAAGGCCTCACGCTCACCGCTGATCAGCTGGTCGGGCTCGGGGGCGGCGAGCTGGCGCCAACCGGGAAGGCATGGGCGGGATTGAAGCGTGCGTCCAGCATCCCCGCGACCTGGATGCTCGTCTTCTTCTACTTCCTCTCCTTCGGCGGGTTCCTCGCCTTCACCTCCTGGCTGCCCACGTTCTGGACGTCCATGTACGGCACCTCATTGCGTGAGGCCGGCGTTCTGACCGCCGCCTTCTCCCTGTTCAGCGCGTTGATCCGAGTGCCCGGGGGTCTGCTGTCCGACCGGCTCTCGATCCGCTACGCGCTTCCCGGCAACTTCCTGTTGATGTTCGTCGGCACCATGGTGTTGTCGTTCTCCGGGACATTTGCCCTCTCGCTGGTGGCGACCCTGGCAGTCGCCGCGGGAATGGGCCTGCAGAACGCGATCGTCTTCAAGCTCCTGCCCCGCTATGTACCGGACGCCGTGGGCGGCGCCTCCGGCTGGATCGGTGGTATCGGCGCCCTGGGCGGGTTCGTCATCCCGCCCGTCATGGGGGTGGTCACCGGGATGGTGGGCGGGTCGACCGGATACGCCCGCGGGTTCCTGCCGTTCGCGGTGCTGGTCGTCGTGGCTCTTCCGGTCGTCAGGGTCCTGGACCGGTGGAGTGCACGCCATGGGCACGCGGTGGCCTAGCTGGCTGTTGGCCAGATCAGCCGTCCCGAGTGGCCGCCGGGGACGGCGGTACGACCACCCCGGTTCCGCCCTTGGAGCTTGACAGGGCGGTGACGTCGACGCTCTGCGCCTCCTGGGCGAGGTCGTCGAGGCGGTGAAGGACCGTCAGCACCTGAGCTGTGGCAAAGGCCGACGGCTCCTTCTTCTGCCCGAACGAGAAGGCTTCGAAGCCGCGGGAAGTGGATCGAGGGACGACCCGACCGTCGTCGGTCGTGTTGTAGGCGACCAGAGAGGCGATCAGCTCGGCCAGTGACCGACGGTCGTCGGGCCTGGCGTCCTCGCCACGCCACAGGCCCGGGTAGCGGCCGAGAGTGTCGAGAACGGCATACGCGCGGTACCAGGTGGGTGGCCACTTGACGGTCTTGAAAGCCTTCCCGTGCCCGAACATGTATGGCTTCTGCGTGTCACGCCGCTGCCACGCGCCCAACGACACCCGGGCGACGTCGAGCAGGCCGGGGGGTCGCTCGGTCTCCGCGAGCCGGGCATAGGCCCGCAGCGCCTCGAGGCTCACCTGAGGGCAGAAGTCACCCTTCCGACCCGGGCCGCGGAACCCGGTCTGGGGGTCGGGGAGGCAGGGCCATGCCCGTCCTTGCGCGGTTTCGGTCAGGTCCTTGGTCATCCGGTCGAGGCCGGCGACCACCCGGGGGTCCCGGCCGTGCCCATACCGGACGAGGACCTCCACCACCGCGTGCGAGTCGCACAGCAACGTCCCCCAGATCGGCGCATCCGACCCTCGCGGCGGCGCGTAGGACTGGAAGTGGCCGCCTGTGTCCTGGTGGGCGAGCATCTGCTCCAGCACCCGGTCGACCCTGAGGCTGTCACCCGCTCGGAGTCCCATGTCGGCAAGCAGGTTCAGCAGGTTCGGCGCGAACTTGGGGCTGTCGTGCCCCGACAGCGGCTGCCCGCCCTCCCAGTCGGGGAGCCGGTCGACCAGGTCGCGCGTGAGCGGGTCGGCCAGGACTGCCCGGTGGGCGGCGACGACATCGTCGTCATCATCCGAGCGGTCCAGAACCCCGGCCAGCAGCGACCACCTGGCGGCCGGCTCAGCGGAGTCGAGGATCCAGCTGCGTGGGTCGGCAGAGAAGAAGCCCGTCCACACCCAAGGACGTCCCGGTTCGAGCAACAGACCTTCCGACACGAGTCCGACGTTAGGCGCGCGAACCCGTGGTCAGCAAGACTGCGACGATCGCGCCCGGCAGGCATGACCGTCTCACGGATCGCCCGGTGCTACCCCCGATGATCATGACCCTCTGGTCAGTGCGTGACAGGGTAGGACTCATGCAGCTGCGCGAGCCCGCCAACCACGTCAGCTCTCGTGCCGTCGTGTTCTGGACGGTGCGAGCGCTGCCCGGCTGGCTCATCCTTCTCGGAGCACAGCTGCTCTGGTTCATGGCGTCCCAGGATGACAAGGGTCTGCGGGTGGCTGGTCTTGCGGTCACCGTGCTGTTCGCGTCAGCGCACCTCGTCGTGATGCCGCGTTGGCGCTACCGCGTTCACCGCTGGGAGGTCACCGACACCGCGGTCTACACCCAGTCCGGCTGGCTCAGCCAGGAGCGACGGATCGCCCCTATCTCGCGGGTCCAGACGGTCGACACAGATCGCGGCCCGCTGGAGCAGCTGTTCAGGCTCGCGAACGTCACCGTCACCACAGCGTCCGCCGCCGGGCCATTGCACATCCACGGGCTGGACCGCGTCACAGCCGACGGCCTGGTCGCCCAGCTCACCGAGGTCACGAGTCGCAGCGAGGGCGACGCGACGTGACCGTGAGCGACTCCCAACATGGCGGCCAGGTGGGCGAGAGCTGGCGCCGCCTGAGCGCCCGCATGCTTCTGGTCCACCCGGTCAGGGAGCTGACCCGGTTCATCCCCGCTCTCGTGGGCCTGGTCGTGGCGGGTCGTTCCGTCGGTGATGGAGAGATGTGGTGGTTGGGCCCGCTGGGCGTCGTCATTGTCATTGCCCTGAGCGTGCTGCGTTGGGCGACCACGCGATACCGCATCACCCCCGAGCAGGTGCAGCTGCGCACTGGCCTGTTTCAACGCAAAACCGTTGCCACTCCAGCAGATCGGGTTCGCTCCGTTGACGTGACCGCGTCACCGTTACACCGGCTCCTGGGACTTGCAAAGGTCGACATCGGCACCGGCAGTCAACGGAGCGCGAGTGGAGGTGGCAGCGGGCTGACGCTTGACTCTCTTCCCACAGCTGAGGCGACGGCCCTGCGCGCCGAGCTGCTGCATCGCGCCCTGTCGCCCTCCGTCGACGAGCGTGCAGGGTCGTCGCCGAGCGAGCCGGGAGGATCGCCGTTCGAGGCCGTGCCCGTCGGAGACGTCCCGGTGGCGCCGGACCCTGACATCGAGCTGGTGCGGTTGGACCCGCGCTGGGTGCGCTTCGCGCCGTTCACCATGTCCGGGGTCCTGGCCGCCGCGGCGATCCTTGGCCTCGGGTGGAACCTGCTCGACCAGATGAACGTCACGCCCGGTGATGTGGGACCGGTCAGGGGCTTCGTCGACCACATGGAGCAGACCGCGATCTGGCTGGGCATCCTGCAGGTGATGGTCACTCTCGCCGCTGCGGTGACTGCACTGTCGATCGGGGGTTACGTCCTGTCCTACTGGGGTTTTCGCCTCACCCGTCATGCGCAGGGCAGCCTCCACATCACCCGGGGGTTGTTGACCACCAGGGCTACCAGCATCGAGGAACGACGGCTGCGCGGCGTCGAGCTAGGCGAGCCGCTGCTTCTGAGGGCCGTTCACGCGGCACGGCTGAGCGGCATCACGACCGGGCTGGAGTCCAGGGGTCGTGCTGACGGGGGCAGCTCCCTGTTGTTGCCGCCGGCGCCGCTCGCCGTGGCCCTAGCCCTTGCCACCCAGATCCTGCGGGACGCAGCTCCGGTGGAGGTCTCGCTCACTGCCCATGGCCCGGCCGCTCGTCGGCGGCGTTTTCTGCGCGTGCTGCTGCCGGCTTTCGTCCTGGTGGTCGCCGCCGGCGCGGCCATCTGGTCGGGCGGTTCCCTGTGGCTTGGTCTTGGGGCGGTGCTGACCATCCCGGTCGCGGTCCTGCTGGCAGCGGATCGCTACCGATCTCTGGGGCACGCATTGTCCGGCGGGGCGCTTGTCACACAACAGGGTTCGCTCGGTCGCCGTCGTGATGTGCTCGCGTGCGATGGCATCATCGGGTGGAATCTTCGGCAGACGTACTTCCAGCGCCGCGCTGGACTGGCGACGCTGACCGCGACCACGGCAGCAGGCAGACAGCGGTATGCCGTCACGGACCTGCCGACATCCATGGCGGTCTCGCTCGGAGACCGGGCACTGCCAGGCTTGTTGGGCGACTTCCTCGAGCCTGAGCTTCCCGAGGCCCCCGGCGTCTGATCGCCGATAGCCCCTGGATGAACCTCTAGATCCAGCTGGGGAACCACATCCGCCACTGCCACTGCGGCTGCGGAATGACCTGCGCGGTGTAGACCGGGTAGAAGAATGCGAAGCAGGCGACGGTGGCGATCACGAAGATCCCAGCCATCAGCAGGCCGATCCGGCGACGACGCGGGGAGGCGTTGGGGCCGCCGATTCCGAGCCCGAGGACGTAGGTCACTGCGAGCGCTACGAAGGGCACGAACGCGACCTCGTAGAAGCTGAAGATGGTGCGGTGCTGGTAGTTGAACCACGGCAGGTATCCGCCCGCGAAACCTGCCAGGATCGCGCCGGCGCGCCAGTCGCGGCGCAGGGCCCACATGAACAGCAGGACGAAGATCGCGATCGCCGCCCCCCACCACAGCGTGGGGGTGCCGATCGAGGTGATCGCCTTGGCGCACAGGTCGACCGTGCAGCCTTCTTGGCCCTTCTTCGGCCCCTCGTAGAAGAAGGAGGTCGGCCTGCCCTGGATCAGCCACGACCACGGGTTGGTCTTGTACGGATGGTCCGATGTCACGTTGATGTGGAAGGCGTATATCTCCTGGTGGTACTGCCACAGCGAGCGTAGGGAGTCCGGCACCCACGCGAAGGTCGTTGCGGCGTGGGTCGCGGCCCACTGCCGATCCCAGGAGTCCTTGGCCGCGAACCACCCGACCCAGGACGCGAGGTAGACGGAGACCGTCAGGCCTACCACGAGTAGACCGGCGTACAGCCCGTCCAGCACGACGGCACCCCACCACCAGCGGCGCACGCCAGCAGCGCGGCGCGCACCCATGTCCCAGAAGACGGTCATCAGACCGAAGGCGACCACGAAGAACAGGCCAGACCACTTGGTGCCCGTCGCCAGTCCGAGGCAGATGCCGGCGACCCAGCGCCAAGGGCGCCAACCGAGCCAGGGGCCGAAGGTCATGGCTGTGTGCCGTGTCGTGTCCGCCTCGCCACCGCGCCCGCCCACGTCCAACAGCGCGCCCACCTTGCGGGCCAGCACCTCTCGGGAGTGGTCGCGGTCGATGAGTAGGGCGCAGAAGGCGGCGAACGCCCAGAACATCACGATGAGGTCCAGCAGACTGGTGCGCGAGTGGACGAAGTGCTGGCCGTCGAAGGCCAGCAGGATGGCAGCGATCGTGCCGAGAAGCGTTGACCCGAACATCCGCCGGGCCGCACGGCCGATCATCAGGATCGAGATGGTGCCGAGCAGCGCGACCGAGAACCGCCACCCGTACGAGCTGGTCACACCGAAGATCTGCTCGCCGAACCCGATGACCCACTTGCCTACGGGGGGATGGACCACGAGGTCGGGCAAGGTGCCAAAGACTTCCGGGGTGCCGTTGGTGAACATCGCGTCAGGGGTCTTGATGCTTTCGGCGACCCGTCTCTCGTGGCCGTACTCGAACATGGAGTAGCCCTGTTTGACGTAGTACGTCTCGTCGAAGACCAGCTTGTTGGGCCGACCGAGCTGCCAGAACCGCAGGAAGCCGCCGACCACCGCGACGATCAGTGGCGCCACCCAGCCCCAGAACACGTCGGTGGGCCGGAAGCCGAGCAACCGGTCGCGCAGCTGCTCGGTCGAGGTCATGGCTGACATCGTATGCAGCGCAGCCGTGGATCATCACATCCCCTGTCGTGCGAACCATGTCCCCTGAGAGGATCGAGGGCGTGACCAACTCCGGCGCCGGTGTCCTCGTCCTTGCAGCCACCCCGATCGGTGATCCGCGCGACGCTGCACCGCGCCTCGCACTGGAGATCGCGACGGCCGATGTGGTCGCGGCCGAGGACACCAGGCGCTTCAAGCGCCTGTGCGGCGCGCTCGAGGTGAGGCCGTCGGGGTCGGTCGTCAGCTACCACGAGCACAACGAAGCGACGCGCACCGCGGACCTCCTGGCCCGGTTGGTGAGTGGCGCACGCGTGGTGGTCGTGACGGACGCCGGTATGCCGTCCGTGTCCGACCCCGGCTATCGCCTGGTCGCCGCCGCGGTCGAGGCCGGCGTGAAGGTCACCTGCGTGCCCGGCCCGAGCGCAGTCCTGATGGCGCTGGCAGTGTCCGGGCTGCCGGTGGACCGGTTCTGTTTTGAGGGTTTTCTGTCACGAAAGGCGGGGGAGAGGCGGCGCTCGCTCCAGGCGATGGAGCAGGAGAGACGGACGATGATCTTCTTCGAGGCGCCGCACCGACTTGATGCGACTCTGGCGGCGATGGCTCAGGCGTTCGGTGCGGATCGCCCCGCAGCGGTGTGCCGGGAGCTGACCAAGACCTATGAAGAGGTCAAGCGTGGTGGGCTGGCAGACCTGGCTGTGTGGGCGACCGACGGCGTCAAGGGCGAGATCACCATCGTGGTCGGCGGTGCGCCGGCTGTGGTGACCGATCCCGAAGTGGCCGTGGCCGGCATACAGGCACGGGTGGCTGCAGGTGAACGGCTCAAGGATGTCAGCACAGAGGTGGCCGCGGCGACCGGACTGCGCCGGAAGGACCTGTACAACGCGGCGTTGGCCGCTCGGCGCTCGCCTGACCCGACGTGACCCCAGACCCGACGTGACCCGAGGTGCGAGACGGCCGTCAGTCTTGGGTGGAGACCTTCCCGGCAACCTCTGCGGCTGCGGCGCGGAGAGCCGGGTCGGTGTTTGACGATCGGCCGTCGTCGACGAACCCCGCCTCAGCCACGGTGACGACCGTGCCCGTCTGCAGCGAGGCGTATCCGGAGCTCGGCATCTTTGCGGGCGCTCCCGGGTAGGTCTTGCCGTCGCGCAGCAGGTCGTTGAGATTGCCGGTTCCGCTGCCGTCCAGGACCTGTTTGACCGAGGCTGCTGCCTTGCCGGTCGCCATCTCTATCCGCGACACGACGAAGAGCACCGGTCGGCCGCCGACCTCACCGGTCGCGAGCAATCGCGTTGCCTTCACGCAGTTCTCAGCCTTGAACGAGACCTGCGCCTTACCGCGCGAATGGCCTGCGCAGTCGGTGATCGCGTCCGTGACCTTGACGACATAGCCGGCTGGCGCCACTGCCTGGGCGGTGGGCGCGGGGGGTGTCGCAGTCGAGCCGGACGGATGTGACAGAGCCACGCCGCCACCGATCAGCAGAACGACCAGGGCGCCGGCGATGGCCAGAGTCGTTCGCGACGGCGGCCACGTCGTCAGCCGCGACGGCGCCCGCATCGCGGGGCGCGGCGTCACGTCGTCCGGTGGGGAGACCGGGGGAGCGTCCGGTGCCGCGATCGGGGCGACGGGCGGTGCCGCGATCGGGGCGACGGCCGGTCGTGGGACCTGGCGGGTGGGCGTCGGAGGCGCCTGTGCCATCGTGACGTCCGGACGGGCAACGTGCGAAGGGCCTGGTAGGCCCTTGGCCTCGGTGGTTCGGCGCACCAGCTCGGCAATGTGGGCCGCGGACTCGTCGGCGTCAGAGGTCGGCGCGAAGGGCGCCGGCGCCTCGCGTGCGGGGTCGACAGGGGAGCCGCTGGGCTGGCTTTGATCTCGCTCGAATGGTGACATTACTGTCCAGCATGACTGCAATGACGGCTTTGCTCCAACTTCACCAGCGCTCCGCAGGCCAATTTCGGGATGAGCTCAGCCGGCGCCGACCCAGCGATACTCGACCTCGGGCCGCCCGGCACCGCCGTAGCGCGAACGCCGTACGACAAGCGTGGAGTCGGCGAGATGCTCAAGATAGCGACGCGCTGTGACTCGTGATGCCCCGACCTTTGCGGCGACCTCGGCTGCCGAAAGACCCTCGCCGGACGGGCGCAGCTCGGCGACGACGGCGTCCAGATCAGCCTCGGAAAGGTCATGTTCGGGTTCTACGCCACCTGTTTTCTGTTCGTCATCCTGGTGCTCGGCACGATATTGCGGCTGGTGACCGGCATCTCGATCTTCAAGCTGCTGAAGTACCTCGGCAAGTGGACCGGCGAGTTCGACAAGGACCGCGCCGATCTGGTGCTGAGCGGCAAGGACCCGTTCGACGAGGTTGCGTTCGCAGCCGGTGACGACCACGGCGGTGGCGCTTGGGATGAGGAGCTGGCCGAGATGGACGTCGACCTCACCGACACCCGGGCATTGCCGGTAGGAGCCAACCGCTGACGAGCCATCAGCCGTCTAGGGTTTGACGAATGCTGCCCCCATCAGAGGACTCCTGGCCCCAGGGCTTTCGCATCCACACGGGTCATGCCGGCTTGCAGGACGACGACCGTGACGACGTGGCGATCATGATCTCGACCGTGCCGGCAATCAGCGCGGCGGTGTTCACCCGGTCCCGGTTCGCCGGTGCCAGCGTCGAGCTCAGTCGCGAGGCCGCTCGATCAAGGAATGCCCGCGGGGTGGTGGTCCTGGCTCGCAACGCCAACGTTGCGACCGGGGCCGCCGGGTTCGCGGACGCGGTGGAGATCCGTGACCGGGTGGCCTCGATCATCGGGACGCCGGTGGAGGAGCTGTTGATCGCCTCCACCGGAGTGATCGGCCGCCGTTACCCGATGGCCGCCGTGCGCGAGCATCTGGACAGCCTGCGGTGGCCCTTTGAAGAATCCGATTTCGCGGCGGCTGCGCGCGCGATCATGACCACTGACACACGTTTGAAGCTGCGCACCGCCCGCGTTGGCGAGGCCCGGATCGTGGGGATCGCCAAAGGCGTCGGCATGATCGAGCCGGATATGGCCACCATGCTGGCGTTCGTGTGCACCGATGCTGCGATGGATCCGGAGCAGCTGGACGTGACCTTCCGCGCTGTGGTCGACCGGACGTTCAACTCGGTGAGCATCGACTCGGACACCTCGACCAGTGACACGGCAGCGATCTTCGCCAACGGGCTGGCCGGGACAGTCGATTCGGTGGCGTTCGAGGAGGCGTTGTACCAGGTGTGTCTCGCGTTGGTCCGGGACATCGCGTCCGATGGCGAGGGCGCTGGCCGGTTGATCGTCGTCGACGTGCACGGTGCCCGGGACGGCTCACAGGCCAAACGGGTGGGCAAGTCGATCGTCAACTCGCCGCTGGTCAAGACGATGGTGCACGGTAGTGACCCGAACTGGGGGCGGGTCACGATGGCTATCGGCAAGTGCCAGGACGACCTTGACATCGAGCCCGAGCGGGTGCGCATCTCCTTCGGCGGGATCGAGGTCTACCCCGACGAGCCGGACAGCGCCGCACTGGCGGCAGTTGGGTCCCACCTGCGCCTGGATGAGGTCCGGATCGGGGTCGAGCTCGGCATCGCGGACGGCACCTGGACCGTGTATGGATGTGACCTCACCGAGGACTATGTGCGCCTGAACTCCAGCTACACGACCTGAGCGGCCGGCCCAGCAGTCAGAGGTGCACGCCGGCTTCAGCAGCGAGCTTGAGGTTGGCCAGGGTCTTTTCGATGCCGTGGCGGTTGGTCGTGGTGCGAGAGCCGAACGCCTTGTCGACGGGTCCGGCGTACCAGCCCGGTCGCCGGTCGGTCCACTCCTCGACGACGGTGCAGGAGGAAGGATCGGCGTCATCGGGAACGATGAAGTACTCCCAACGGGCGATGCCCAGCAGACCGAAGCGGATCTCGAAAGCCAGGTGGCGACCGCGCTCGGCGGTGACGACCTCGCCCTGGGTCACCCACCGGATCGACCCCGCCCTGTTGAAACCCAGGAACTGGGCACCCTTCGCGGCACAGGTGGCGCCACCGCGCCACGCGACCCGCTCGCACTCGGGTGACCACTCGCCCATACGGGGAAGGTCAGCGACAAGGTCGTAGACGGCGTCCGCGGTTGCGGCAATGGCAAGGGACTCGCGGACGTCGGCCATGTCCGAATTCTCGCACGGGGAAAACGACGTCCCGGTCGCCACCCCCTAGGCTCTGGGTCATGAGCAAGGTCCTGTCTGCAGTCGCCTGGCCGTACGCAAACGGCCCGCGCCACATCGGCCACGTCGCCGGATTTGGTGTGCCCTCTGACGTTTTCAGCCGCTACATGCGGATGGCGGGTCACGACGTCCTGATGGTGAGCGGCACCGACGAGCACGGCACCCCGATCCTGGTGGCGGCCGACGAGCAGGGGGTGACCCCCAAGGAGCTGGCGGACAAGAACAACCGCATCATCGTGGAGGACCTCGCCGGACTGGGCCTGTCCTACGACCTGTTCACCCGCACGACGACCCCCAACCACTACGCCGTGGTGCAAGAGATGTTCACGACGGTCCACGCCAATGGCTACATGGTCGAGCGGACCACCAGCGGTGCGATCAGCCCGTCGACCGGCCGCACCCTGCCGGACCGCTACATCGAGGGCACCTGCCCGATCTGTGGCTACGCCGAGGCGCGCGGCGATCAGTGCGACAACTGCGGAAACCAGCTCGACGCGACGGAGCTGTTGAACCCGCACAGCAAGATCAACGGCGAGAAGCCGGTGTTCGTCGAGACCCAACACTTCTTCCTCGACCTGCCCGCGCTGGCCGAGGCGCTTGGCGAGTGGCTCGACGGTCGCGAGGCGTCGGGCACCTGGCGCCCCAACGTCATCAAGTTCAGCCAGAACATCCTCGACGACATCCGGCCGCGGGCGATGACCCGCGACATCGACTGGGGCATCCCGATCCCGCTGGACGGCTGGCGCGATCAGCCCAAGCGGCTCTATGTCTGGTTCGACGCGGTCATCGGCTATCTGTCGGCATCGATCGAGTGGGCTCGTCGGAGCGGTAACCCTGAGGCCTGGCGCGACTGGTGGAACGACCCCGAGACCCTGTCCTACTACTTCATGGGCAAGGACAACATCACCTTCCACTCGCAGATCTGGCCGGCCGAGCTGCTGGCCTACGACGGACTGGGTGACAAGGATGGCAAGCCCGGACCGTATGGCGTGCTGCAGCTCCCGACCGAGGTGGTGAGCTCCGAGTTCCTCACCATGGAGGGCAAGCAGTTCTCGTCCAGCCGCGGCGTCGTGATCTACGTCCGCGACGTCCTCGAGCGCTACCAGCCGGACGCGCTGCGGTACTTCCTCTCGGCGGCCGGTCCAGAGAACCAGGACAGCGACTTCACCTGGGCCGAGTTCGTCAAGCGCACCAACGGTGAGCTGGTCGCCGGCTGGGGCAACCTGGTCAACCGCACGGCCACGATGATCCACCGCGGCTTCGGCCAGATCCCTGCTGCGACCGAGCTGAACGCCGACGACAAGGTCCTCCTGGCAACCGTCAACGAGGGCTTCGCGACCGTTGGTGCCCTGATCGAGCGGCATCGGCAGAAGCAGGCGATCGGCGAGGTCATGCGGGTCGTGGCCGAGGTCAACAAGTACGTCACCGACCAGGCACCGTTCAAGCTCAAGGCCGACGACGAACGCGAGCGGCTCGGAACGATCCTGCATGTTCTTGCCCAGGCGGTCAGTGACTGCACGACGATGCTCAGCCCCTTCCTGCCGCACAGCTGCAATCAGGTCCATGTGGCGATGGGCGGCCAGGGCGAGATCGCGCCAATGCCCCGCATCGAGGAGGTCGAGGACCTGGACGGTGGCGACGGCTACCTGATCATCACCGGGGACTACACGGCGACACCGCGCTGGGAGTCACACCCGATCATGGTGGGCACTCCGATCCCCAAGCCGTTCCCGATCTTCACCAAGCTGGACCCGTCGGTGATCGATGAAGAGCTCGAGCGGCTCAAACCGGAAGCCGACAGCGACGAGTCCGAGTGAGCAGCTCTGGACATTCTGGCCGCCCCCCGGCCCCGGACGCTCTGCCCGTCCCGGTCGTCGACAACCACACCCACCTCGACATCGCAAGAGACGACAGCGACCTTCCTGACATCCAGGCCGTCATTGACGACGCGACGGCCGTCGGCGTACCCCGCATGATCCAGATCGGCTGCGACCTCACGAGCGCGCGCTTCACCGTCGAGGTCATCGACCGTTATGCCGCACTGCTGGGTGGCGTGGCACTCCATCCGAACGAGGCACCCAAGCTGCACGCCATCGGCGAGCTCGACTCGGCCAAGGCCGAGATTGAACGGCTCGCCTCCCACCCCAGGGTCCGGGTCATTGGCGAGACGGGGTTGGACTACTTTCGTACGGCTCCTGAAGGCGTTCAGGCACAGCAGGACTCCTTCCGTTGGCATATCGACCTGGCCAAACGCACGGGCAAGGTCTTGCAGGTCCACGACCGCGATGCCCACGAGGACGTCCTCCGCATCCTGGCGGAGGAAGGGGCGCCCGAGCACACGGTCCTGCACTGCTTCTCCGGCGACATCGCGATGGCGCGCGAGAGTGTCGAGCTGGGCTACTTCCTGTCCTTCTCGGGGACGGTCACGTTCAAGAACGCCAGGGGGTTGCGCAATGCGCTCGCGGTCACGCCGATGGACAACCTGCTGGTCGAGACCGACGCGCCGTTTCTCACCCCGGCGCCGCATCGTGGGGCGATCAATGCGCCCTACCTGGTGCCGTTGACCGTTCGGGCGATGGCGGGCGTGTTGAACGTGGATGTTCCCGCTTTGTGCACCGCCGTAGCGGCCAACTCGGAGCGGATCTACGGCCGCTGGTAGTCGGCGTGGTAGTCCTCGCGGAGCGGTCCCGCGCTTTACCTTTCTCATGGGTGATCTTTACCGAAATTTGACCTTTGAGCGTTTCGTCGGTCATGGTTGATGACTGTTGGCCGGGTTCGATGAACCTTGGACGACACGCACCACGGGGTGCACGACCACGTCGCGCGCCCCTTTTTCGTGAGTGCGTGACGCTTCCAAACCGCGATGCCCGGATCGAGCTAGCTCTGGAGCACTGTGCGTTTTCTTCCTGTTCGGCGGGTCCCCCAAGCCGCTGTTGTCGTGTCCCTCGTCGTCGTCGCAGCGCTGGGCACCGTCGGCTTCGCCCACTTCGATAAGTCGGTGAACCTGTCCGTTGACGGCAAGACGTCCGCAGTTCACATGTTCGGCGGTGGCGACGTCTCTGACGTGCTGGCCGACCAGGACATCACGGTCGGCCCCCATGACGTCATCGCTCCGGGACTCTCCACATCGATCAACGATGGCCAGAAGGTTGTCGTGCGCTACGGCCGTCTCCTGACGGTCACCGTCGATGGGCAGACCAAGAAGTACTGGACGACCTCGACCACCGTCGCCGGCGCGTTGTCCGACCTCGGCATCCGCACCGACTCCGCCAAGCTCTCCGTATCGCGCTCGCAGCCGCTGGGCCGCGCCGGGCTGGCCATGTCGGTCACGACCCCCAAGGACGTCACGGTCGCGGTCGATGGCAGGACGCTGACCGCGAGCACCACCAGCGCCACCGTCGCCAAGCTGCTCGCCGAGCTCAAGGTGACCGTGGGCGCCAAGGACCGCGTCACTCCGGCACTGACGACCCCGATCACCAAGAGCGGCTTCAAGGTCGCCGTCGCCCGCGTGACGCAGAAGAGCATCACGGCCACCGAGACCGTCGACTTCGCCACCCAGCGCAAGAGCGACGCCACCATGTACACCGGTGAGACCAAGACGCTCAAGGCCGGCCAGCCGGGCGCCAAGGTCGTCACCTACTTCGTGACCCGGGTCAACGGCAAGATCGAGAGCCGCAAGGCCACCAGCTCCCGGGTCACCACCGCCCCGGTGTCGCGCATCCTCGCCGTCGGCACCAAGGCCCGGCCCGTGGTGGCCGGCTCCGCCCCCAACTCGGCGATGTGGGACCGGATCGCCCAGTGTGAGTCCGGCGGCAACTGGTCGATCAACACCGGCAACGGCTACTACGGCGGCCTGCAGTTCGACAGCGGCACCTGGTTGGCCAACGGCGGCGGAAAGTACGCCGCGCGAGCCGACCTGGCCACCCGCCTCGAACAGATCGCCGTGGCCAACACGGTCTATGCCAGCCGAGGCCTGCAGCCGTGGGGCTGTGCCTCGGCCGCCTGACCTCTCCATCGGGAACGGTCAGGTTGGGGGCAGGTTTCGCCCTAGGCTGCAGACATGAGTGAGGACGCCCCAGCAGGGCTGCTCGGGGCCGGTCAGATCCGTGAGCTGGCGGGCCGTCTGGGAGTTCGCCCGACCAAGCACTGGGGCCAGAACTTCGTGATCGACGCCAACACCGTCCGCCGGATCGTGCGCCTGGCCGATGTGCGCCCTGACGACGTCGTGGTGGAGATCGGACCAGGCCTGGGCTCGCTGACCCTCGCGCTGCTGCCGCAGGTCGCCCGGGTCGTGGCGGTCGAGATCGACACCACTCTCGCGGCGGCGTTGCCGGGCACCGTGGCTGCGCTTGCGCCGGCATACAGCGACCGGCTGGACGTCGTAGCCCAAGACGCCATGACCGTGCACGCCCTGCCCGACCCCCAGCCCACCGCGCTGGTCGCGAACCTGCCCTACAACATCTCCGTGCCCGTGGTGCTGAGCTTCCTCGAGGCCTTCCCGACGCTGCGCCACCTCTTGGTGATGGTGCAGCTCGAGGTTGCCGAACGCCTCGTGGCCCCACCGGGCAACAAGACCTACGGCATACCCAGCCTCAAGGCCGCCTGGTATGCCGACGTCAAGCTCGCGGGGACGGTGAGCCGCACGGTGTTCTGGCCCTCACCCAACGTGGACTCCGGCCTGGTCGCGCTCAACCGGCGCGAGCCGCCGCAGACACCCGCCTCGCGCAAAGAGGTGTTTGCGTGCGTCGATGCGGCCTTCGCCCAACGGCGCAAGACCTTGCGTGCGGCTCTGGCTGGGTGGGCAGGCTCGGCGGCCAATGCTGAAGCGGCACTGCGTGCGGCCGGCGTGGATCCGCGGACCCGCGGCGAGCAGCTCGACATCCATGCCTTCGCGGCGATCGCGGCGGCCCGATCGGCCCTGGTGGGCGCATGAGCTCCGCGGCGAGGACGGCGATCTGCGTCACGGCCCGGGGCCCGGCCAAGGTGAACCTCGAGCTGATGGTTGGTCCGCTGCGTTCCGACGGGTTCCATCACCTGGCAACGGTGTTCCAGGCGGTTGGCCTCTATGACGACGTCAGCGTCGAGTCGGCCGATGACTGGGGCGTCACCGTCACCGGCCCGTACGCCGACCAGGTCCCGACGGACGACAGCAATCTGGCCATGCGGGCAGCGCGCCTGCTGGCCAGCGAGACCGGTATCGACATCCCCGTCCACATCACCATCGACAAGGACATCCCCGTCGCCGGGGGCATGGCGGGTGGATCGGCCGACGCCGCCGGTGCCCTCGTGGCCTGCGATGCCCTCTGGGGCTTGGGGTCCTCAAGAGCAGGGTTGGAAGAGCTGGGTGCCGAGCTCGGCAGCGACGTTCCGTTCGCCCTCACCGGAGGTACGGCGATGGGGTCGGGTCGCGGGGACCGCTTGGCGCCCGTGCTGGGGCGAGGCCACTATGACTGGGTGTTTGCCCTTGGGGACGTCGGACTCTCGACGCCCACGGTCTATGCCGAGTGCGACCGCCTGCGGGCGTCGTTGCGGGTGCCCGAGCCCGTGCCGTCCGCATCGATGATGACCGCGCTCCGCTCGGGTGACGCAGCCGCCCTTGGCCGGGCGTTGAGCAACGACCTGCAGCCGGCAGCGATCTCGCTACAGCCACGGCTCGATGAGGTGCTCAGGACAGGCATCGAGTACGGCGCCCTGGGTGGCATCGTGTCGGGATCCGGGCCAACGGTTGCCTTCCTGGTCGCCGACACCGAACGTGGTCTGGACCTGGCCGTTGCTCTGACCGCTTCGGGTACCGTATCCGTCGTGAAGCGGGCCGTTGGCCCTGTGGCTGGCGCCCATGTCGTCACCGGACCCACAGGACGCAGGAGTAGCTGAACACGATGGCCAATCTCGTCTCGGTCGAGCGTGCCTCGTTGGCGCTCGGCACGACCCGCATCCTCGACGGCCTATCCCTCGGTGTCAGCAGCGATACCCGCGTTGGCGTCGTGGGACGCAACGGCGGCGGCAAGACCACCTTGTTGCGGGTGCTTGCCGGTCTTCAGCCGGTGGACGAGGGGCGCGTCACCATGGTCGGGACGCTGACCATCGGCATGCTCGCCCAGGTCGACACCCTTGACCCCGAGGCGACGATCCGCAAGGCGGTGCTGGGGGACCTGCCCGAGCACGTCTGGGCCGGCGACCCACGCATCCGCGACATCCTCGATGGACTGCTCGGCGGCATCGACGCCCCGGACGTGGGTGGGCTCGAGGCGATCGTGGGCCCGCTGTCCGGTGGTGAGCGTCGCCGGCTCGCGCTCGCCGGTCTGCTTGCGGCCGACCCCGACCTGCTGCTCCTGGATGAGCCGACCAACCACCTCGATGTCGAAGGTGTGGCGTGGCTGGCCGATCACCTGGCCACCCGGCGTACCCGTCCAGGCACTGCAGTGGTGGCGGTCACCCACGACCGCTGGTTCCTGGACGAGGTGGCCACCACCACCTGGGAGGTCGTCGACGGCGGGGTGAGCTCCTACGAGGGCGGCTACGCGGCATACGTGCTCGCCAAGGCGGAGCGAGACCGCGTGGCAGAGGTGACGGAGGAGCGTCGCAGCAACCTGCTGCGCAAGGAGCTGGCGTGGCTGCGCCGCGGTGCCCAGGCTCGCTCGACCAAGCCGAAGTTCCGGATCGACGCGGCCAACGATCTGCTCGCCGACGAGCCGGCAGGCCGTGACGATGTGTCGCTGGTGCGCTTCGCCACGACCCGGCTCGGCAAGGACGTCGTCGACCTGATCGACGCCACCGTGTCCTTTGGTGACCGGCGGCTGCTCGACCGGGTGACCTGGCGACTCGCGCCGGGCGACCGCATCGGCATCGTCGGGGTCAACGGCTCCGGCAAGTCCACGCTGATGCGGGCGATCTACGGGGACCTGCCGCTGTCGGCCGGCAAGCGAAAGGTCGGCAAGACGGTGTCGATGGCCTACCTGACGCAGGAGGTCCGCGAGCTCGAGAAGTTTGCCGACTGGCGCGTCATCGAGGCCATCGAGGACGTCAAACAGTTCACCCGGCTGGGGGACAAGGAGGTCAGCGCCAGCCAGCTGGCCAAGAGACTGGGATTCAGCGGCGGCCGTCAGCAGACCCGCGTCTCGGACCTGTCCGGAGGTGAGCGTCGGCGTTTGCAGTTCCTGCGCCTGCTCATGGCCGAGCCCAACGTGCTGATCCTGGACGAACCGACCAACGACCTCGACATCGAGACGCTGACCTCCATGGAGGATGTGCTCGACGGCTGGGCGGGGACCCTGCTGGTCGTCTCCCACGACCGCTATCTGCTCGAGCGCATGTGTGACCGTCAGGTCGCGATGCTGGGCGACGGCGGGGTCCGGGACCTGCCGGGTGGGGTCGAGCAGTACCTCGACCTGCGTCGGGCCGCCCGCGCGTCCGCTGCGGCATCGAGCGCGTCAGGGGGGTCAGCGGGCTCCCGTGCGACTGCTTCGCCGGCAGCATCCACCGGGCCGTCGGCTGCAGAGCTGCGCGAGGCGAAGAAGGACCTCAACCGGATCGATCGGCTGCTGACAAAGCTGTCGGCGCAGGAGGACAAGATCCACCTCGAGATGGCGGCCAAGGCTGCCGACCATACGGCTGTCCTTGGGCTCAACGACAAGCTTCGGGCCATCGTCGACGAACGCGAGGCCCTCGAGCTGGAGTGGCTTGCGGTCGCCGAGATCATCGGCTGACGCGGGGATCGAACACGAACTTCAGAGAACCGACCTCACAGAACCGGCCTGGGAGGGCGAAACGTCAGAGGTCGAACGGGGACAGGAGCCGACGCAGGAGCTCGGCGACCTGGTCCTGCTCCGCAGGTTCAAGCTGGCGGAGCAGGGTGCGCTCGCGGTCGAGCAGATCGGTCATGGCGCCGTCAACAACGGTGCGGCCGGCCTCGGTCAGCGTGACCTTCACGCCGCGTCGGTCGCTCGGATCGGGGCCGCGACCCACCAGTCCTCGCGCGGTGAGCCGGTCGACCCGGTTGGTCATGGTCCCGCTGGTCACCAACGTCTGCGCGACCAGCTGCCCGGGCGAGAGCTCGTACGGCGCGCCGGCTCGTCGCAGCGCGGACAGGACGTCGAACTCCCAGCGCTCGAGGCCGTGCTCGGCGAAGGCTGATCCGCGTGCACGGTCGAGGTGGCGGGCGAGTCGTGAGACGCGCGACAGGACGTGCAGCGGCGCAAAGTCGCGGTCAGGCAGCTCGCGATGCCACGCCTCGACGATGCGGTCGACGTCGTCGGCAGGGGTGGCGGGCATGATCAAAGTTTACATCGAGAATCTTGATATCAAGATGCTTGAGGGCGTCAAGCGCGAGGTTCTGTACCGGACCGCCTGCCCTGGAGCAGACTTGAAGGGTGTTCCGGGACCGGACCGATGCGGGGTGTCAGCTGGCTGAGCTGGTCGCCGACCGGCTCGCTGCTTCCTCATCCCCGATGGACACCGTGCGCCCCGTGGTGATGGGCCTCCCACGTGGTGGCGTCCCCGTCGCAGCCTTGGTGGCGAAGGCTTTGGACGCGCCCCTGGATGTGCTCGTCGTGCGCAAGATCGGCGTCCCATGGCAGCCAGAGCTGGCGATGGGCGCGGTCGGTGAGAATGGCGCAGTGGTGCTCAACGACGAGGTTGTCTCATCCAGCGGGTTGAGTCCGGACGAGCTGGAGTCGCTGATCAGCAAGGCTTCGCGTGAGGTCGAGCAGGTTGTGGCCGAGCTGCGACCGGCCGGCGGTCCTCTCGACGTGATCGGCCGGATGGTCGTCGTCGTCGATGACGGTGTGGCGACAGGAGCGACCGCTCGAGCTGCCGCAGGCGTGCTGCACCGTCGAGGGGCGGGGCCGGTCATCCTTGCGACGGCGACCGCGCCTCCCGACACCTGCGACAGTCTGTGGTCCTGGTTCGACGATGTCATCTGCGTCGAGAAGCCGCGGTACTTCGGCAGCGTGGGGCGGCACTACGAGCACTTCGAACAGGTGAGTATCGAAGAAGTGCGCCGGCTGCTCAGCGGTGCGCCGCGCTAGAGGTGCCTTCGCAGCTGAACTAGCTCGGCGACTTCGTCACGGTGCGCAGGGTCGGCTTCGGCTTGATCCCGGACAGGCCGTTCCAGGCAAGGTTGACCAGGTGCGCCGCGACGTCCTCTTTCTTGAACTTGCGCGAGTCCATCCACCACTGACCGGTCAGCGCCACCATGCCGACCAGCATCTGCGCGTAGATCGGCGCGGTCTTGGGATCTAGCTTCTGGTGCTTGAACTCGGCCGCGAGGATGTGCTCTACCTGGGAGGCGACGTCGCTGAGCAGACTGGCGAAGGACCCTGTCGACTGACCGGCAGGTGAGTCGCGCACGAGGATCCGGAAGCCGTCCGTGGAGGTCTCGACGTAGTCCAGCAGGGCCAGCGCTGCCTGCTCGAGGAGCACCCGGGCGTGCCCGTCGGAGCTGAGCGCCCCGGTCATGCCGTCCAGCAGGGAACGGATCTCACGGTCGACGACGACGGCATACAGCCCCTCTTTGCCCCCGAAGTGCTCGTAGACAACCGGCTTCGAGACCCCTGCCTTGGCCGCGATCTCTTCGACCGTTGTGGCTTCGAAGCCCTTGTCCGCAAACAGCTTCCGGCCGACCTCGAGCAGCTGCTCGCGCCGCTGTTTCCCGGTCATCCGGGAACGGGCTGCTGTCGCAGACGTGGTCTCGCGTGCTTGGGTCACCATGCCATCATGTCGAACATCGACCTCTCTGCGGTGGTTCATTCGCAAGCGTGTGTCGTTGTGAGACATGCCCGTTGGTATGCCGCTCGCGCCCTTGCGGGCGCGGCGGTTCTTTCCCATCGTCGTTGCCGGCTGTGCTGGCGCAAGCGGTTCGGCGAGCGCGGATGCGGCCCTGTCATCCACCCCCAGTGTCTCATCGTCCACCGCGACACGTGTTGCGCCGCCGAAGCCATCAGCCGCGATGACCACGTCGGCCGTGCGGCCCGCGCCCATCGCCCCTGCACGGGTCGCCTGTACTTCACCGAGACCGATACGGCGTCGTCGGCTCGCAACACGTTCGCAAACGACTCGCCGAACCTCGGCGAGCTGCCTGGCACGTGCGCGCACTTCATCGTGGCCCAGAACGGGGACGTGTCGCAGATCGTGCCGACGAGCATCAGGTGCGACGTCATCGGTCATGCCATGGCCAACCAGGCGCCTCGGTTCCGGGGCCTCGAAGGATGGCGAAACGACCACACCGACGGGCAGACCAAGGATGTTCTCGAGGTCCGTCGCCGGTTGTCGGCAACACGCTGAGCTGCCCGCACGACGGCGATTCCGTGTGGGCAATCACGGTCCACTACCCTTGCCGAAGCCCCGCGCAAGCGGGCGTTCCCCGGTTGGTCTGCTGGCAGGGCCCGCCTGACTTTGAATCAGGATTAGCGACGAAGGTTCGATTCCTTCCCGGGGAGCCGCTCAGCACGATCCCGTCGTGTGCACAGTAGGCGCGAAGCCCTCATGCATGGGTGGATGTCACGCAGATGACCTCGCAGGCCTCATGTCGG
>DASRVZ010000055.1:0-11269 GCA_035654835.1 Dermatophilaceae bacterium | reverse complement strand
GTCTACGGCGCCAAGATCGCCAAGGACCTCGACCTGCTCTCCGACAAGTACACGATCCTGGTGACCGGCACCGTCCAGGAAGAGGACTGCGACGGAATGAACTGGCTGTACATCATCGAGGAGTCCGGCATCAGGCCGAAGTTCGTGGTGTCGACCGAGCCCACCGACAACGGCATCTACCGCGGGCACCGTGGCCGGATGGAGATCCGGGTGGATGTCGCCGGCATCTCCTGCCACGGCTCCGCCCCCGAGCGCGGTGAGAACGCCATCTACAAGATGGCCGAGATCCTGCCAGAGGTCCGCGACCTCAACGACCGGCTGCTCGACAACGACTTCCTCGGCAAGGGCACCGTCACCACCTCGGAGATCTTCTTCACGTCACCCTCGCGGTGCGCAGTCGCCGACAGTTGCTCCATCTCGCTCGACCGCCGGCTCACCGACGGTGAGACCTGGCAGAGCGCCATCAAGGAGATCGAGGAGCTCCCCGCGGTCAAGAAGTACGACGCCAAGGTCTCGCTGTACAACTACAAGGCCAAGGCGTGGACCGGTCTCGAGTACGGCCAGGAGTGCTTCTTCCCGACCTGGGTCATCCCCGAGGACTCCCCGGAGGTCCAGGCCGCGGCCGAGGCCCACAGGGCGATGTATGGCGAGCCGCGCATCGACAAGTGGACGTTCTCCACCAACGGAGTGGCGATCGCCGGTCGTCACGGCATCCCCGTGATCGGGGTCGGTCCGGGCCAGGAGGTCCAGGCTCACGCGCCGAACGAGGTCAACTGGAAGGACGACCTCGTGAAGTGCGCTGCGCTCCTGAGCGTCATCCCGACCATCTACTGCGAGAACCAACCAGCCTGACCACGAACGGAGTCCGGGCCGGTCACCTCTTAGGTGGCCGCGCCTGACTCCCGTCTGAGAGGACAAGAACACCCATGTCGCGCATCCTCGTCTCGCTGGGCGGTAACGCCCTGGGTACCGACTTCGACGAGCTGGTGGAGTCGGTCGGTGTCGTGGCCAAGCCCATCGTTGGCCTCATCGAGGCAGGGCACGAGATCGTCATCTGCCACGGCAACGGCCCGCAGGTCGGCATGATCAAGCGCTCGATCGACCATGGCAGGGCGAGCTACCAGCAGACCTCGGTGCCGTTGTCCGAGGCCGTCGCCATGAGCCAGGCGTACGTCGGGTACCACCTGCAGAACGCCATCGAGAACCAGCTGCACGCGCACGGCCTCAGCAAGACGGTGTGCACGATCATCTCGCGGTCCCTGGTCGACGCGGACGACCCGATGTTCCAGCGGCCAACGAAGCCGATCGGCGCCTTCTTCTCGGCCGAGCAGGCCGAGGTGCTGCGCGGGTCCGGCAAGACCATGATCGAGGACTCCGGTCGTGGTTACCGCGAGGTCGTTGCGTCCCCGATGCCCACGGACATCCTCGAGAAAGAGGCGATCCTGGACCTCGTCTCCGCCGGCCACGTCGTCATCGCCGGAGGCGGAGGCGGCATCCCGATCGTCCGCAAGGACAACTGGTACAAGGCCATCGACGCCGTCATCGACAAGGACTACGTGTCGGTGATGCTCGCGGCTGACGCTCAGTGCGACGCCATGGCCATCCTCACCGGTGTCGAGAAGGTTTCCATCAACTTCAACACCCCCCACCAGCAGGACCTCGACGAGCTCACCGTCGCCGACGCCGAGAAGTACGTCGCCGAGGGCCAGTTCCCCGAGGGCTCGATGCTGCCCAAGATTCGGGCGGCCGTGCGGTTCACCACGTCAGGACCCGGTCGCAAGACCCTGATCACCTCGCTGGACAAGCTGGTCGAGGGGCTCAAGGGGCAGACCGGCACCTGGATCGTGCCCTGAACCCGCCAGGCTTGATCGCTGGGCTGACCAGGGGTCAGGTCCCGGTGATGTGCTCCGCCCGGATCGGGACTTTCGACAAGGGCTTCCCGACTGCCTGACGGATCGCGCCGGCGACAGCCGGCCCCGAGGAGATCGTCGGTGGCTCGCCGACGCCTCTGAGGCCGTATGGCGCGTGCGGATCGGCATGCTCGAGAACCGCGATCTGCATCGGCGGCATGTCGAGGATGGTGGGCAGCAGGTAGTCGGTGAACGAGGGGTTACGAATCACGCCGTCCTTGACGATGATCTCCTCCATGATGGCCAGGCCGAGCCCCTGGGCACTCCCGCCCTGTATCTGACCGACGACGGCCTGCGGGTTGATCGCCTTGCCCACGTCCTGGGCGCAGTCGAGCGCAACGACCTTGACCAGCCCGAGCTCGACGTCGACGTCGACGACAGCGCGGTGTGCCGAGAAGGCGTACTGCACATGGGCGAAGCCCTGACCTGTCTCGGGGTCGACGGCCTCGGTCGGGCGATGCCGCCACTCGACGGTCTCCTCGACCACCCGGTCGCCCAGGACGTCGACGAGCGCTGCGACGATGCCATCGCCATCGCCGACCACCTCGCCACCCTCCAGCCGCAGGTTGGCGATCGTGTGACCGAGCTGTCGCTGGGCCATACCGAGAACGACCTCGCGGACCTTCTCGCAGGCTGCCTTGACCGCGCCTCCGGTGACGTAGGTCTGGCGGGACGCGGAGCTCGAGCCGGCCGACCCGACCGTGGTGTCCTTGCTGTGCACGACGACGCGGTCCACGCCCAGCTCGGTGCGACAGATCTGCTGCTCGACGGTCACCAGCCCCTGGCCCACCTCAACCGCAGCCGTGTGCACGGTCACGGTGGGCTCACCATTGACGGCCTCGAGCCGGACCCGCGCCGTTGAGTAGTCGTCGAAGCCCTCCGAGAACCCGACGTTCTTGTAGGACACGGCGTATCCAACACCCCGCACCACACTCTCTCCGTGGGTGACGTTGGAGACGCCTCCCGGCAGGTCGCGCAGGTCGGTGGCGTCGTCGGCCGGGCGGTCGGGAGGCATCGGCATCGACTGGACCCGTCGGAGCAGCTCCTCGACCGGCGCCGCGCTGTCGATGACCTGGCCGGTCGGCGCCTGAGCCCCCTCACTCATCGCGTTGCGGCAGCGCAGCTCGACCGGGTCCATCCCGAGCTCGACGGCGAGCTTGTCCATCTGTGCCTCGTGGGCGAACGCCACCTGCACGGAGCCGAAGCCGCGCATCGCACCGCACGGCGGGTTGTTGGTGTAGGAGCCGAAGCAGTCGACATGCACGTTCGGGACGACATACGGGCCGATGCCCATCGTCCCCGCGTTGCCCACCACGGCGGGGGTGCTGGAGGCGTAGGCGCCTCCGTCGAGGTAGATGGTGGCCTTGACGTAGACCAGCGTCCCGTCCCGCATGGCTCCGTGCTCGTAGCGCATCCGGGCCGGGTGCCGGTGGACGTGCCCGAAGAAGGACTCCTCGCGGTTGTAGACCATCTTCACCGGCTTGCCCGTGTGCAGCGCCAGGAGGCAGGCGTGCACATGCATCGACAGGTCCTCGCGGCCCCCGAAGGCTCCGCCGACGCCGGCGAGGGTCAGCCGCACCTTCTCGGGGGGCAGTCCCAGGGCCCCGCAGATCTGCCGCTGGTCGGCGTGCAACCACTGGGTGGCGACATACAGCTCCACGCCGCCGTCCTCAGCGGGGACGGCCAACCCGGACTCCGGGCCGAGGAAGGCCTGGTCCTGCATGCCGACCTCGTACTCGCCGACCACCACGACATCAGCGACCGGCACCGGGTCGCCCTTGCGGATCTTCAGGTGCCTGACCAGATTGCCCTGTGGGTGCAGGTGGGCTCGCTCGCGGTTCAGCTCGCGGTTCAGCTCGCGAACCGGATGCGTCGTGCCCTGGGCCAGGTTCCACCCCGGGTGTCCGAGGGCCTCGATCGGGTCGGTCACCGGCTCGTACACCTCGTAGTCGACCCGGATCTTCTTGGCCGCCTGCCGTGCGACGTCCGGGTGGTTGGCGGCGACGAGGGCGACGGGTTCGCCTTGGTAGCGCACGACGTCGATGGCCAGCACCGGCTGGTCGGGTATCTCGAGTCCGTAGAGCTTCTCTCCCGGCACGTCTTCGTAGGTGAGGATCGCCGACACTCCGGGAGTCGCCAGCGCCGGCCCGATGTCGATGGAGCGGATCCGTGCATACGGATGCGGACTGCGCAGCGTGCCCCCCCAGATCATGTCGTCCATCCACAGGTCGCTCCCGTAGGCGAACTCGCCGAGCGCCTTGAGGTTGCTGTCCGGCCGCGGCGGGCTGTCGCCGACCCGTCCCTCGCCGACCTCGGTGCGGAGCTGGGTGTCTGTCTTGGTGCGAGCTGGGGCGGTGGTCATGGCGGTTAGCCGGCCTTCCGGACGAGGGACTGGTGCACGGTGGTCGCTTCACGGGCGATGGCGCTCTCGTCCACGGTGACCACGCGGTCCTGCTCGACGACGACCCGGCCGTCGACGAGCAGCAGCTCCAGCGGTGGCGGGCTGCCGAGGATGAGAGCGGCGACGGGATCGGTGATGTCGGCATGCGCGATCGTGTCGAGCCGCCAGAGGGCGAGGTCGGCGAGCTTGCCCGGCTCGATCGAACCCAGATCGTCCTCTCGGCCCAGCACCCGGGCGCCACCGATCGTGGCGAGCTCCAGCGCGTCTCGCACCCCGAGCGCCTTGGGGCCACCGCGAGCCCGCGCGAACAGAACCGCGTGACGCGCCTCCTCGAGCATGCTGGCGGACTCGTTGCTCGCGGCGCCGTCGACGCCGAGGCCCACCCGGACGCCGGCGTCCATCAGGTTGCGGGTCCGTGCGATGCCGGCCCCGAGGCGGGCGTTCGATGTCGGGCAGTGCGCGATCCCCGTCGACGTCTCACCGATGCGTCTGACGGACCGGTCGTCCAGGTGGATGCCGTGGGCGAACCACACGTCCTCGCCGAGCCACCCCAGTCGTTCGGCGTACTCCAGCGAGGAGCAGCCGAAGCGCTCACGGCAGAAGTCCTCCTCGTCGAGGGTCTCCGCGAGGTGGGTGTGCAGGCGCACCCCGAGTCGACGGGCGAGGGTGGCCGCCTCGCTCATCAGCTCGCCGGAGACCGAGAACGGGGAGCACGGTGCGACCGCGACCTGCAGCATCGACGAGGGAGAGGGATCGTGCCAGCGGGTAACGGCCGCCTCGGTGGCTGCCAGAGCTGCGTCCCGGTCCTCGACGACGTGGTCGGGGGGAAGGCCTCCCTGACTGCGCCCGAGGTCCATGGACCCGCGCGCCGGGTGGAATCGCAGCCCGACCGAACGCGCCCCCTCGATCTCGGCTGCGAGCAGGTCGCCGCCGTCGCGCGGGAACACGTAGTGGTGGTCGCTGGTCAGGGTGCAGCCGGTGCGCGCGAGCCAGGCGAGGCCACCGCGGGCGGCGACGTTCACGGCATACTCGTCGATCCCTGCCCACACCGGATAGAGCGTGGTCAGCCACTCGAAGAGCGTGGCGTCAGCGGCGAGCCCGCGCGTCACCCACTGATAGAGGTGGTGGTGGGTGTTGACCAGGCCGGGGGTGAGCAGGCAGCCCGAGCCGTCGACCACCCTCGCGCCCGCGATCTCGGGCGCGGGTCCCTCGCCGACCGTCTCGATCCGGTTGCCCAAGATGACGACGTGGCCGTGGGACAGCTCTGTGCGGGCCGGGTCCATCGTCGCGATGGCACACCCCTGGATGACCGTGCGGGCGAGGTCTGGAGCCGTGGGCGTGGGAGACGCCGGGGACATCGCGGCCATGGCTAGAGGGCTCCGGGGTTCGACAGCCGGTCCGCGGCGAGGTGCACTGCGTCGAGGATCTTCTCGTATCCCGTGCAACGACAAAGGTTTCCGGCCAGCGCCTCCCGGATCTCTGGGTCGCTCGGGTCTTCGCTTCTCTCGAGCAGGTCGTGGGTGGCGACGACCAGGCCGGGGGTGCAGAAGCCGCACTGGATCGCGCCGGCCTCGACGAAGGCCTGTTGCACGGGGTGCAGCTCGTCGTCGTGCCGCAGCCCTTCGACGGTCACGATCTCGCGACCCTCGGCCTGGCCCGCCGCCACGAGACACGCGCAGACCGGCACGTGGTCGAGGTAGACGGTGCACGCGCCGCACTCGCCCTGCTCGCACGCGTTCTTCGCCCCCGGCAGACCCATTCGCTCGCGCAGGGCGTAGAGCAGGCTCTCGCCCTCCCAGACGTTGTCGACCTGACGCTTCTCGCCGTTGACCGTCGTGTTGATGCGCATGTCTCAGGCCGCCTTTCGGTAGTCGTTCCAGGCCCAGACCAGGCAGCGCCGGGCCATGACGGAGAGGGAGTGCAGGCGGTATGCCGCGCTGCCCCGGACGTCGTCTATGGGGGAAGCCGTTGCACTCACCTGCGTTCCGAACTCCCTTGCGAGAGAAGGCGGTAGCGTGCCGTGCGACTCCCAGAGCCCCGCCTCCTCGAGTGCGTTCGCTGCAAAGGCGCCCGCCCCGGCGGCGGCGCGCGGGGTTGGCGCGGCGGAGCCGATGCCTGTCCCGACGGCCTTCTGGCCCGGGTGCAGCGCGAGCCCGAAGGAGCACACCGCGATGACCATGGCGTTGCGTGCGCCGATCTTCGAGAACTGCTGAGGCCCGGTTGCGGGGGCGATCCAGATCGCCCGGATGAGCTCGTCCGGCTGCAAGGCGTTGCGCTTCACGCCGAGGTAGAAGTCGGCCACCGGTATGCGGCGTGGACCTCGGACCGACTCGACCTCGACCTCGGCGCCGGTGGCGAGGAGTGCCGGGTGGGAGTCACCGGCCGGCGAGGCGGTTCCCAGGTTGCCGCCCACGGTTCCGCGGTTGCGGATCTGGGGAGAGCCGACCGTCCGGGACGCCATGGCGAGCCCCGGCAGCTGGTCGGCGAGCTCGCTGATCAGCTGCGCGTACGTCACGCCGGCACCCAGGCGGACGAGGCCGTCCTGCTCGTACCACTCACTCAGGTCGAGGACGCGGGTCAGGTCGATGAGCGCGCTCGGGCGGCGCCGGTCGAAGTTCAGCTCCACCATGACGTCGGTGCCCCCGGCGATCGGCACAGCGTCGGGGTACTCGGCCTTGGCGGCGAGCGCGTCGGCCCACGAGGCGGGTCGGAGGAAGTCCATGTCGGCTCCTGGTCCACTGGATAGCAGCACCTGGCCGGGTGCCGTGCCCTCAGTAGATCGCAACGGGGCGGTCTTCAGACACCGATTGGTGTGGGGCCTCGATCCTTCACCAATGTGTTCTTGCGCATACCGGGGACGAACATGCACCAAAGAGACAAACTAGCCACCCGACCAGGACAGGCGGCGACGTAGCCACAAGGCGACGTAGACCAGAGCCAGGAGCACGGGCACCTCGATCAGCGGTCCGACCACCCCGGCCAGAGCCTGTCCGGAGGTGACGCCGAAGACTCCGATCGCCACGGCGATGGCGAGCTCGAAGTCGTTGCTGGCTGCGGTGAACGCCAGGGTCGTGGTCCGCGGGTAGGTGAGCGAGAGTGCGCGCCCGACGGCGAAGCCCAGGAACCACATGATGAAGAAGTAGCCGAGCAGCGGCAGGGCGATCCGTGCCACCGTCAACGGTTCGGAGGTGATGGTGCTGCCCTGCAACGCGAACAGGACGACCACGGTGAACAGCAGTCCCCACAGCGCGATCGGGCTGATCCTGGGCAGGAGCGTGGTCTCGTACCACTCTCGTCCCTTGGCCCGTTCGCCCAGTGTTCGGGTGAGGTATCCGGCGACCAGCGGGATGCCGAGGAAGATCGCGACGATCTTGGCGATGCCGAGCATGGAGACATCCAGAGTCGACTGCTCCAGCCCCAGCCAGCCGGGCAGCACCTGAAGGTAGAAGTAGCCCAGGGCTGCGTAGGCGATCACCTGGAACACCGCGTTGAGAGCAACCAGGACCGCTGCCATCTCGCGGTCGCCACAGGCCAGGTCGTTCCAGAGCAGGACCATCGCGATGCAGCGGGCGAGCCCGACGAGGATGACGCCGGTCCGGTATGCCGGCTGGTCCGCCAGCAGCAGCCACGCGAGAGTGAACATCACCAGCGGGCCAACGACCCAGTTCATCACCAGGGACGCCGTCATCATTCGTCGATCCGCGGCAATGAGACCGATCTCGTTGTAGCGGACCTTGGCCAGCACCGGGTACATCATCAGCAGGAGTCCCAGTGCGATCGGCAGTGAGGTCTCGCCGACCTTCACAGCGTCCAGGGCTTCGTTGAGGCCGGGCACAATCCGCCCCAGGACGAGTCCGAGGACCATCGCCAGGCCGATCCACAGTGGCAGCATCCGGTCCATCGCCGACAAGCGGGCAACGATCGGCGCGTCTGCCGGTTGGGGCTCCCGGGCGACGGGAGTGTCTGAATGTGAAGTCACGGGCACGGCCTCCGGGTCTTCTCCTTGTAAGAATAGGTCTACGTCAACATAGGAGTCCGATGACCGAGACCACCGACCGCCCCAGCGCCTTGTTCGTCTGCGTCCACAACGCCGGCCGCTCCCAGATGGCGGCCGGGCTCCTGTCAGCGATGTCCGGCGGCGACGTCGAGGTGCGCTCGGCAGGTTCGATGCCCGCTGGCGAGATCAACCCGGTTGCGGTCGACGCCATGCTAGAGCTCGGTATCGACATCCGCGCCGAGCGCCCCAAGGTCTTGACGACCCAGGCAGTGCAGGCGTCCGACGTCGTCATCACGATGGGCTGCGGTGACGCCTGCCCGATCTTTCCCGGCAAACGCTACGAGGACTGGAAGCTCGAGGACCCGGCCGGACAGGGCATCGAGTCCGTCCGCCCGATCCGCGACGAGATCCGCGCACGAGTGCTCACCCTGCTCCACGAGCTCGGGGTCGAACCCGTCGAGCTCGTCGTCTGAGCGCACCGCTGGGCCCGGGTCTGTCATGTCCGCAGACTTGGCGCCATCGGCCCGTCGCCCTGCCAAGGTCCGCGACGCCACGGATCCAGCCATCGCGCGCCTGGCAGGCCAGCTGCACCTACCCGTCCGATTCGCGGGGGTTGGGGGTGCCGTCGTGGTCCGCGTCGGCCGCCTCCGCCGCGAACAGACGTTCGTAGACGTTGCTGCGGGCGCGCAGGAGTATGCCGGCGAGCGCGGCGGCGGCGATGGAGCCGGCGAGGACGGCGACCTTGACGTGATTGTCGCGGTCGCTCCCGGCGCCGAACGCGAGCTCGCCGATGAGCAGCGACACGGTGAACCCGACGCCGGCCAGCATCGCGAGCCCGAGCACGTCCCACCAGGCGAGGTCGGCGTCCAGCTCGGCGCGGGTGAAGCGGGCGACCAACCACGTTGCGCCGAGCACGCCGACGGGCTTGCCGACGACGAGCCCGACGAGGATGCCGATCGCGACCGGGTCGCGCAGCGCGCTGCTCAGCCCGTTGGCGCCGCCGACGGTGACTCCGGCGGCGAAGAACGCGAACACCGGGACGGCGACCGATGCGGACAACGGGCGCCACCGGTGCTCGAAGTGCTCGGCCAGCCCGGGCCCTTCCCCGGAGGACCGGCGTATGACGGGCACGGCGAAGCCGAGCAGGATGCCGGCGACGGTGGCATGCACGCCAGAGGCATGGACCAGCGCCCAGGTGGTCGCCGCGAGTGGCAGCAGCAGCCACCATGATCGGATGTGGCGCTGCACCGCGATGGTGAACAGCGTCAGCGGGACGAGGGCGAGCAGCAGCGGCGCGACCTGCAGATCGTGGGTGTAGAAGGTCGCGATGATCGTGATCGCGAGCAGGTCGTCGACGACGGCCAGGGTGAGCAGGAAGGTGCGCAGTGCCGAGGGCAGGTGGGAGCCGATGATGGCCAGCACCGCAAGGGCAAACGCGATGTCGGTCGCGGTCGGGATGGCCCAGCCGGTGATGTCGCCGGACCCGCCGAGGTTCACTGCGGCGTACAGCAGGGCAGGCAGGAGGACGCCACCGACGGCTGCGGCGACGGGGACGGCGGCCCGGGCCGGGTCGCGCAGGTCACCTGCGACGAACTCGCGCTTGAGCTCGAGCCCTGCGACGAAGAAGAAGATCGCGAGGAGCCCGTCCGCAGCCCATGCCCCAAGGGTCAGCCGCAGGTGCAGGGCCTCTGGACCAACCTGGGCGTCACGCAACGAGAAGTACCCGGCCGACCATGGGGAGTTTGCCCACACCAGTGCGGCAACAGCGGCGGCCAGCAGCAGCGCTCCGCCCACGGTCTCCTTCCTCAGCACGTCCGCGATGCGGGCCGTCTCGAGCCAGGACCCGCGGCCGAGCAACGTCTGCCGTGCCTGGGGGTTGGTCACGGTGAGGTCCTCGTCTTCGTGTGGTTTCCAAGAACCTCAGAGCTCGGCGCTGGACCGCTGGGTGTACTGCGCATCAGGCCACGCCGCATGTTCGCACCGTCGCCGGGTTCACCCGAACGAGTAGTACCGCAGATACCGGGTTCACCCGAACGAGTAGTACCGCAGATAAAGGTAGAGCCAGCTGACCGCGATCGTGACCACGGCAACGACCGAGCCGTACCTAGTGAACCGCCAGAACGAAATCGGGTGCCCGGCACGGGCTGCGATGCCGATGACGACGACGTTCGCACTGGCGCCGACCGCAGTCGAGTTTCCGCCAAGGTCTGCTCCGAGCGCCAGGGCCCACCACAGCGCGTTTGCCTGGCCGGCGCCGCCGCCGGCGCCGACCAGGGTCTGCACCAGCGGTGTGACCGTCGCCACGTACGGGATGTTGTCCACGATGCCGGAGAGTATGGCGGAGCCCCACAGCAGCGCGGAGGACGCCAGCAGGTACTGGTCGCCGACCGCTTCGGTGAGCAGTGTGCCGAGCCGGCCGATGACGCCGACCTCGACGAGAGCGCCGACCATGACGAACAGGCCCATGAAGAACACAAGGGTTGGCCACTCGACCTCTTCGAGGAACTCCGGCGGGTCGAGCTTTGAGAGCGCGACCAGGGCGCCGGCGCCGAGCAGCGCGACCATGGATGGCTGGATGTGCAGGGCGGAGTGGGCGACGAAACCGACCATGACCGCGACCAGCACGATCCCGGACCGCAGGAGCAGTCCGCGGTCACGGATGACCTCGCGCTCGTCGAGGGCCATCAGGGCAGCCACCCGTTCGGGGTCGTAGGTGAACGCTGACCGGAACAGCACCCGGCACAATCCGATGAACACCACCATCAAGATGATGACGATGGGGGCGAGGTTGACCACGAAGTCGTTGAACGTCAGCCCGGCGCGGCTGGCGATGATGATGTTCGGGGGGTCCCCGATGAGGGTTGCCGTGCCGCCGATGTTCGAGGCGAGTGCCTCGGCGATCAGGAACGGCACCGGCGGCAACCCGAGCCGGTCGCAGACCAGCAGCGTGACCGGTGCGAT
>DASRVZ010000054.1:0-6278 GCA_035654835.1 Dermatophilaceae bacterium | reverse complement strand
ACGCTAGCGGCGGCTCCTGCGCCCCGGCATGGAGTGGGTCCACACACTTTGGACGTAAACAGTGGTGGTTGTGGTCGTGGTCGTCACATCGGCACGCTGACAGACTGGCGAAACCGACCTGAGATGGAGAAGAACTTATGGTCGATCTCGCCGGCGCCGGTCTCCTTCGTTCTCGGAGCACTCACACTGACCGCGTTCGTGCTGGTCCAGCGGGCACGCGCACGCGCACACAAACCTGCCCTGCTCGACCTGTCACTCCTTCGCATCCAAAGCTTCCGCTACGGAAGTATCGCGGCGCTGATCGTGGCGCTGGGCGAGTTCGGGATGCTCTTCTCACTGCCGCTGTTCCTCCAGGGCGCCCTCGGCTACTCGGCCCTGGACACCGGCCTGCTCATTCTCGCTCTCGCGATCGGAACCTTCCTGATCTCCGGCGGGACACCACAGCTCACCCGACGCTTGGGCGGCCGCGCCGTGGTCCGAATCGGGTTGTTCCTCGAGGCCGTCGCCATCACCGGGCTCGGCCTGAGCATCAGCCTGACCGCGAACGGGGGAGCTCTGGCCGCCTGGCTGTTCCTTTACGGGGCCGGCGTGGGCATGGCCACCGCGCAGCTGACCAGCGTGATTCTCTTCGACGTCCCGGTGCACCAGAGCGGGCAGGCATCGGGTCTGCAGAGCACTGTTCGCCAGTTGGGCTCTGCTCTCGGCATCGCCCTGCTCGGCACGCTCCTCGTCGTGACCCTGGGCGTCTCGACCGCCGACAACCTCGCGGCGGTACCCGGGCTCGATGGCCCGTCCCAGCAGCAGGTCTTGGCGATGGTCAAAGGATCCGCGGGCGCCGCGATTCCCGAGCTCGGATCGATGCCAGGGGGCCAGGCCGTCCAGGCTGCGGCCGAGTCCGCCATGGTGACTGCCGCGCGGATCACGACGCTCAGTGCGGCCGCCGTCATCCTCCTCGGCCTGCTCGCAACCATCGCGATGCCGGCCATGCGACGCGAGGACGAAGACGACTCTGTGCTTGTCGCTCCAAGCACAGACGCCGCAGCGGAATGATGGCGAGAACGTCGCGGTGCTCGCGAGACCCCGGCCAATCTGCCGCGGCTGCTGAACTCAACGTGACCCCAGCACTGGGCTATCATGGCCAATCGCCAGCCACCTCTCACCGTCTCTCGCTGAGACTCCCGCGCCTGAGATCTAGCGGTGCCGGGTGTACGGATCAGATAGGTTGTGGGTCGAGTTCGCCCATCAATTTGCGTGACCTGGGCGGTTTTCCATGCCGACCACCAGGTCGACGGCGAGGCGATCCACACCCAGCTCTCCCAAGCGACGCTCGACGTCCCCGGGGTTGGTTCCCGGCCGGGCGGGATGTGTGCGCCCGCTCAGCGGGGCGACACCAGAATGGATTGAAGTTGCGTCGGCAACCCGCGCTTCTGAGACTGCCTCGGTGGGAGCCCGATGAGTCTTGTGGATGTGGCACTCCTTGTTATGCAGGACTGTCCGAACGAGTCGGGCGCGCTGTCTGTGTTGCACTTGGCGTTCGAGCGGGTCGGCCTGACGAGGCAATCCGTCCTCGCACGGTGATTGACAGCCATAAACAGGCGCAGGAGCGAGGGTTGTCGGTTCGCCAACGATCCTGATCGACGGAGTCGACGCATTCGACGTCCCGGAGTAGAGCCCGGCCGCCGCCTGCCGCATCTATGTCACCCGGCAAGGCTGTCGCAGCGCGCCAAGCGGAGAGGGGGGCGGCCGCAGTCCATGCCTGATTGCACCAAGCCCCAACCTGGGGGGATGGAACCGATTCTCGATTGAAATCTCCGATCCCGACGGCATCTTCGAAGTACTGCGCAGGGAAGGAGTCCACTTCCGCAACGACATCGTCACCGGCGTTGCGGCAGACAGATCCTGATCGAGGACCCTTCCGTTGGTCCCGTCGAACTGTTCGAGGCCAGCCTCATGAAGGCCCGCATGAATGATCGTTGAAGAACGTCGCTGACTGCTGGACAGGAGAGAGACTTGACGCGGGGAGCCGAGCCGTGCCCGTCCGTAAGGCGATCCACTTGCGACGATGGCGAAGCTGACGTCGTACAGATCAGAACAACGCCTCGACGACGGGCACGAGCTGTTGCCGGTATTGGGCGGTGTCCCGCAGCAGAGCGGAACTGACCAGGACGTGGTCAGGGCGAAGCTGCCAGAGTTGCTGTCCCAGGACTGGGATTTCGGTGATTCGCAGGTGGAATGGCCGCGCTGTCCGCGCCAGGGCACGTTCCATGGTTCTGACAAGCTTTGTCGCGAACAGCGCGCCGACGCTGCTTTGCATGGTCACGCCATGCTCTTGATGCCGGTCGTTGCTCCACCGGACGGCGTCGAAGAAGTGGGCAGCGACGATCTCCTGGAGTTCAGGCGCCGCGTGCAGGGACTCGAAGGCGGGTGGGGACCACCAGGAGCTGAGATCAAGGGGCCAGTCCGCGCCGCCCGCCTGGTCTTCCTCCATCACGGCCTGGTTCCACCAGTCGTCCCATTGCTGACCCGTCACATCTGGAGCCTGGTCTCCGGCGCGCGGGACGGCCGGCGAAGCAGGCGGCAGCCAGCTATTGCGGGAGGGCACCCCGGCAACGTCACGGATGAACAGGCCGATCACGAGGTGCTGGGGTTGATCGGTGCTGATCTGCCAGCTTGCGTGATTCGCTTCATGCACGGCAGCCACCTCAGCCTTGGGAGAACTGCATGATCGTCGGCTGTGCCCGCGTACGCAAGGCGATCGGCGAGTGACACGCCCCCTGTGTAGTGATCGCGATGCCTCACCGCTCTAGCAAGGTTAGGCTAGCCAAACCCTTGACGCGCGCTTCCCCGGCCAGGATTCTGGGACTTGGTTGACGGCCGCAGCGTCACAGCTTGTGAACGCGGCCGAGCCAACTAAGCAGGTTTGTGGTCGCCCGTCACAACGAAGGGCGTCCAGGTGAACTCATCGAAGCAGGAGGGCTTTCCCATGAAATTGCGTGCGTGCGTTCTCGCCGTCGCCCTAGTCGGTGCGACCCTCCTGGTCGCACCTGTCGCCGGAGCTTCGGCGGCCGACGTGAACAAGATCAACTTCGACGAGGCCGGCGCCCCGGGGTACGCGGCGACGTACACCGAGGAATGCGGTTTCCCGGTGAGCGCCACGGAGAGCGGGCACCTGATTTTCGTGACGGTAGACGGTCAGCAGAAGGTCTCGATCTACGACAACGTGACTCTCACCGCAAAAGGCGTGTCTCTTTACTACGCATCGCGTGGGCACGCCTTCGAATACGCCGATGGGTTCCGCGTCACCGGCATCATCTACAGCGTCCAGACCGCCGATGGAGTCACGCTCGTGAAGGACCGCGGCTTCCTGCAGGCCACGTTCACGGAGGAGGATCTGACCCTGATCCTGCACGGGAAACAGAGGCTTCCCGTTGAAGGCTTCGACATCTGCCCGTACTTCGGCTGACAGACTGACCCTGCGGCGCGGGCTCGCCGATGCTAGAGCCCGAGTCCGAAACGGATTGCCGGGATAGCAGGTGGCCACGACGGAGCCGACAGCCATTCGAGGGTGTGTGTGAGGCCTGGCGGAATTGTGGTGAGTGGCCATCGAGATCACCGCAGGGGGCCGACGATGGGGGCTGTTGTCGGACCGCAGGGGTATCCCCTCGCGCGAACGGGTGGTCACCTGCGAGGCCCGAGCTCGAGCTCATCGCGGAGCTGCTGCAGGGTCATCTCTTGCACCGGCTTCACCATGGCAACGACGGTAGCTACCTCACCCAGCGGAGAAGGGTGTAGCTCAGCTGGCGCGTCGGGCGCGGGCCTTGCGGCGCTTGAGGGCACGCCGTTCGTCCTCCGACAGGCCGCCCCACACGCCAAAATCCTGCCCAGACTCGATGGACCATTTCAGGCAGGTCTCAACCACCTCGCAGCGACGGCATACGGACTTCGCCTCTTCGATCTGCAGGAGAGCGGGGCCGGTGTTCCCACTCGGGAAGAACAGCTCCGGATCTTCATCCAGACAGGCAGCGCGATTGCGCCAAGTCATCAGGATTGGGCTCCCTAAATCGCGGTCTAAAGGGATCTGCGTCATGTGAGTCAGTTCAGTCGGCGCATCGGTGATGTCACAGGGCCGTACAAGCCCAACTTCGAAGTCAACGCCCAGGTCAACGCCAAGGTCAACGCCCAAGTCATGCGAGCCGCGTCACAAGGAAACCGGATCAGATGGCGCGTGCGGCGCTGCTGCGGCGCGGGATCGCCAGTCACCGGTCAGCGATCGTCTATCGGGACTCGCTCTCGTAGCCGAGAAGCGGACGCCTGGCGCCGTCGATAGGCATTCGAGAGACGACGCCATCGCAGCGTTCATGTTAGGTAAGGCAAACCAAACTCTTGACGTGTGTTTCCCCGGCCACGACTCTGGGACGGAGTACCGTCGATCTGTGTCCGGCGGGTTGGTGCACCTGGCGGCCCGGCTGCCGCACGGCGTAGAGGCAGTTGAGGCGTCACGGCTTCAGCTCACAATGCTCGACTCGCGGGCGCCAGCCTGAGCCATCATGGGGTGCCTGCTCTCGTCATCCACCACGGACTCGCATGCCCGATTAGACCGTCCCTGTTGGGGAAGGAGGTCCGGTGGCACATTTGTGCCACCGGGTGAGTGGTGCGTCCTGAATCCGCCGGTCGTGGTTCGAGCGGGACTGCCCCTCGCGTCCGCGCAGGTCAAACGCTCAAAGTCTCGCCGGAGCAATCTGGGCATGTTCGTCGTCATCCAGCAAGGACGCCGTGACGTTCGGCCGCCTCTATACAGGGACGGGGACGTCGTCGTCATCATCCGATCTCTTGAGGAAGTCACCCGCCTCGGTCTTCTTGAGGAAGTCACCGGACCTTCTTGAGGAAGTCACCGGACCCGGGCTGTCCCACCATGAACAGGTCGATCTCTTCTTTGGATGCCGTCAGCTTCGGGTCGTGCTTGAGGTAGTGCCTGGTTTCCCGTCCGATCAGACCGGACAGGATCAGCAGACCGATCAGATTCGGCAGCGCCATCAGCCCGTTCATGACATCGGAGAAGTTCCAGATAACCTTCAGCTCGCTTGTGGCGCCGAGGAAGACAACCAGGGTGAACAGAACGCGGTAAGCGGGCACCCCCCGTCGTCCAACCAGTCGCTCCACGTTGCGCTCCCCGTAGTACGACCAGCCCAACAGAGTTGAAAAGGCAAAAAGAACGATACCGATGGCCACGATCCACTGACCCCAGGCGCCCGGCAGACCGGTGGAGAACGCCTCAGCTGTCATGGTGCCCGCGCTGGCGCCGGTCCAGACACCGGTTGTGATGATGACCAGCGCGGTGCAGGTGACCACGATGATGGTGTCAATGAAGGTCTGTGTCATGGAGACCAGGCCCTGGCGGACCGGGTGGGTGGTCTCGGCGGCGGCGGCCACGATGGCTGCCGTGCCCAGGCCCGACTCGTTGGAGAAGATGCCGCGCGCGACACCGTACTGGAGCGCAATGATGAATACTGATCCGGCAAAACCGCCGGTGACCGCCGTGCCGGTAAAGGCGTCAGCGAAGATCAAGGAAATGGCCGCGGGGATGCCCTCAAAGTTGAGTACGAGGATGACAATCGCAGCCACGACATAGAAGACGATCATGATCGGCACAAACGAGGCCGTGACCCTACCGATGGACTTGATGCCACCGATAATAACCAGGCCGACCGCGATTGTGAGGATCAGGCCAGTGAACCAGGTGGGAATGCCGACGACCTCACCGATATGACCAGAGATGGCGTTGGCCTGGGTCATGTTGCCGATCCCAAAGCTGGCAAGGACGGTGAATACGGCGAACAGGATGCTCAACGTCAGCCCGAACCGGTTGGGGATGGCCTTGGCCAGGTAGTACTGCGGCCCGCCGCTGCGTTCGCCCTTCGAGTCCGTCGCGCGGAACCGGACACCCAGGAAGGCCTCGGAGTACTTCGTGGCCATACCCAGCAGAGCAGTGACCCACATCCAGAACACCGCACCCGGTCCACCGAGGTGGATGGCGGTCGCGACGCCCACGATGTTGCCAACGCCGACGGTCGCGGCAAGGGCGGTGGTCAAGGCCTGGTACTGGGAAATATCCGCCGTACCTTCTGCCCCCTTGTCCTTCCTCTCCACGAGTCCCAGTCGCAGAGCCGAACCGAGGGTGCGGAACTGAACGCCGCCCAGACGAATGGTCAGATAAAGCCCAGTCCCCAGCAGAAGGGGTATGAGCAGGAATGGCCCCCACACTATTCCGCTGACCGCAC
>DASRVZ010000053.1:0-6538 GCA_035654835.1 Dermatophilaceae bacterium | reverse complement strand
CGCTCTGATGGAGTCGATCAACGGTCTCTACAAGGCCGAGTGCATCCGCACGACCGTGTTCCACGACGGTCCCTACAAGACCATCGCCGACGTCGAGTACGCCACCGCCGGCTGGGTCGATTGGTACAACAACCGAAGGCTTTCTCAGGGGGTCCCCCGGGTGTGGTGTGACGTGGCATAGGGCGACACGGAGTTGCTTGGTGCATCGCATCCCTGGGGGTGTGGTGCACGTAGTACATAGTCGCTTCCAGGTCTCGGCGGTCCTCGGGCTTTGGAAGGACGAGCGTGCGACCTTTCGTGGTGTGTTTGCCCTCGGGCGTCCGGTACTGGACGGTTCTCGACGATGACCTGGTTGTGGTGGCCGAGGTCGATGCGTTCTTGCGGCATCTCCGGTTGGGCCGTGACTGCTCGGAGTTGACGACCCGTTCGTATGCGGGTGGGATCTCGCTGTTCTTGGGCTGGTGCGCTTTGACCGGCAGGCACTGGCACATCGGCGTCGAGCAGCTCGGTCTGTTCATCACATGGCTGCGTCACGCCGGCATCCAAGGTGCCGGCGCAGAGGCCTTCAGGGGCGAGGCGTCGGCGGTAGTGCTGGCGGGTCCGGGACGCCGCCCGGTGCGCGGCGCTCGTCGGGTTAACGCGGTGCTCACCGCGGTCCGCGGATTCGTGGTCCATGCGGTGACCAGCGGCAACGCGCCCGGGACACTGTTGTCGCTAATTTACGAGCTCGCCGACGACCGGGATCTGCCCGAGCAGGCTCGCGGCGAGGACCATGCGATGGCGTGGCGGATGCGGGCGCGGCACCGCTTGCATGAACCCGACGCCGGGGTGGATCGGGCCAGTGACGGCGAGATCGTGGCACTGGTCGCGGCGTGCCGCTCGGCTCGCGACCGGCTGATCGTCCTGCTGATGGCACGCGCGGGCCTGCGCCGCGGAGAGCTCTGCGGCCTGCGCCGCAGTGATGTGCATCTGCTGGTCGACTCGGCTGTGTTGGGCTGCGGAGTGTCACGCGCACATGTGCATGTGCTGCGTCGTGCCAACCCGAACGGGGCATGGGCGAAGTCGCGTCGATCTCGTGCGGTGCCACTGGATTCCCTACTGGTACAGGCCTTCGACGCCTACGCGTTCGAGCGGCTGGAGGTCCCCGAGGCGGCCGAGAGTGACTTTGTGCTGGTCAACCTGTTCCGCGCCCCGCTCGGTGCACCAAGCGCACCAGACGCGATCAACGAACTGCTCACCGCCGCTGGACGACGGGCTGGGCTGCACCGCCAGATCACCCCGCACCAGCTGCGGCACGCGTTCGGAAGCAACCTGGCCGATGCCGGCGGCACGCTGGATGAGATCGCCGCGTTGCTGGGGCATAAGGCGGTGAGCTCCTCCCAGGTCTACCTGCATCCGGACCCAGCACGGTTGCGCGACGCGGTCGAGCGCGTGCCCACTCCCCGTGACCAGAGCGGAGCGCAGCGGTGAGCATCTCCACGACGGCCTTCGAGGCGACCGGTGGCAGGGGTGCCACCTCGGGCGAGGCGGACCACGTCTTTGGAACTGCGGCATCGCTTGATCAGTGCGTGGTGGACCTCGCGCGTCTGGTCGATGCGTTGTTCCTGGCCGAGATCGGTTGGAATCCGACATCGTTAGTGCTGTTCCCGCCGTCAGGACATCGTCTGCTCGGCCGCCAGGTCTGCACGGCGGCGGGCTGCGCGGTGACCGCACCACAGCGTTCCCGGGTCTGCGCTGGGTGCCAACGCCGGCTCGCACAACGCGGGCTGGGCACCGATCAGGTCGAGTTGCTCCCTGTCCGGGAACGTCGCGACCGTGGAATCGGCGGATGCGTAGTGGACAGCTGCGGCCGGGAGTGGGCAGGTTCGGCTCAACTTTGCCGCCAACACCTCGACCAACGACAGTTGCTGGGGCTAGGGATGGCCGAGTTCATGGCGCATCCCCAGACGACGGCGCTGTCGCCCTGTCGGCCTTGTCAGGTGGCTTCTTGTCCCCGGCAGCGCCGGCACCGCGACGGCCGCTACTGCGACGCCCACCAGCTGCGGCTGCGCGCCAAGAGACGAACCGACCCAGACCTCGATGTGGATCTGTGGCAGCGAACCGACCCACCCATCGGCGCTGGTGGCCAAGTCAGTCTCCGCGGCCTACCGGAGTTGGTTGTGGTTGAGGTGCTCCTCGGGCTTCAGCAGCGGTGCCGCCTGGACGGAGTGCGCACCAAGGAGGCAGATCTGCGTTCGGTCTGTGATGACCTCCGCCACCAACAGGTGTCCTCGATCGCGAGTTACCGGCTCGCCGCGAACCGGTCACTGGCCTTCGCTGGTCTGGTCAACGCACTGGCCAGACACGCCCGCCGGGCGTTGACCAGCCCGGAGATCGAGGCGACACGTGATCAGTGGGACCTGGCCGTCTTCGGCCATCCCGGCACGGTCTCGTTCACCGGGCTGACCCAGGACTGGCTACGAGAAGCCGTCAAGCGGTGGGCGATCGACGACCTGCCCAGACGGCGGCTCCGTCCGGGACGACGCACCAGCGGTGGCCTCTCGGTGCGACACCACGTGAACGCTCTGGCACGGCTCTCAGAGTCGTTGCGGGTCCGCCCCGACCGGGGAGAGGATCCCGCGGCCCTGGGACGCGCCGACATGGAGACGTTCTTGAACCGGTTGGGTTATCTGGTCTCGACCGGACAGATCAGCCTCGACGCGCGGATCCGCACCGTCCGCGAGGTCCGGCACGTGATGGCCACCATCCGCGCCCTGGGGTTGACCCGCCCCGGTGCGCTGGCGGCCGGACTGGGTGAGGACTTCACCATCGGCGTCGCCGACGTCCCCGACAAGCTCCAGGCTGCCGAGTCGGGACGGGACCTACCACCGGCGATCATGCGACAGCTTTGCGCACAGCTCGACCAGCTGACCTCGACGTCGATGCGCGCCGCGATCGAGCTGGCCATCGATACCGGGCGACGCCCAGAGGAGATCTGTGACCTGGGGTTCGACTGCCTCGCGCACGAGGCCGACGGCTCGCCCGTGCTGGTCTTCGACAACCACAAGGCCGGCCGCCTCGGCCGCCGGCTACCGATCGGGGCCAACACCGCAGCAGTGATCACCGCCCAGCAGCAGCGGGTGCGCGCCCGTTACTCCCACACCCCGGTCGGTGACCTCAAGCTACTGCCCACCGACCGGAGGAATCCTGACGGGGACAGGGCAATCACTGCGTTCAGTCTGTCGTTCCACCACCGCACCTGGGTGAGCAACATGCCGGTGCTGAGCACCGCCGATGACACAGAGTTCGACAAGACCCGTGTCGTCCTCTACGCCTACCGGCACACCTACGCGCAACGGCACGCCGACGCCGGGGTGCCGATCGACGTACTGCGCGAGCTGATGGATCATCGCAAGCTCGACACCACCAGTGGGTACTACCAAGTCGGGCAGGGTCGCCGCCGCGAGGCCGTCGACCGGGTCGCGGCGATGCAGTTCAACCGGCACGGTGAACGCATCTGGCGCCAAACCCAGGAACTGCTCGACTCCGAGCACGCCCGTCGCAGCGTCGGTGAGGTCGTCGTCCCGTTCGGCATCTGCGCTGAACCCTCCAACGTCCAAGCCGGCGGGAACGCGTGCCCTTACCGGTTCCGCTGCGTGGGCTGTGACCACTTCCGCACCGACATCTCCTACCTGCCCGACCTTCAAGCCCACCTCGACGACCTGCTCCGCAACCGCGAGAAGCTGCTGGCCACCCAAGACCTCGAGGACTGGGCCCGCACCGAGGCACTGCCCTCCGAAGAGGAGATCACCCGGATCCGTCGGCTGATCTCCAAGGTCGAAGCCGGTCTCGACGAACTCACACCAGAACACCGGGCCGAGATCGAACAAGCCGTGGACATGGTGCGCCGGCACCGCACCGTCGCACTCGGCATGCCCCGCATCCGTCAACCGTTACCCGACGTCCGCCCGGAGACCCGATGACCACGACCGACACAGGCGCGAGCCCACGCACCGCAGCCGTGATCGAGGGCCGTCGCGCCGACACCACCCGACGCCGGCAACGCGTCCTCGTCGCGCTGTCCCACGCGCGCGCCTCCGGGCTCGAGGTCAGCGTCTCCGGCCTCGCCCACGCCGCAGGTGTCGACCGAACGTTCCTCTACCGACACCGCGACCTCCTCGCTCAGGTGCACGCCGCCCAAGCCCAGCCACCCAATGACGGCGCCGAGCCGAAAGTCAGCCGGGCATCCTTGCACGCCGACCTGCTCGCAGCCCACGAGCGCGGGGCCCGGCTCGCTAGCCACATCCAACGGCTCGAACGGCGCCTATCCGAGGCACTCGGCGAGCGCCTCTGGCGCGAGTCCGGACTGGGCGCACCCCAAGACGTTGACGAACTCCAGCAGGGCATCATCCAGCTCGAACAGCAGGCCATCGACCTACGCCTACAACTCGAGGAACGAGACCAAGACCTCGCAGCGGCCCGCGCCGCGAACCGCGAGCTGATGACCCGCCTCAACACCACGCCGTGATGGAGAGCCGCGACGCCACGTGCACCACACCAGTCGTGCACGTGAACCCGAGGCAACAAGCCGCTGGTGAGTGGCCGGGGGGAATCGCACCCCCCGGCTCTCGCAGAACCCGGCGTAAACCTCTCGACTTACCGGGCTCCCACAGGCCGACGTTGGGTGTTCGCGACAAGATGCCAATGGGCGAACAGCATGGGTTGGTGCTGACGAACAGCAGCCAGCCATGCCCAGGCCCGTAGGGTCCTGCCCCGCAGTCGCTTGTATTTCTGCATTGCCCACCTGACCAGGTGCTGGTCGATGCGCCGTGCCAGGAAGTACAGCTCGGAGCGGTAGAAGGCTCCGTAGTAGCCGATCCAGCCTCGGACCTGAGGATTCATCTCCCGGGCGAGGTCGGACAGGTCCGAGCCACTGCGACGATTGAGGTGCCAGTCCCTGATCTGTTTGCCCTTCGCCTTCTTCGCACTGGTGCTCATGGCGGGATTGAAGCTCCAGAAGAGCCCCCGCTTTCCGAGCGTTGTGCGTCCCCGGAAGGTGTAGCCGAGGAAGTCGAAGCTGGTGTGCTCCGAGTCCCCTCGACGCTTGCCGTCCTTGCAGTAGACAACCTTCGTCTTCCCAGGATGCAGCTCGAGCCCCAAGGACCCGAGCCGTTCAGCGAGCCGGGCCCACAGATGCCGGGCCTGTTCCTCGGTGTCACAGTGGATGACCGCGTCATCCGCATACCGCTCGAATGGCTGTCCGGGGAACTCCCGGTCCATCCACTTGTCGAACGCGTAATGCATGAACAAGTTAGCCAACAGCGGCGAGATCGGGGACCCCTGCGGGGTGCCCTTCTCCCGTGCAACGAGGGTCCCGTCCGGCATCTGCATGGGGGCAGTAAGCCACCGTTCAATGTAGAGCAGGACCCAGCGCTCGTCGGTGTGGTGAGCGACCGCTTTCAACAACAGATCATGGGGAACGGAATCGAAGAAGGCCCGGACATCGAGGTCCAACACCCAGTCCTTGCTCCAACACCGCTTTCTCGTTGCGGCCAGCGCGTCATGGGCAGAACGCCCGGGACGGTAGCCGTAGCTGTCAGGATGGAAGATCGGCTCAAGCTTCTCCTCCAGCAGCATCGCTGCTGCGGTCTGGGCAATTCGGTCCACCGTGTTCGGTACACCCAAAACTCTGACCCCTGCCCCATGGTCCTTCGGTATCTCGACTGCCCGCACCGGTCCGGGGAAGTAACTCCCCGACGACAACCGGTTCCACAGGCGGTAGAGGTTGTCCCTCTCCCGCTCTGCGAACCGGCCGATGCTGACACCGTCCACGCCCGGCGCTCCGCCGTTCGCTCGGACCTTCTCCCACGCCCCGAAAACGAGGCGCTTCGAAATCTCAAACGACTTCACCTTCTGCTTCGATCTCTGCGGTGGTTCCTCCTCAACCGAGTTGACCACCACTTCGATCTGGCCTGCACGACCCCTTCGCTCCGACCCCATTACAGGGCCCTCATCGCTACTACGGGCCGTTCCGCCCCTGTGCCTCGCATCGGTACTCTGCCCCTTGCGGTGTCCACCGCTTGGGGTCCTCCCTCTCGTGACCGGGGGCCAACCTTCACCCATTCATGCCGGTCGTCGGTATCGAGGCGACAGGTTCTCCACTTCCATGCCAGCGCCCACGACGAGCTCACGCCACCTATACACCGGGCATCACCAGGGCCACATGCAGGCAGCTCCCCGGCTGAGGGCACGCCCAAGCGCGCGCCTTTGTCCTGAGGACCAAGTCCCATCCTCAGTTTTGATGCCATCATTGTTTGTCTCGATGCGTCAGCAGTGGTTCACACATGTTCGTCTTCTCATCGCACACCTGACCCGGTCATGCCGGGCCTTTTCCCGGAACGCTCACCACGACGGCTCTTGACCGCCGCAGCTTCCGGTGGTTTGGGCTCCCCGCCTGATCGGCAAACCCGAAGGGCCAAACCTTCATCACTGGCACAGCACAGGATCGTGCTGGCGACCTTCTACGTCACCGTCACGCTCCCTTCATGGACACACGACC
>DASRVZ010000052.1:0-4385 GCA_035654835.1 Dermatophilaceae bacterium | reverse complement strand
CAAGGCCCGCCGCGCCCTGGAAACCGAGACCTTCGGCAAACGCATCCTGGTCACCGGCCACGACCACTGGACCGTCCCCTGAAGTAGTCGCCGGCTACCGCTCCCAATCCGACGTCGAATCAGGGTTCCGTCAACTCAAAGACCCCCACGTCGTGGGCTTCTCCCCAATGTTCCACTGGACCGACTCCAAAATCCGTGTCCACGTCTTCTACTGCGTCCTCGCCCTGGCCATCGCCCACCTCATGCGACGCCAAGCCCACCGAGCCGGCCTCGACCTCAGCGTCCGCGAACTCCTCGCCACCCTCGCCGGCATCCAAGAAACCGTACTCATCTATCCCGGCACCCAAGGACGCCCCCGCGCCAGACGCATCCTCACCGACACCAACGCCACCCAACGAAAACTCTACAACCTCTTCAACCTCGACACCCACGCCCCGAAACGCTGACATGGGTAATACACCCACCACGGCTCAAAATGGGCTCTGACCAGCACAAACACCAATCAACAACGACTTAAAGGGGAAACTCCCGCTAGACCGTCCCGGCTTTGTCACGGCTGCTCTCGCCCTCACCGACACCTCTCGGGTCAGGCTGCCGCCAGCTACACTCACCCCGCTACGACAAGGCAAGCGGTGCAGGTCTTCCACCTTCACTCGGTCAAACAGCGCTTTCCACGGCGCACGAATTTTTCAAGTCAAGTGAGACATTTGCTGGCTAGATTGTTTTCGTGGGTGTCAGGGTCAGCTCCTTCTGTGGTTCGTTGATCCAGACGTGGCTGCGGATCTTGGGCGGTTGGGGTCTGTTGGCGAAGCGTTCGGGATGCTGCTCGAAGGCTCGGTTCAGGGTGATGGTGCGGGCGTCGTCGACCTGGCCGTAGGTGCCGTAATGGACCGATGCGGGTGTGTGCCAGCCGATCCCCGAGTGGTGGTGGACGTGATTATATTCGGTGAAGAACCCGTCACAAAAGATCCTGGCTTCGGCCAGCGAATTGAAGTGGTGCGGGAAATCGTGAACGTATTTGAGCGTCTTGAACTGCGCTTCGGAGTACGGGTTGTCATTGGACACCCGGGGCCTCGAATGCGTCCTGGTGATGCCCAGGTCCGACAGCAACGCGGAGACAGGTTTGGACGTCATCGACGTCCCCCGGTCAGCGTGAACAGTGTGTGGTGCTGTCCCGTTGCGGGCGATCGCGCCGTCGATGAAGTCCGCGGCCACGATCGAGTCCTCGGCCGCGCAAACCAGATACCCCGGGCTATAGCGCGAGTAGATGTCGATCAACGCATACAGGTGGAACCAGATGCCCTTGGCCGGGCCGCGTAGCTTCGTTATGTCCCACGACCAGACCTGCGAGGGGCCGGTGGCCAGGAGTTCGGGTTTGACCTTCGCCGGATGCGTCGCCAGAGCGCGCCGTTCACGAGTTTGCCCGGCAGCCCGGGCGATCCGATACATCGACGACATGGAGCAGTGATACCGGTCCTCGTCGAGTTCACGGGCCCAGATCTGACAGATCGACAAATCGGCGTATTGATCGGAGTTGATCACCGCCAACACGCCCGCCCGCTCAACATCAGACATAGTCGAGGGCGGTTTGGCCCGCTCAGCCTGGGGCACCGGGTCAGCCTTGAGCGGTGGCGGGTTCAGGCGCCGGTAGTGGGTGGCCCGCGACCTGCCAGTCAGAGCGCATGCGGTCACGATCGTGATCGACAAGGCGATCAACGCGGTGAACGCCTCATCCAAGATGGCCTTCACACTCATCGCTGGCTCCTCGCCGGCGGCCGGCTCTCGTTGGTGCTCTCGGAGAGCATCTCCAAGAGCTCGTGCGCTTTTCCCATCACGCTCAGAGCTGCCTGAGTCTGCGCCAATTGACGCTCCAGGCGTTTGTTTTCGGCCTCCAACTTCACCAACCGGCCCGCCGACGAAGACTCCTTCGAGCGTGGTTTACGGTCCCGCCGATACGGCCGGCCCTCTGTTGCCGCGTCCCGAGCCTTGGCCCACTCCGCGACCTGCGTCTGGTGGATCCCCTCACGACGCAGCACCGCCGACTTCTCCCCATGCGGAGCCGCCTCGTACTCGGCCAACACCTTCGCCCGATACTCAGCAGTGAACGACCGCCTGGTCGGCTTCGGAGCCGGATCAACACCATCGCTCCGAGATGGTTCTGCAGCTTGTGGATTCAACATGATTACGTCCGATCCCCGCCCTCTCAAAAGGTCACCCCGCAACGATCGGGGTGTCTCACCTCAGCCTGACAGAGAGGGTAAGCACAGGGTCGGAGTCGGCCATGAGCGGGGTGACCTAGCCGCCTCGCGGCGCTGTGACGCGCCGAAACGCGCTGTCCGCGGCACGAGCGCGGCCACCTGCGCGCGGTAGCAGCGCGTTGGCCGCGACCACGACGTCCTCGAGCTCAACCATTCGTCCATCATTGGCCAGAGTGCATCGCATCCTGCAGCAGGATCGTGCTGCAGGTGACGGTGCCGGTCACCCTGGCGGTGCCGCCGGAGACCGATGCTGAGGACGCCGCCGAGCTAGTCGCCGACGCTGCGGTGAGCATGGCGCTGGAGGTCGTGTCCGCCGGTGGGGTGGAAGGGCATCTGCCGGTATCGGGTAGTCTGCTGGTGCGGCGGTGGGCAGCCGTGGAGAGTGCAGGCGGTGAACGACGGTAGTTCGGCGCTGCAAATCGTGTCGGCGAAGTGGTACGGCGCCGGTGACCAGCCTGGCCCCCGACCCACTGGAAAGCACAGGCGCCGGCGTCGCACCCACAGCATGGCAACTGGGGCAAGTAACCGCTGCGCTTCCAAAATTAATGAGGGTCTTGCGAGGAAGAGGAGAGCCAAGTGACCGGAAGTGCCGAGGCAGGAGACGGCAAGGCGGACTTCGAGCACATCTACAACCGCCCCGACCCGCGGGACTACTTCCGCACGCTGGGCAAGCTCGACTACGAGATCCCACAGCGCGCGCAGCCGGTCTTCCAGGCGCTGCTGACGGCCCTGCGGTCGCGCCGCGAGGGAGCCGGCGCCGCGCCGCTCCGAGTGCTGGACCTGTGCTGCTCTTACGGTGTCAACGCCGCGCTGATGCGCTGCGACGTCAGCCTGGACGAGCTGTTCGACCACTACGCGAGCCCCGCGCTCGCCGACCCGTCACCGGCGGAGCTCTCCCGGGTGGACGAGGCCTACTACGCCGAGCGCTGCCGTCTTGACGCGGTACGGGTCTCCGGGCTCGACGTGGCCCGCCACGCCGTCGCCTACGGCTGCCGGGTCGGCCTGCTCGACGGCGGCTGGGCGGAGGACCTGGAGGTCGGTGACCCGTCCCGCCAGCTCACCGACCACCTCGACGGGATGGACCTCGTCACCACGACGGGCGGGGTCGGCTACATCACCGAGCGCACCTTCGACCGGGTGCTGGGAGCGCGGCGCGACGACTCGACGCCGTGGGTGGCCGCCTTCGTGCTGCGGATGTTCTCCTACGACCGCATCAGTGAGACGCTGGCGCAGCACGGCCTGGTGACCGAGCAGCTGACCGGAGTGACCTTCCCGCAGCGCCGGTTCGCCTCCGCGGCCGAGCGGGAGGTCGCGCTGCGCGAGGTCAGCGGCCGCGGGCTGGACCCGGCCGGCCTGGAGGACACCGGCCGCTACCACGCCGACTTTTACCTCTCACGACCGGCAGCGGACGCCGCCCAGCAGCCGTTGGTGGAACTCCTGGACGGCGCCGTGCCGCAGTAGCGCCGCCCTAGGACCGCAGTAGCTCGAACACGTTGACGTCGTACATCCGGCGGCAGTCCTCGATGTCTGCCGGACACGACGGCAGCCTACGACGCGTCGTTGCGCCGCAGGCTGCCACGGGTGCCCCACAGGGGCGGGGACGGGTGCGATCAGGCGTCGGCACCCGACGCGTCGGGCGAGGAAGAAGTTGACCTCGCCTCCCTCGAGCTGGGCGTCCAGGGTCTGCTCATCGAGCAGCTGCGCGGTCTGGGGCTCGACGAACACCCGCACACCGCCGTCATCGATGAGGGCCGTCATCGATGGTGTAGTCCACGACCCGGCCGGCCGAGGTGGAGGACCGGATCCAGGTCGGGCACTGGGAAGGTGATTGCATCATGGGCGCCGGGAACCGTTCTGCGATAGGAACTCTCGTGGAACGCACCACCCGGTTCGTGATGCTGGTCCACGTCCCGACAGACCAGCCGAACGCGGAAGCAATCCGGGACGGGGTCTGTGCCGCGTTCGCGCAGATCCCACCGCAGCTGCGGCGCACGCTGACCTGGGATCAGGGCAAGGAACTCGCATTCCATCAGCAGATCAGTCAGCGCACCGGGGCGCCGGTGTACTTCTGTGACGCGCACTCCCCGTGGCAGCGCGGCAGCAACGAAAACACTAACGGCCTGCTGC
>DASRVZ010000051.1:0-7150 GCA_035654835.1 Dermatophilaceae bacterium | reverse complement strand
ACGTCGTCCTGGTAGTCCAGGAATACCGGGAAGTCCTGAACCGGCTTGGCGGCCTTGGCCGCGAGCTCGGTCTGGGCCTGACACAGCACGGCAATGAACTTCTTGGAGGCCTCAAGGCCCTCAGCGACAACCGACTCGGTCGGTGCGCCCTGCCCCTGAACCTTGACCAGGTCCCAGGTGGACATCGTGGACTCGGCCTCGACCATCATGATCGCGACGTCCTCGACACCATGCTTGTCGGTGACAACACGGCCGGCGACGACCATGTCGAACACCGAACGCTCGCTGTCGGCGAAGGTCGGGAAGGCAATCCAGCTGCCGTCGATCAGCGAGACGCGCGTCGCGCCGATCGGGCCGCTGAACGGCAGTCCGGAGATCTGCGTCGAAGCGGATGCGGCGTTGATGGCCAGCACGTCGTACTGGTGATCGGGGTTGAGTGCCAGGACCGTGATGACGACCTGGACCTCGTTGCGCAGACCCTTCTTGAAGGTGGGGCGCAGCGGCCGGTCGATCAGACGGCAGGTGAGGATGGCGTCGGTGGAGGGGCGACCCTCACGACGGAAGAAGGAGCCGGGGATCTTGCCGGCGGCATACATGCGCTCTTCGACATCGACCGTCAGCGGGAAGAAGTCGAACTGTTCCTTGGGGTGCTTGCCGGCCGTGGTGGTCGACAGCAACATCGTGTCTTCATCGAGGTAGGCGACAACTGCGCCGCCGGCCTGCTTGGCCAGACGTCCGCTTTCGAACCGGACGGTGCGGGTGCCGTATGAGCCGTTGTCGATGGTGGCTTCGGCGAACTGAATCTCTGGACCCTCCATGGGGTCCTCCTTATCTCTAAGACTGCCGTGCATCGTCGTTGTGCACGCGCTTTCAAAAGGTTGAGCATCTTCTTCTTCGGGCGGGACACCGCATGTGGCGGAGCTCCCTGGGGCGGTGAATCTGGTTGCCCCGCTCTCAAACGAAAGAAGCGGCTCCCTCACGTGACGTGGAGGGGGCCGCTCCATCGAATGGAACGATTATCGGCGCAGACCGAGGCGCTTGATCAACGCGCGGTAGCGCGTGACGTCGGTGGCCTCAAGGTAGCGCAGCATGCGCTTGCGACGGCCGACCAGCAGCAGCAGGCCGCGCCGGCTGTGGTGGTCGTGCTTGTGCTCACGCGAGTGCTCGGTAAGGTCCAGGATGCGACGGCTGAGCATCGCGATCTGAACCTCGGGGGAACCGGTGTCGCCCTCTTTGGTGGCGTACTCGGTCATGATCTCGGTCTTCACGGCAGTGTCTAGGGGCACGCGGTATCTCCTTGGTTTTTCGTTGCGCGGCGCCTTGGGGCAGGTTCACCCAGGCTCTCTGTCTCCGCGGCCGGTTGCACGGCACGATCAAGATACCAGCGGCGCAGGCCACCGTCCTAATCGCCCGTCATGTACAAATTGGGGACACGATGTGAAGGAGAAGGACTCATGAAGGTGCTCGTCACCGGCGGGGCGGGGTTCATCGGTACCAACTTCGTCCTGCGCACCCGGGCGACCCGTCCCGACTGGCAGATCACCGTCCTCGACGCGCTGACCTACGCCGGTTCGAGAGAGAACCTGGCGTCGGTCGCCGACCAGATCGAGTTCGTCCACGGGAACGTCGCGGACGCCGACCTGGTCGACCGGCTGGTCGCGGACGCCGACGCCGTCGTCCACTTCGCGGCCGAGTCGCACAACGACAACTCCCTGGACGACCCGTGGCCATTCATGGAGTCCAACATCATCGGCACCTACCAACTGCTCGAGGCGGTGCGCAGGCACCACGTGCGGCTCCACCACATCTCGACCGACGAGGTCTACGGCGATCTCGAGCTCGACGACCCGAGCCGCTTCACCGAGCAGACCCCGGTCAACCCCTCAAGCCCGTACTCAGCCAGCAAGGCCAGCGCCGACCTGCTGGTCCGGGCGTGGATCCGCTCCTTCGGCATCCAGGCCACGCTGTCCAACTGCTCCAACAACTACGGCCCCTACCAGCACGTCGAAAAGTTCATCCCCCGCCAGATCACCGGCATCCTGCAAGGCGTCAAACCCAAGCTGTATGGCGCCGGCGCCAACGTCCGCGACTGGATCCACGTGGACGACCACAACGATGCTGTCGTGACGATCCTGGAGAAGGGCCGACTCGGCGAGACCTATCTCATCGGCGCCGACGGCGAGCAGAACAACCGCCAGATCGTGGCGCTGCTGCTGGAGCTGATGGGCAAGCCGGCCGACTGGTTCGACCTGGTCCCGGACCGTCCTGGCCATGACATGCGTTACGCCATCGACTCCAGCAAGCTTCGGGCCGAGACGGGATGGACGCCGAACTACCAGGACATCAGGGCCGGGCTCACCCAGACCGTCGAGTGGTATCGCGCCAACGAAGCCTGGTGGACCCATGACAAGAAGCACACGGAGCAGACCTACCAACGCCTCGGTCGCTGAGACCGGGTCTGAACCTCACCGCTGCGACCGGATCGCCTCGTAGATCTGGCGGACGGCGGGCGCGGACGTCTCGGCCCCGGTGCCGGCCTGTGAAACCACGACAACGACGGCGTATTTCGGCTTGTTGGCCGGGGCGTAGCTCACGAACCACGACGTGGTCTGCTTGCCGAACACCTCGGCCGTTCCGGTCTTGCCCGCAACGGGATAGCTCGCCAGCGGGAACCCTGCGAAGGCCGTCTTGGCGGTCCCGTCGGTGACGACCCCCCGCAGTGCCGAGTGCAGGAACGCCAGCATGCTTGGGCTCAGCCCGACCTGACCCCTGACCTTCGGCTTGATGGTCCGCACGAGCGTCCCGTCCGGCTTGGCGAAGGCGGCGGCAACCTGGGGCGTCCACAGCGTCCCGCCATTGGCGATCGCGGCATAGGCCGATGCCATCTGCAACGGCGTCACCGCAACATCGCCCTGCCCGATGGCGAAGTTGGCCGCGTCTCCGGCCCGGAACTGGAACCCGGTCTGGCAGTTCTCGACCGCCAGAGCCTTGAGATAGACCGCCCTCGTGGAATCGGTCCGGGCAACGTCGGAGTATCCGCTCACGGCTCTGGCACAGGTGTCGACCTTGGTGTCGTCCCAGCTCTGCTGCTTCCACGCCCGGTCCGGGATCCGCCCAGCGGTCTCCCCCGGCAGGTCGATGCCCGTCCGGACGCCGAGCCCATAGTCCTTCGCCATCGCCACGAAGGGGTCGCCGGCGTCAGACTTCGCGGCCAGTCCTCCCTGCGAAAGCCAAGACGTGTAGGCGAACTGGTAGAAGATCGTGTCGCAGGAGATGACGAGGGCGGTGTGCAGGTTGATCACGCCGTGGGCCGTGGACTCATAGTTGTGGAAGTCCCGGTTGCCGACCCGGAAGCTCGCACCACAGTTGTAGGTCCCCGTCAGGCTGTTGCCGGCATTGATCGCCGCCGGCAGCGAGATGGCCTTGAACGTCGAGGCCGGAGCGAACACCGAGGACGTCACCCGGCTGACCAACGGCGTGCCCGCCTTGGCATCGGTCAGCGCCGCGAGGTCGCGCACGCTGATCCCCCCGGTCCAGACCTCCGGCCGGTATGACGGATAGCTCGCCGCCGCCACCACGGCCCCGTTGGTGACATCCATGACCACAGCCGCACCCGAGTCCGCCTTCCATCCACGAGAGCGCGCTGAGGTGATCGCATCGGTCAGTGCCTTCTCGCTGGCTGCCTGGATGGGAGCGCTGAGGTGGGTGATGACATCGTGACCGGGGATGGGGCTGGTGGCCGAGATCTGGCCTGTGACAACACTTCTGGGGTCGATGGAGACCGTGGTGCGGCCACTGACGCCACGCAGCACGACGTCGTACTGCGCCTCGAGACCGGACCGTCCGACCAGGTCCGTGTCGGCGATCTGTCCTGCTGCGCCGTTGACATCGGCGACGGTGGCGCGATCGAGATAGCCCAGGACGTGGCTGGCCCGGAGCCCATCAAGGTGCGGGTAGTGGCGCTCGGGTTGGGCACCGACGCCGATCCCGGGGAAGTTCTCGGGCTGCTCGAGCAGACTCAGGGCTCGCTGCGGGTCGACTCCCTGGGCGATCGGGATGGGTTGGTACGGCGAGCCATTGAAGCAGAGAGGCGCCTTGGGCGCACCGGTGGTGCCGCACAGGTACGTCTTGCCCCAGAGTTGGGCGAACGGCATACCGAGCAGTGCGGCGACCCGCCCGATCAGGGCACGCCCGCCATCCCTGGCAGACAGCAGGGCCGACCTTTCGACGGTCACGAATGCCGCAGACGTGGTGTCTGCCAGAGGTTTTCGCGCCGCGTCGAGAATCCGGCCACGGACCGCAGGCTGGACGATGACACGGGTGTTCACCTGGGTCGCCGCGAGGGCATAGGCATCGTGGTCGCCGATCTGCACCATTGTCAGCCGCGCGAGCAACGTGCCCATGAGCACGACGACGAGGACGACGAACACCCATAGTCGGACCAGGTAGGAACGGCGGGCGGCCATGGGAAGACTCATGCCATGCGCCGACGAACCAGCCCGCGCTCGGCCCGAATCAGCAGCGGTACGACTGCCAGGCCCAGTGCCGTCGTCAACACGACCGACCAGCCAGCCGCGGCCCATGGAACGGGCCAGCCGCTCGTCATGTCGCGCAGGATGCCAACGGCTGCAACGGTGCTCGCTGCTGCAAGCGTGGCAAGCGCCGGCAGTGACGCCGACCGCCCGCTGTCGCGATGCCAGAGCCCAGCTGCCACCCCCGCGGCGGCGTAGGTCAGGGCCGCCACCCCGAGCGCCGACGTTCCGGGCGGCATGAGGTCGACCACCCAGCCAGCGCCCAGGCCGAGGAGGGCACCTTTGGCGGGGCCGCCCAGCAGCGCGCCCGCCACGACGACGAGCAGGACCAGATCGGGGCCGACGGATCCGAGCCGCGGAAGTACCACCGCGGACAAGGCGACCGTGAGCACGACCAGTGCGGCCCTCAGCAACGAGAGCAGGCTGACCCGCGCCCTCACTTGCCCGACCCGAGGGACGGGGCCCTGGCGACGGACCGTGGCGTGGAGAGGACCACTGCGACCACGTCCAGCGCCTCGGTGTCGACGATCGGTTCAACGACTGCGCTGAAGGTCAGCTGCCCCCGGCCCGGATCGAGCGAAACCACCGTCCCGACGGGAACGTCAGGGATGAACGGACGCCCTCCGACGCTGCCCAGGGTCGTGACCGTGTCGCCCACCTTGACTGCCCCCTGCTCGAGCATGGTCAGGCTCAGTCGGCCTGGGGCGCGTGGTGGCGCGCCGACTGGCGAGGTGGCTGACACCGAGCCGAGCCAGCCCCTTGTGCCGGCCCGGACTCCGATCGTGAGGTCGCGGTCCCCGACGACGAGCACGTCCGAGGTCCAGGCGGCCACGGCGATCACCCTGCCCACGAGACCGGCTCCGGCGATCACGGTCAGGTCCTTGGTGACGCCGTCGCGGTATCCGACGTCGATCGTGACCCGGCGTCCACCCGACGATGACGCCGAGGTGGACGACTGCGCGGTGAACGCGACGACGCGTGCGGCCAAGAGCTTGGCACCCCTGGCTGCTGGCGAGGCAAGGACCGACGTGACCTCCCGAGCCTGCTGCACCGTCGCGAGGTCCTGCCCCCGCGCTCGCTCGAGCTCGTCCCGCTCACGGGTGAGTCGCGTGACCTCGTCGTCACGCCCCGCCGCCATGGCTCGCTCGAGAGGCCCGAATGCCGCGGCCGCTCCGGTGCGCAGGAAGGACGTCGACCCCGGATGGGACAGGTCGAGTCCCAGAAGGAACACCGTCGCGACGATCAGGACCACGAGGGTCCGCTGCCTGTGACGCTGATTCAGACGGCGAGGCTGGGTCACGACAGAGGCTCAGAACCGTTGCGAACCAACGAGAACACGTTCAAGTGAGCCGAACTCCTCAACGCAGCGACCGGAGCCGCGGACGACCGAGCGCAACGGGTCCTCGGCGACACGCACCGGCACCCCGAGCTCATGCCGCAGGCGTTCGTCCAGCCCGCGAAGCAACGCCCCTCCACCGGTCAGCACGATCCCCCGGTCGAGGATGTCGCCGGACAGCTCGGGAGGGCACACGTCCAACGTGCCGCGTACCAGCTCGACGATCTGGAGGACCGGGGCCTCGATCGCCCGGCGCACCTCTGGCGAGGAGATGGTGATCGTCTTGGGCAGGCCGGTCACGAGGTCCCGCCCACGAACGCGGGTGCTGAGCTCCTCTCGCAGCGGGAACGCCGAGCCGGCACAGACCTTGATGTCCTCAGCGCTTCGCTCACCCAGGAGCAGGGAGTACTCGTTCTTGATGTGGCTGATGATCGCGTCGTCGATCTCGTCGCCACCCAGACGCAGGGACCTGGAGCTGACGATGCCGCCGAGGCTGATGACCGCGACATCCGTCGTGCCGCCACCGATGTCGACCACCATGCTCGCCGCGGCGTCGTTGACCGGCAGGTCGGCGCCGATGGCCGCCGCCATCGGCTCCTCGATGACATAGACCCGGCGAGCGCCCGAACGGGTCGCGGCGTCCTCGAGCGCCCGACGTTCGACGCCCGTGACTTGGCTCGGCACGCAGACCACCATGCGGGGTCGGATCAGGCGAGAGGGCCTGACCTGGTCGATGAAGTAGCGCAACATCCGCTCGGCCACGTCGGCATCGGAGATGACCCCGTCCTGCAGCGGTCGGATCGCGTGGACGTGTCCGGGGGTGCGTCCGAGCATCTCTCTGGCCGGCCGACCTGCCGCGACGAGGCGGCCCGTGCCGGCCTCGATCGCGACCACCGAGGGTTCGTCGAGCACCACCCCGCGGCCCCGCTCGTAGACCAGAGTGTTGGCGGTGCCGAGGTCCACGGCGAGGTCTCTCCCGAGAACCGGCCATCCGCGCATACTCGCGATCGTACGTTCCGCGCCCAGTGCTCGCCGGCGCCTCCGAACCGTGTCGCAGGTCAGATTCCGGTATGCCGTTCTCGCGGGTTCACTGCAACTCAGGCAGGGACCTTTAGCCCTTTTCCCTCGCGCCGTTCTGCCCGGACTATGGGTCTGAGCGCGCCGCCACCGAGCCGGCGACTTTGAGGAGGGATCATGCAGGTCAGCGAGGTCATCAGCACAGCCAAGGATGCGATCACGGTCAAACGGGTGTTCGCCGAGCCGTATGAGAAGGACGGTGTCA
>DASRVZ010000050.1:0-6032 GCA_035654835.1 Dermatophilaceae bacterium | reverse complement strand
ACCACGGGAGCTCGCACCAGTGAGCTGAGAGGGCGGCTAGGGCCGTCGACCGTTGAACCTGTCCGGGTAATGCCGGCGTAGGGAGTGACGAACTGATGTATCCCGAGTCTGAACCTGCATCAACGGAGACGACATCGAACTTACCCGAGCCGCGCGAGGCAATGCCGCGCCGCGCCAGGCGTGCCGTGCGGGGTGGAATACTGGGCAACTACGTCGATCAATTCGACATTTTCCTGCCGATCATCGCCCTGGCCCCAGCTGCCGCACGTCTCTACGGCACCGAGCATGTGGCAACGAACGCGGGCCTGATTTTTGTTGCCACACTGATCGGACGCCCACTCGGCGCTGCGATCTTTGGCCCGATAGCCGATCGGATCGGCCGGACCACCACCACGAAGATCACGATCACGGGCGTCGCCATCACCACCCTGCTGGTCGCTGTGGTACCCGGCCAGGTGACGCTTGGCCCGGGCACGCTGTTTTCGATCGTCGCGCTGCGCTTCCTCGGAGGGGTCTTCCTCGGCGGCGGATACACCTCCGCCGTGCCGCTGGCGATGGAGTGGACTCCCCCGCACCGCCGCGGCCTCGTCAGTGGTTTGATCATGTGGATGTCGCCGTGGGCTAACGCCTCGATCGCGGCGCTGGTCTTCGTTTTGCTTGGCGTTTTGGGTCCGGATCAGTACAGCGTGTGGGGCTGGCGGATTCCGTTCATTCTCGGCGCGCTGATGGCATTTGCCCTGCTGATCTACTACCGCAAATACGTCTCCGATTCCCCGGCATGGAAGCAGGCGGCCAGGGCATCACATCCGCTCAGGGACATCCTTGTCGGTGCGCATCGTCGCCCGCTGTGGCAGGTATTTGTACTGATGAGCGGAATGTGGCTCTTTACCAACATGGCGATCGCGGTCCTCACCGGCCAACTGAAAGCCAGCGGACACCTCACCGACCAGGGTGTTTCCTTCACCATGATGTGCGCGACGGTGGTCTCGGCCATCGCCATGGCAGCCTGCGGCCATCTCTCAACCTTCATCGGGCGGCGCGTCTTTTTCGTCGGCTTCGGGGTGCTCTCCGCGGTTCTGGCGCCGATTGTCTATCTGACGATCTTCCGCCAGACAACGCTGATAGCGATAGTGCTGCTCGTGGGTTCCCTACAGATTGTCACGGTTTCCGTCTACGGCCCGGTTGCGGCCTACCTGACCGAGCGCTTCCCGACCGCAGTGCGCTCCAGCGGGTACGGGGTGGCATACAGCCTCTCGATCGTGTTGCCCGCCCTCTACCCGTATTACTTACCACCGCTGCAGCGCGCCCTCGGGGACCAGCTGGCGGTAGCAGCACTGCTGGCACTCGCAGGAGTCCTGGTGGCGACCGGCGCGGCGACCGGCCCAGAAACAAGCAGGATGGCGAGCATAGGTGCCGTCGATGGCCGTGCTGATGCGCGCGCGCGCTGGCGGATGCGAATAACGAAGCCGACGCGTCTGCGTAAGGCTGGATGAATCGAGAACGTCGAGGTCATCACCACCGGCAGCATCCACTCTTGCCCGAACCCGGGCCCGACACACGTCAAAACTCGATCCGACCGGCGCGCGGCGAGCCGATCGGGGTAAGCACGAACACCGGTCCAGTCCAGGCCCCGCCGCAGGGTGCCGCTTTCTTTGCCTGCGTCTGTCTTACCCACGTCGTAGCTGCGCCTGCCCCCCAGCATGGCGCCGGTCGTCTTGATGACTTCGTCGTCGGCTGCGCTCGGCTCCACATACTCGAACACCCAGTCCACCGCATCGTCGGGGACCGCGATGAAGCCGTCCAGGGACATCGTTGCGTGCACGAGCACTCTTCCCACCATTGCATGCACTCCTCGGGATTGTTCTGGCTCATAGGCGATGGCGGCGCCGTCCGTCGACGTGACCTTGTTCCTCAGCAGATCTCCTTTTTCTCATCCTTGCGTGCGATGTGTGCGTGTCATCCGGCTTCGGACATCGCCGGGTCCGCGCCTGCGAGCTGCGGCCCGGGCTCGGAAGTATCGGCAGCCTGGGGCGTGGGCTGCAAGACCGTGAGGGCGACGACGATGGCCGCCACCACGAGACCGGCCGCGATCCAGAATGCCAGGTGGTATCCCAACATGTTCACCCCTCGTGGGGCCCAACACCGGACTGGGCCACAACTCGATGAGCGTCATGATCGAGGCCTAGGTCGAGCTCGTGGTCCAGGCCTTGCTATAACGCCGCGCTGCAGGAGCGCAGCCGGTCGACCGGGTGGCTGACCCGGTGCCGCAGCCGGTATCTCAAAGCTTCGGGCAACAACGCCGTGATGTGGCCCGGATCGACCGTCGGCTACAGTCGGCCATGACGCGGGGTGCTACTGCGCACGAACCTGGCAACGGCTGAGAACACACCCGTCGAACCTGATCTAGCTCGTACTAGCGAAGGGACGTCAGCACCGTGAGTGCGACCTCTACTACCGTGACCCGTGGGGACCTGGCCGATGCCCTGACCGCACTGCGCGACAGGCCCCCCCTGGTCCAGTGCCTGACCAACATCGTCGTGGCGGGGTGGACCGCCAACGTCCTGCTCGCCGTGGGTGCCGCTCCGGCCATGGTCGACAACCCCCACGAGGCCGGCGAGTTCGCGGCCATCGCGGGGGGCGTGCTGGTCAACCTCGGCACCCCCTATGACGACACCGCTGCCGCGATGCACCTCGCCATCGCTGGTGCCAAGCCGACGGGCACCCCGTGGGTGCTCGACCCGGTCGCCGCCGGCGCCCTGGGATGGCGGACCAGTCTGGCCCAGCAGCTGCTCGGCGAGGCACGACCGACCATCGTTCGCGGCAACGCCTCGGAGATCCTCGCGCTGGCCGGCGGCACCGGAGGCCGGGGGGTGGAGTCGGTGGACTCCCCCGAGGCTGCGGCACAGGTGGCCAGAGACCTTGCCGAAGAACAACAGTCGGTCATCGCCGTCAGTGGCCCGACCGACCACATCACCGACGGCGAGCGGATGGTCCTCCTGTCCAACGGCCATCCCTGGCTGACCCGGGTCACCGGTGTCGGGTGTGCCCTCGGTGCGCTGATGGCCGCGTTCGCGGCCGTGGTGCCAGATGCCGTGGTCGCGGCGGCGGCGGCGACCGCGACGTTGACCGTTGCTGCTGAGTCAGCAGCCCAGCAGGCGCGCGGGCCGGGCAGCTTTGCGGTGGCCCTGCTGGACGAGCTGTCGCTGCTGCAGCCCGCCGACCTGGCCGAACGGGTGAGGATCACTTGAGGATGGGCAGACCTTTGTTGGACCTGTCGCTCTACCTGGTCACCGACACGGCTCTGTGCGGCCAGTTCGGTGTCGCGGCAACGGTCTCGGCGGCGGTCGGCGCCGGAGTCACCGTGGTGCAGCTGCGCGACGAGCACGCCACGGACGACGAGCTGGTCAGTCTCGGCCGTAAGATCCTGGCGGTTCTGGATGGCACCGACGTGCCCCTGATCGTCAACGACCGCGTCCACCTGGTCGACGCCATCGGCGCCCATGGTGGGCACGTGGGACAGTCCGACCTGCAGATCGGGCAAGCACGAGCGCTGCTCGGCCCCGCGGCATACCTGGGATTGTCGGCACAGACCGTGGAACACGTCGCGACCGCCCGCGAACATGCCGACGGGACGGTGGACTACCTCGGCGTCGGACCCGTCTGGGGGACGGCAACCAAGCTCGACGCGGCGGCGCCGGGGGGCCTGGAACGACTGCACCAGGTCACGTCCGCGAGCCCTTGGCCGTGTGTGGCCATCGGCGGCATCAACCGGCAGCGCCTGCCCCGGGTCCGCCGGGCAGGGGCCGCCGGTGCGGCGGTGGTCAGCGCCATCTGCGGCCAGCCTGACGTGGCGGCGGCCACCCGCGCACTGCGCGCCGCCTGGGACGAAGCGTCCAGATGAGCCGCCCACCGGTCGCACTGAGCATCGCCGGCAGCGACCCCTCCGGCGGCGCCGGCATCGCGGCCGACCTCAAGACCTTCTCGGCGTTGGGCGTCTACGGCACCTCCGTGATCACGGCCCTGACCGCACAGAGCACCCTGGGCGTGACCGGAGTGCACGTGGTACCAACGGATTTCGTCACCCAACAGCTCGAGACCCTGATCGCCGACGTCCGCCTCGACGCCATCAAGATCGGCATGCTCGCCAACGCCGGCATCGTCGTGGCAGTTAGGGACTTCCTACGACGCCATCCCCATGACCATGTCGTCCTCGACCCCGTGATGGTCGCCACCAGCGGTGACCGGTTGCTCGACGACGATGCGGTCCAAGCCGTGCGTGACCTGATGCCCCTCGCTTCCCTGGTCACGCCGAACCTGGCCGAGGCGGCGGCCCTGCTCGACACCCGACCCGCCCGCACCCTGGCAGACATGCGACTTCAAGCCATGGCCCTGCAGGAGCTCGGCGCCCCCCGCGTGCTCATCAAGGGCGGCCACCGCGAAGACGGCCCCGAGGCCGTGGACCTGCTGCTCGACGTCGACGGCGAGACCCTGCTGCGGGCGCCACGAGTCGACACCCTCAACACCCACGGCACCGGCTGCACCCTGTCCTCAGCCCTCGCGGCCCTGCGCCCCCAACGCGACTCCTGGCTCGAGGCAGCAATGGACGCCAAGAACTGGCTCACCGCGGCGCTGGCCGCAGCAGATGTGCTCGAGATCGGCCACGGCCACGGACCCGCCCACCACTTCCACCAGATCTGGGACCACTGATGTCGTTCGCCCAGGACGCCTGGGAGGCGATCGCCCCCATCCGCAAGGCCATTGACGAGCTGCCCCTGCTGACCGGAATGGCGGACGGCACCCTGCCCCGCAACACCTTCGTCTACTACATGGCCCAAGACGCGCACTACCTCGCCGACTACGGCCGGGTCCTGGCCGCGGCGGCAAGCCAGACGACCGACGCCGACGAGCTGCTCTTCTGGGCCCGCAGCGCCCACACGACCGTCATCGTCGAGCGCGAGCTCCACGCCGCGCACGTGGCCGACTTCGCCGCGATCCCCAAGTCGCCCACATGTACGGCATACACGTCGTATCTGTTCTCCCTGGCAGCCGCCGGTCGCTACCCAGCACTGGCCGCAGGCATCCTGCCCTGCTTCTGGATCTACGAGGATGTCGGGCGTCGCCTCAAGGACCGCGTGGGCGACCTCACCGGACACCCGTATGCCGACTGGATCAGTACCTACGGTGACCCGCAGTTCGCCGCAGCGACCGAACAAGCCAAACAGATCCTGGATCGCCTTGCGGCACAAACGGACCCGGGCACGATCGAGCGGATGCACCAGGCGTTCGCGACGGCCTCGCGCTACGAGTGGATATTCTGGGACGCGGCCTGGCGCCAGGAGACCTGGCCCATCTGAGCCGGACCGAACACCAACGCGACGACGACCGCCGCCAGCGCCGCCCAGGAACACCGTCTGCACCTGGCACGACGCCCGCGACAACCAGCGCCGCCGCGTCCTGCTGGTTGGGCAGCGCGGCCACGGTGCCGTAGCACCAGCGGCTACGCGGGGACCGATCCACGGGCTACAAGGCCTTCACCACGGTGGTGCTGACCAACTGCAACCACCTCAGCACCGGCAAACACCGCAGTTCATCGTCGGCGACCACGTCCGGGCTCACAAAGATCAGCCATGGGCTCGGGATGAGCAGTTTCAGCGGCTCCGCGTTGACGGTCCATGAATATGTAACCTCGTTGAAAGCTGACCGGATCAAGCCACCCAGGTCCGCTGACCATCACCAAGACGCCGCTCAGCCGGCACCCCGGCCTCGGGACGGGGACCTTGCTCGAGCCATCGACCGAAGCGACCTGCCCGGTCCGACCCGGCTCTCGGGTCAGGAAGGGGTCGCTCTCAAACGTCCGACTTTGCCGATGCCCTGCCGGGCTAGACGCGCCCCCCCCAACGCATCTCGCAGAGCATTCTGACGCTGAGAATGCTCTGCGAGATGCGTTGCCTTCTGGGTGCCCGGTCAGTGGAGCGATCCGGCCCGGCCGGTATCGATGATCATGCGGCGGCCGATGCTGGGGCGACCGTGGT
>DASRVZ010000049.1:0-52137 GCA_035654835.1 Dermatophilaceae bacterium | reverse complement strand
CGCAGGTCATCCCTGTAGGAGCGAGGCCGTGTCAGGCCTTGGTGGTCTCAGTTTGGGGTTGTCTTCGCTAGCCGCGCACACGTCGAAATATGCGTCGGGTCAAGGCGGCCGCCCTCGGTCGGTGTTCCAGGGCACGCGGGGTCTGACATGCAGCGGAACAGTGGTTGGCGAGGAAGAACGCTACGGCACGGTGACGACCACGTTGCCGCGCTTGTGCCTCATTTCGACGTAGCTGTGCGCGTCGACGATGTCGTCCAGGGCATAGGTGCGGTCGATCACGGGCCTGATCTCTCCCGCCGTCGCCAGCTCGCCGAGCGACACCAGGTCTTCGCGACGAAGCTTCGGTCTCCCGTCGTCGACCGAGATACAGGCTCCGCCGGGAGCAAGCACTTGCCGGCACCGCCGAAGGGCGCTGGCGCTCTTGTCCTTGCCCACGGCGTCGAAGATCAGGTCATAGCGCTCCGCCCTGTCCATGAAGTCCTCGACGGTGTAGTCGACCACTCTCGTGGCGCCGAGAGATGTCACGAGATCCACATTGGCGGTACTGCAGACACCCGTGACCTCGGCGCCGAGATGTCTGGCAAGTTGTACAGCGGACGTCCCAACCGCTCCGGACGCCCCGTAGACGAGGACCCTTTGTCCCGCTCGAACGTCGGCCTTGCGCAAGAAGTGCAGAGCGAGGAGGCCACCGTAGGGAATGGCTGAGGCTTCTTCGTCGGTGAGGTTGACAGGTCGCGTCGCCAAGATTCCGTCCTCAGGCCAGCACACATGCTGCGAGTACGTCCCGAAGAGGTGTCGATTGAAGCCGAATACCCGGTCACCCACCTCGAACGACCGGACGTCCGGTCCGATCGAATCCACTTCCCCTGAGAGCACCATGCCGAGTATCGGCCGCCTTGGCGCGTTCCAACCCAGTGCGAGCCGCGCCATGATCCGGTAGGCGGGAGTCAGCCTCAGCCCCCGGACGTAGCAGTCGCTTGACGTCACGGCGGTAGCCCGAATGCGTATGCGCACCTCGTTCTTCCGGGGAGTCGGCGTCGCGAGCTCCTCGAGCCGGAGCACCTCCGGCGGCCCGTACCGCGTGCAGACGACCGCTCGCACCCTGAGTCCCTTCAGCCAACGGATCCGCGTCGCTTCTCCATCGAACAATGATTGTGCGGACCCGCGTAGACGTGGATCCACCGATTGGGTTGTGTTGGCACCTTTCTGCTCTGAAGCGCACGGGGTCGATGCGATGGTCTGCTCCTCACATGCTGATGACGACCTTCCCCCGGGCATGCCCTTCACCGAAGTAGCCGATGGCCTCGGAAGTCTGGCTCAACGGGAAGGTTCTGCCGATAACCGGCGTAACCTTCCCGGATTCCAGGAGCTCCTTCAGGGCCAGCAGCTCATCCTGGCTCGGCGCCTCATTGACGGAACGGATCCTCTGTGGCACGAACAACGACTTCAGGGGCGCCTTGATGAACATGACACCAGTGCCGCCGATCCAGCGTTTGTGGAACTGGCCGCCGTTGGGCACGAGAGTTCCTTTGGGGCTCAGCCTGCTCACGAGGAGTGACAGCGAGTGGTTCAACACGTTGTCCAGGATGACGTCGTAGTGCTCATCACCCCCTGTGAAGTCCTCCTGCGTGTAGTCGATGACGTGGTCGGCGCCTATCGACCGGACCAGGTCCACCTTCGTCGTGCTACAGACGCCGGTCACTTCCGCGCCGAACGACTTGGCGATCTGCACCGCGAATGTGCCAATGCCTCCTCCCGCACCGTTGAGCGCCGCGCGGACGATGTACGGCACGCCTGTGACGCCGGCCCAGTCGGGCGGGTTCACGGCGGCCGCGCGAACACGCAGGAGCACCTCGTTGTCCTTGATCGGCGGTTTCTCGATGTCCTTGAGTTCCAGGACGTCGGGAGAGCCGTATACCTCGTGGACGATTGCTTTCATCGTGTCCTTCCCTCGGGCTATCCCCATCGCGTCAGTTAGGCACTTCGGCTCGGCAATGCTCACTCGGTTGGGTGGTGTTCCTTCGCTTTCCCTTTGGGGGAGGGCCTCGTGCTTTGACCGACATCAGGTCCTTTGCCGAAAGCGATAGGACCTTCGCCTCTGTTGACGGAGCCGGTGCCCGGGTGTTCAGTCAACGATAGGTGGATCTGCCGTTAGTCCAGGGGTACCGACGTCACTTCTAGTCATCGAGAGGCTCTAGTCATCGAGAGGCATTCACATGACTCACAAATCCCAAGCGAAGGTAGGTTCAGGCGGGCTCTCGAATGGCCCCCAGACACCGGCGACGGCGATCGGGCCGCCCCAGCTCGCCGCACGGTCGATCGTCGCTCCGTTCGACCCGGTGGCATACGTCTACGCCGGCCTGGGCATCCCGGTGGAAGCGGACGAACGCGATCTGCGTTCCCGGGGCACCGTCCAGGACCTGCTCCGGCAAGGGGCTCCTGAACAGGCAGCAGCCGCGATCGCGGCACGCATCGCGGCCGCGCCGTCGACGCCTGGGATCCTGGCGGCGTTCGTCGCCACGGACGGGACGGTGCTGTACGAGCAGGTTCTGGCGGGCGCCGAGCTCCCCCATGAAGCGGGATGGCAGTCGCCGCCCACGGTGACTGGCCTGCTCGCGTGGGAGCAGGACCACCCCCCGTATGTGCTCGTCGTGACCGACCGCACCGGCGCGGACATCACTGCCGCCGCCGGGGCCGGCCAGCCGGAGCAGACCTGGACCGTGGTCGGCCCGGACGATGAGATCGAGCGAAAGCACGGGCCAGGCGGATGGTCGCAGCCGAGCTACCAACACCGCATCGAGGACAGCTGGCGCCACAACGCCGCGCGCGTCGCCGAGGAAGTCGCCGCGCGCGTCGCCGACGTCGGCGCGCAGGTGCTCGTATTGTCGGGCGACGTGCGCGCCGTGCAGCTCTTGTCGGAGCGACTGCCGAACGATCCCGCCCTGCTCGTGCACCACATCACCGGCAGCCGTGCCGCCGACGGATCGCAGGCAACCCGCGGGCGTCAGGTCGCACAGGCCTTACGGGAGGCCGGCGAGGCACAGAACGCCGAGCTGCTCAGGGCGCTGAACAGACAGCTGACGCGGGGCGGCCTGGCCGTGCAGGGTGTCGAGGACACCCTCGACGCGCTCGCATCCGGACGCGTCGCGACCTTGCTCGTCCAGCCCGTCTCGGCCGACTCCCGCGTGGCCTGGTTCGGAGCCGGGCCCACGGATGTCTACCGCGACCACGACGCCGCCGCGTTGTCGGGCGCGCCTGTCCGCTCCGGTCGGCTGATCGATGTCGCAGTACGGTCCGCCCTGCTGTCCGGCGCCCATGTGCGTGTCATCACGCCGGGCATACCCGATGAACCGGTGGGTGGGATCGGAGCCTTCTGTCGCTTCGCGAGGCAGTCGGGTCCATCCATCACCCAGCCACCTGAGGGTGTTGGGTGAGTCCGGGGGCACGCAACATTCACGCGGTGGCCAGCCGGTGCGGGGCCTACCCAGTCGATCGGCGCGAACAGGCCAAACCGGCAGGCTTCACGTGGCCTCGCGGCGTTGCGGATGCTCCACTGTGGCGTCCGCCCCGGGAAACACGAGCGCCTCATGCCCGTCGCCGTAGCGCACGAGGTACGGCGGCTCCCCGTCCCGCCCCCGAATCTCGATGATCTCGGACGTCTGGTCATGTGCACCGACAACCCGGCCGTGCACATGCAGCCGGTCACCCACCACTGCGCGCATGGCAACTCCTCTCGGGTCCCTTCCAGCAGCATGCACCTTCCCGCCTGTCGGCGAAAGAGGGCGCCAGTGCATGCCAGCCAGGCCCCGGCGAGCCAGTTGTTTCCGTCCCGGCCCCAGCGGCGGCCGAGGATGCATCGAGATGGGCGTGATGAGCTGGCAACCCGGCGATGGCGCTACGCGCGTGCGAGCGAACGGAGTGCAAGCCGAAGGCTGTCGGCTGGCGACCCTTGGGTGTCTATGGCCTGCGCCTCGGGCCACGGATCTGTGGCCGCTGCCATGCGATGCGCTATGTCGCTGTCCGCGTCGCTGAACGCTGCTGGCTGGGCCACCCGGGAGCGCAGTCGGCCCTGCAGGGCCTCTTTGGGAGCGAAGCACCGCAGCTCGATGACGTCGGCAGAGGTCAGATGTCCAGCGGAGCGCAACAGCTCACGCTGCTCTACGGTGGAGAAGGACGCGTCGACGACAACGGTCTCGCCAAGAGCCAGCAACCGCTCGGCGAGGTGTGCCAGGCGCTGGTAGGTCCTGCCGGTGAGCTCCGGGGTGTAGATACCCTCGCCAAACCGTGCGGGCATGTGCTGAGTTGGCGGGATGTCTGACAGCTCTTTGCGCACACGGTCACTCGAGAGCACGGCTGTGGGAATCGCATCGCCCAGTCCCTCCGCAAGGGTGGACTTGCCTGAGGCAGGAACGCCTCCGACGAGTATCAGGCTGACCCGTCCGGCTCGCAGGTGGCTCAGCCCAAGGAGCGCCAGGGTGCGGGTCTGCTCGGCGGCGGCAGCGCTGTCGGCCTGGACGGACCCGTGCTCGACGATAGCTGCGACTTTCGCCCGCATCACCGCCCGGTAGGCGATGTAGTGATGGCTCAGCGACAGCGGCTGGACGACCCCGGAGAACTCGGCGTAGTCGCTCAGCCACGACTGCGCCGCCTGGAGGGCGCCGAGCCGCTCGAGGTCCATCGCAAGAGTGGCAACATCATCGAGCACATCCATCCAGCGCAGACGGTCGTCGAAGTCCAGGCAGTCAAGAGCCCGGGGGCCATCAGCCAGGCAGAAGATGTCTTCGGCCAACAGGTCCCCGTGCCCGTCCCGAACGAGTCCCGCCCCCATGCGCGAGCTGAGCAGCGGCGCCCGCCCGGCGATGTAGCGAAGGGCCAGCTCCTCGATCTGGTCGAGCGTGGCCTGGCTCACCAGCAGGGGCGCCAGCTCCCGCAGACCTTGGGTGTTCGACCTCCATCGCGCAGCAAGCGCCTCCCCGCTGCCGCAGGACGAGATCGCCTCGTCCGTTCGGGCCGAGGCGTGGAAGGCAGCCACGTCCCGGGCCAGCTGACGCAGGTCGCTGCGCACGTCCACGCCGCCGCGCACCAGCAGGGCCAGCCGACGCTCGTCAGGCATCCGGCGCATCACCAGCACGTGCTCACAGGGCGCACCGTCAGGACCAGTCACGTCAGCCACCCCGACGTAGACATCCGGGTGCATACGCCGGTTCAGGGCCAGCTCGCGGTGGCAGGCCAAGCGGCGCGACTCAAGACTGGTGAAGTTCAGAAAGCCCAGGTCGACGGGCTTCTTGATCTTGTACGCGCGGTCGCCCAGGAGGACAACCACCGCGGAATGGGTTTCTCTTACAGCAGCGCCGGGCCCCAGCGGAACATCCGCCCAATGGAAGAGTCCGTCACGTGCCGCATCCATGACCTCTCCCTCCTGCCTTCAGCAGCTTCCCGCTCGACGGTGGGCTTTCTCACGTTGGTCCTCGGTCTGGTGCCGCCGGCTCGAGCGGCGATGTGTCCAGTATCTGCGTGTCGGGCACAGCAGCGCGAGGCCTTCGACTGGCCGCCCCGACACGCCGCGGCCATCGGCACGAGAAGGGGCACCCGGACGGGTCAGGGTGACGTCGTGGAGGGGGTGTCGGACGCGGTTCGGCTGAGACCCCGCTCGACGGCGCCGATCAAGTAGGGCCGGAGCTCTCGCGCCGGGATGATCGTGTGGACCGAGCCGACCGCCCGCGCCCGCTCGATGTTGTGAATCTTTTCGAACTCGTCGGCCACCTCACCGAGCTTCTCGGAGCGTACGTCGGCGCGCAGGCCGGCCAGCTCGACCCGCAGACGGGGGCGTTCGACCTCGTCTGCCTCCGCTACTGCGGCTTCCATCGCTTTGACACGGGGATCCTGGGACGTGCGGGCATTCACATCGCGGGTGAACACGACGGCCGCGGCCGGCGCACCACCGATCACCGATGCGAACGAACCCTCCACGGCGATGACCTCCATGCCGCTGTTCAGAACGCTGGAGAAGACCACGAAGGAGCCCCCGTGAAAGCGCGAGATGACGCAGAAGACGATCGGGCCTTTGAAGTTGACGATCGCCCGGCCGATCTCGGCACCGTACTCAAGCTGCGTCATGCGCAGCGACTCAGGCGAGCCATCGAACCCTGACAGATTGGCCAGCACCACCAGAGGGCGATTGCCGCTGGCTGCGTTGATGGCTCGCGCGGTCTTCTTGGAGGATTTCGGGAAGAGGGTTCCAGCTGTCCACTGGTCCGGACCGTCCGCGGGGAGCCAGCCCCGCCGAGGAATCGGCCGAGACTCGATGCCGAGCATCTCGATCGGGTAACCGCCGAGGTGGGCGTCCATGACGACCGTCGTGTCGGCGTCGGCCATGCTTGCCCAGCGCTCGAGCACGGCGTGGTCCTGGTCGGCCACGGCACGCATGACGGTGCGGATGTCGAACGGCTTCTTGCGCTCCTTGTTGACCTCGTCGGAGAAGATGTCCCCCACGGTCGTGAAGTTGCTGCACGGGTGGACGTGCGGGTAGCTGCGCACATCACGGTCGTGTGGGTCTTTGGTTGTCGCTCGGCGCCCGAGGCGTTCCCCCGGCGCGATATAGGTGTGTTCGTAGTGTGCGAACAGCGTTTCGCACGCTGCGCTCAGGTCGGGGGCCCAGTACTGCGCCTGTCCGTTCGGTCCCATGACGCGGTCGTATCCACCGATACCGAAGTTGTCCTCGGCTGACACGCCGCCCGAGTAGTCCAGCGAATGCTTGCCGGTCAGGACCATTGCGCTCTCCGGCGTCATGACCAGGATGCCCTTTGTGTGCAAGAGCATGGTTGCCTCAGCATTCCAGTACGGCTGCGCCCCAACGTTGATCCCGGCCACGACCACGTTCACCTCGCCGCCCGCCTGGGTGAAGGTGATCAACCGGCGCAGAGCCCGGGCCACCCAGTCCATGTTCTCGGTGCCGCTGTCCATCGAGATCATGGCCCCCGAGGACAGGGCGAACCACTCAACCGGCACCGCCATCTCCTCGGCGAGGACGAGGGCCGCCATGATCCGCGCGCACTCGGCCTCGGCAACCGAACCCAGCGCCTTGGTCGGATCACCGAACAGAACGACCCGGACCATGCCTTCGGGGTAGCGGGCGGACGGTGTCGACACCAGGCCCGCGACGATGCCGGCGCTGTTGCGCCCCCGAGGCCGATCTACCGGTACGAGCCGACCGGCTTCATCCAGGTCGTGCTCGATGAAGCTGCCACCCCGTCCGGTGAGCATGGGGACGATCTCGTAGGGGTAGACGGTGCCGCGGGCGCGCGAGCGCCGCACCTTCAGGGTGTACTCGTCCAGGGGGGCCAGCGGCTCTGTCGAGGGCTTGCCGACGTTGACGCCGACACCCGCCCCGGGCCGGTAGGAGAAGACCAACGCAACTTCTTCAGGTTCAGCGTCCGGTTGGGGCCTCTGTCGAACCCGCATCGTGATCTTTTCCAGTCCTGCGCCCGCCGTCATGGGTGCCGACGCACGGGCGAAGTCGCTCAGCTCCTCCAGGGGTACGTCGCTCGGAGGCCATACATACAGAACGATGCGGTTGGCGTCGAGCCGTCGCGATGTCCCGCGCGCGGCCTGGCTCGCGCGCATGCTCTCCAGACAGGCGGCGAGCTTGGACTCGACAGCGGGGATGGTGACGACGCGGCCCGACGCATCCCGCAGCGGTGTCACGTCATAAACCTCGGCAAAAGCCACGAGACGTTCATCAGCGGGGTTGTCCCGGGCCACGCAGTGGAAGAGGTATGTGTCCTCGGTCGCAGGGAGCGGCGTGCCTGTGAAGTTCTTCAACCGCCACAGGTCAAACCGCTGGCCAATCATCGGATGCATGCCGCGGATGACTCGTTCCTCCTGCATGCGCCCCTGCGATGGGCGGAACGTGAGCTCCACATGTGCCCCGGTCTGGTCGCACACGGTGACGGTCACGCGTCGCCCCCTGACCAGGACCGGCACGTCGGACAGGGTGTTGGCCAGCGTCGAGGCGACCGCGTCCGGGTCGGCTGACACGTTGTCCGACGAGAGGTAGAGATCGACGACCAGGTTCGTTGGATCGGCGACCGCGGCGGCCAGGTCAGCAACGCTGGCGAGGCAAGCGGTCAGCTCGGAGAGGCCACCCATGGTCGATATGAGGTGGAGGCGCTTGCCGCCCAGCTCATACGCGCCGGTGACGCACTGTCGACCGTCAAGCTGGAAGGCGCGGACCTCCTGCAGCCGCCGGATCTTGTAGTAGCGCCGGGTGAGCACCTCGATCATTGGCTCCAACCCGGAGGTGCTGACTGCGATGCGTTTGGCCATGAGCCGGATCAGAGGCTCGGGACCTGCCGTCAACACCTCGATCCGTTGCGCGTAGTCGGCCGCACTCGGGTTCTCGTCGAGGTACCGAAGATGTTCGCGGACTCCCGCGTAGACCTGCTCTCGGGCCGCCAGGATGACGGGGTTGTCGAAGAACCGGAACCGGATGCTCCGGGCGAGGTCACCGACCGTCGGGAAGCGCAGCTGGGTGGCGACGATCAGCCTGTCGAGGACCTCCCTCATCTCGTCGCGGGCAGGACCCGTCGACGCCTCCGGCTCGTCCAGCCAGCGCTGAAGCAGATCGGCGACCATCGGGGTCTGGTCGGCCGCCCCCTGCTGGGCCAGGAACACCCGGTAGACGGCCTCCTCCAGCTCGGGACTCCTCTCCAGATCTACGACACCGTAATGGCGAAGTACTCGCGACAGCCTCGTCCGGAACTCTTCTGGGAGACGCTCCTGTTCGACATCGAGGGAGTGCAGGTAGGTGTGGAAGTGTTCCTGCGGGCTGTGGACGCGTTCCTCCGAGTCTTCCTCGGCGCTCGTGGGCCGGTTACGTGACAGCTCGCACAGGTCGGCGAAGGTGATGAGCAGCGCCAGCTCCTCACGCCTCAGCTCGGCGTCCTGCGCGAGCCCGTTGCGCAGGATGCCGTACTCGGCGACCAGTTCCCCAGCCCGCTTGGCGCTCACGTCAAAGCCGGTGATCATGGCCCGCATCGTTTCGAGGAGCTCATGCGCTCGCGTCGGCGCGTCCGACGCAGCCGAGGCGCCGGACGCCGGCGTGAAGTTGACAGCTGGGGCGTCCGGGAGCGCGATCTCTGCGACGGGGCGATCAAGGCGTACCAGCGGCGCCCCGGCGTCCACCTGGGAGTTGACACGGGCCAGGACCTCTCGCACCCGCCCGGAACGGGGAGCTCGCACTTCGGTCTGCAACTTCATGCTTTCGAGTACGGCGATCGTGGCTCCGACCTCAACGTCCTCTCCGGCCGTGACCAGGATCGCCACCACCACCGCCGGCGCCGGGGCGCGAACGACGCCGGACTGGTCCCCGGCGATCCGGTGGCTGACGCCGTCGACCTCGACCAGGTAACCTGCGGGGCCGGCCACCGAAACGATCTGAAAGCGTGCTCCACCGAGTCGGATCCGGCTCTCGAAAGGACTCAGGCGTTCGACGTCGACGTCGATGAGCTCCCCGTCCACCTCCAGGCGGTATCGGCGTGGACCGACCTGAGCTACGATAATGCGATGGGTCTGCCCCTGGTGGCGGAGCTCGATCGTGCGCCCGACGGCGTGCAGGGACCGTGGGCGACCACCGCGAGCTGAGCTGAGGAAGCCGCGTCGCTCAACCGCCTCCTGGGCGTCGTACTCATCGATGGCAACGCTGAGCAGGGCAACGTCGGCGCGGCGAGCCGGTGCCGAGGTCGTGGAATCGCCGATGCGGTCCACCCAGCCCGGCTCCGCCTCACCGGACACGACCCCTGGACGGGCCAGCAGGTCGAGCAGGAAGGACTTGTTGGTCGTGCCACCCCGGAGCACGACCGTGGTCTCGCGTACGGCACAACGCAGTCGGGACAAGGCCTCCGGGCGGTCCTGCCCCCAAGCGATGATCTTGGCGACCATTGAGTCGTAGCCGGGGGGGATCACGTCGCCGGAAGCAATCCCGGTGTCAACACGGATGCCGGGACCGGACGGCAGATTGAGCAGCACCACGGTGCCAGGGGCGGGCGCAAAGTCTTGGTCGGCGTCCTCGACGTTGAGGCGGGCCTCGATGGCGTGTCCGACGTGCGGCGGTGCTTCCCCACCCAGACGGTGGCCGTCAGACATGAGCAGCTGCAGCTTGACCAGGTCGAGCCCGGTGGCGGCCTCGGTGACCGGATGGTCACTCTGCAGCCGGGCGTCGACCCCCACGAAGACGAAGGTCGCCTCGGATGGCTGGTAGGTGAACTCGACCGTCCCCGCGCCGCGGTACCCGGCCGCCCGCATGAGGGCGACTGCCGCAGTGCGGAGATGGGCTTCTTGCTCGGCGCCCAGCGCGGGAGAACGAGACTCCTCGACCAGCTTCCAGTTGTTGCGCCGCTGGATGGAGCAGTCACGGACCCCAGGGGCCCAGACCGTGCCGTGCGCGTCGGCCATGATCTGCACCTCGACGTTGCGACCACCGTCGACCAGGCTCTCCATGAAGACGACCGGATCGCCGAACGTGGTCTCGGCCTCGGTCTGCGCGCGTTCGAAGGTGACCTCCAGCTCTTCGACCGATCGCACGGCCCAGATGCCCCGACCGCCCCGGCCGCTCCTGGCCTTGATCACCAGCGGGTATCCGATGGTGTCGCCATGTCGGACTGCTTCCGCCGGGCTCGACACCGGTCCACCGCTCCACGGGGCTACCGGAACCCCGGTCTTCTCGGCCAGCAACCTGGCCTCGATCCTGTCGCAGAGCTGCCGCATGGCCCGAGCCGGTGGGCCGATGAAGACAAGGCCCAACCGATCGCACAGCCCGGCGAAGGCCGGGTCCTCGGCCACGAAGCCCCAGCCCACCCACACCGCGTCGGCCCGGCTGACCCTCAGTGCCCGCTCAAGCTCCTCGAGGTCGAGATAAGGGCCGTTCGGCGAAGAGACGTCGCGCAGGCAAACCGACTCGTCGGAAGAACGTACGAAGAGTGCTCCCTGCTCAGCCTCGGTATGAAGGGCGATGACTTTGATGCCGTAGCCGTGTTCCTCGTCCAGCTCCCGCACAGCTCTGATGAGCCGGACCGCAGGCTCACCCCGGTTGACCACCGCGATCCGAGTGAACATGTTTTCGGCCTCCATCGATCAGCGTGTGCCGGCGTGCGAAGCCGTAGCACTACGTGACGCACTCCCAGGCTCTGAGGATTCTAGCGACCCTTGGCCGCGAGGCAATGACAACCAGTCATTCCGGAACATGGCTCACCGAACCTGGGCTACATCGGAACGCAGTCGGCCACGACGGGCACACGGCGGCCACGTCAGTTGTTCTCTTGGTATGGCCGACGACTTCGAAGCATTGGACGCGTACTCAACCGCCGTCGTACGTGTGGCCGAGAGCGTGTTGCCGAGCGTGGCCAGCCTCCGTGTGCGAACAAGGAGAGGAGACGGCGCGGGCAGCGCGACCGTCCTGACAGCAGACGGATTCCTGTTGACCAGCGCACACGTGGTCGAGGGCGCCGATACCGCAGAGGCGGCCTTCTCCGACGGGACCACGATCGGCACCGACGTGATCGGACGCGATCCGCTGTCCGACCTCGCCGTGCTCAGAGCCCGAGGCGTGGTGCCCGAACCGGTGCTGCTCGGAGACGCTGCCAAGCTGCGCGTCGGGCAGCTCGTCGTTGCCCTGGGCAACCCGCTCGGGCTCGCGGGCAGCGTCACCGCGGGCATCGTGTCGGCGCTTGGGCGTTCGCTGCCGACGCGTGCCGGCCGTGTTGTCGACGAGGTGATCCAGACCGATGCCGCGCTCAACCCGGGCAGCAGTGGGGGTGCACTCGCGGACAGCTCCGGGCGCGTGGTCGGCGTCAACACCGCAGTGGCCGGTATCGGCGTTGGGTTGGCCGTGCCCATCAACGACACCACCCAGCGGATCATCGGCATGCTGATGGCACACGGGCGGGTACGCCGGGCCTGGCTCGGAATCGTCAGCGTGCACATGCCCCTTCCTGGGCCACTGGTCGCCAAGACCGGGCGCAGCAGCGGGCTGCGGGTCGCGCAGGTGATGCCGCAGAGTCCAGCGGCACAGTCGGGCTTGTGCGTCGGCGACATCGTTCTGTCGGTCGCTGGTGAGCCGATCGCGTCGATCACCGCGCTCCAGCGCGCCATGGTCGAGGACGCGATCGGACGCAGGCTCGAGATCACGGTGTGGCGCAATGGCGCACTCGTGGACGTCATCGCAGTGCCCCGCGAGCTCGCCGACGCGTGACCATCGGCGGCCGCTGGTTGGTCGGAGACGCCGACCAGCGGGAACCCCCAGTCGGACGAGTTCGCCTACCGACAAAGGCATCCCACCTAACGCCGTGTCCCAGGGTGGTCCATCGCCCGAATGGGCCGATCCTCGACATTCGGTGGTATGCAACGAACCGCATTACGACGTTAGGCGCGAAGGGTCGACAAGGAAGCCTTGCGAGTCCTGTACGGGGACAAGGACTTTTCGAGCTTTGCCCAGTTCGGCAGCTACATCGGCTACCGGATGTCGATCACGTCGCATGGAGACTGGAATGCTTTCGTGCTCGGCGACTGAGCCGGATCAACCCGGTCAGTGCCATGACAACGTAGCGGACTGACGGAATGAGACAGCGGACCAACGGATCGACGCCGAACAAGGGCGCATGGCGAGGGTGGTGGCAATGGCTGACCAGGGCGAGGCGCATCGACCACGGCTTGTTGCAGTCTGCGATGGAAGAGTTCCTCGAGGGGATCCGCTCCATGGCCAACCTCGTGGGGTCGGTCGGAAGTGGAGCACTCGGCGCAATGCCACAGCCGCTGGCGGCAACGGTGACCGGGATGCTGAGGTCCCTTGTGCGGCTCATCGATCACGCGCCGCCGATCACCGCCGAGCTCGACGTCCTCGTCCAGGAGCTCCATGCAAAACGGTTGACGGTGCAGGCCCTGCAGGCCGAGCTCTCCGCGTTCGACCACCAGCTGGATGTGCTCGAGAAGTCCCTGGCGCCGTTGGAGAGCTGGGTCCATCAGTGGGCCCGGCTGCGCCAGTCGCTGACCGAGACGCTTCAGTCCGCCGACCCGGAACCACGCTCGCCGACCGACTGACCGGTGCCCGTGATGGTCGCGAGCAGATCAGGGTGGGCGTGGGCGGCCGTCTGCGCGACACCCAGCTCGGTCACGACGATGCTGATGAGGTCATGCGGGGTGACGTCGAACGCCGGGTTGAAGCCCCTGACCCCCGCCGGGGCAGTCCGCACTCCGGCCAAGCAGAGCACTTCATCCTCGTGCCGCTCCTCGATGACGATGTCCTCACCTCGCGCGATGGTCAGGTCGACGGTGGAAGACGGCGCGGCAACGACGAAGGGGATCCCCGCACGCTGACAGGCGAGCGCCAGACTCACTGAACCGACCTTGTTCGCCGTATCACCGTTCGCGGCGATCCGGTCGGCCCCGATGATCGCGACGTCGACCAGACCTCGCAAGATCGTGCTTGCGGCCGCGCTGTCAGCCTGCACGACGTGCTCGATCCCGTCGTTCAGGAGCTCCCAGCTCGTCAGGCGAGCGCCTTGTAACAGCGGCCGTGTCTCGTCGGCATACACAAGACCCAGGCGTCCACGCTGGTGCAGCTCGTGGATGATTCCGTATGCCGTGCCCCAGGCGCTGGTGGCCAGCGCCCCGGTGTTGCAGTGCGTGACGACCCGTACCTTTTCCTTCGACACGTGCGCAAGGATCCAGTCGGCCCCAAGTTTTGAGAGCTGGCGGTTCGCGGCCTCATCGTCGGCCACGACCTGCCGCGCGAGCTCGAGGACCTTGGCGATCCCCGACGAGACTGCCACTCTGACCTGGTTCACGCCCCAGGCGAGGTTGACCGCTGTGGGTCGGGCGTCACGGATCCTGTCGATCTCGCTCTCGAGTCTTGCCGCATCCCAGCCTTCATCAGCGCCCTGGATCATGGCCAGGGCCACACCCAGCGCCCCAGTCGCCCCCAGAGCCGGTGCGCCACGGATCACCAGGTGCTGGATCGACTCGACCAGGACGTCGACCGTCGTGACGTCGATGTGTTGCTCAGTGGCCGGCAACAGGGTCTGGTCGATCAGCCTGATCATCGGTCCGGGATCGTCGACCCACTCAATCGCGCGCACCCCTGCAGTGTGGCGTACGGCGTTCACCCTCATGCACCCGTGTCGGAGTCGGGATGAGGCATGCTCAGACCAGGAACGGAGATACCCATGCTCATGCAGAAGGCACGCGAACGGATCATTGAGTACTGCCTGCGAATGCTCAAGGACGGACTCACGGTAGGAACGTCGGGCAACATCAGCGTCCGAGTCGGCGACAACATCGCCATCACGCCGAGCGGCGTGGACTACGAGGCGCTGGTCCCGGAAGACATCTGCGTCATCACTCTTGACGGTGAGCACGTTGACGGGCCCGACAACCCCTCGACGGAGGTGCCGATGCACACCGTCGTCTACCAGAACACCGACGCGCTGGCTGTTGTGCACACGCACCCCGTCTACGCGACGGTTCTGGGAACCCTCGTCGACGAGATCCCGCGGATTCATTACATGTTGGCGCTTTTGGGCGGACCGGTCAGGGTCGCGCCATATGCCCCGTTCGGCACCGATGAGCTGGCGAGGAACTGCATCGTGGGGATGAAGGACCGGTACGGCGTCCTGCTACAGAACCATGGGGCGACGACCTATGGGGACACCCTCGCCAAGGCGTATTCGCGGGCGACGTACCTCGAGTGGTTGTGCCGTATCTACTGCGAAGCCAAAGCTCTCGGCGCGCCCCGACTGCTCAGCGCAGGCGAGTTTGACGCGGTCGCCGGGGCAGTGACCGCATACGGCCAGTCAGCCTCGAAGAGCTGAGCCCACCTGCATGCTCTCCTTGACTCGACGGAGGCGGAGTGGCTGCCCTGTATCTCGCGGATCGCATCGGCCATTCCGGTCCTGCTGGAGGCCAGGTACATCTTCGGCCTGCTCGAGATCGTCTGGTTCATCTGGCTGGGCATCGTCATGTTTCGCAATCGTCTGAGCAACCCCACAGGCAGTCGGTCTCGCCGCAGTAACAAACACGTCCTGGCCGCCCAGGCGGCACGGCTCTCCATGGACGGCCACGAGATCAAGCTGCTGCGCAGGGACATCCGCCGACACGGCTCTTGAGCGCCGCGAGGTGATGACGGTCTCGACCCCAACGGCCGCCGACACTCCCACGCGGTCCATCATTCTCTCGTGAGGACCAACGCAGGTGTCCTGCTGACCGGTCGGCTTGTCACGCCGCTCGCCATCATCAACGCCGGCGCCGTGGTCCTCGACGGTGACCGGATCGCCTTTGCTGGCAGGGCTTCCGAGCTGCCCCAGCAGTGGAGAGACGCACACCCCCCGGCCGGCTGGACCAAGCAGCTCACCCTGTTGCCCGGGCTGGTCGACGTGCACTGCCACGGTGGCGCTGGTGGCGAGTTCGGCCCGGATGCCGCGTCCGCGCGTGTGGCGGTCGACTACCACCACCGCAGCGGCACCACGTCGCTACTCGGCAGCTTGGCCTCCAACACCCGTGACGCCCTGATCGACGGAGTGACGACCTGCGCGGCGCTGGTTGCCAAGGGTGACCTGGCCGGCATACATCTGGAGGGTCCGTTCCTGTCGATGGAGCGCCGGGGTGCCCAGAATCCCGCGGCACTGCGCGACGTCGACGCCGCCCTGGTTGGCGCCCTGGCTGAGGCTGCCACGGCTGCGGGCGGGTCCGAGGCGATCGCCCAGATGACCTTCGCACCCGAACGCCCCGGCGCGGCGGACCTTCCGGCGCTGCTGGGTTCTCACACCATTGTGGCCGCCGTCGGCCACACAGCCTGTGATGCCGAGACTGCCTGGGCCGCACTTCGCGCCAGCCTCGACGTAGCGCCGCGGGGTGGGCGGCCGCTGGTAACCCACGTCTTCAACGGTATGCCGCCCCTGCACCACCGCGCGCCGGGCCCGGTCAGCGCCGCCCTGGCCGCCGCAGCCCGTGGTGAGGCGGTTCTGGAGGTGATCGGTGACGGTGTCCATCTGGCTCCCGCCACCGTGCGGATGCTCTTCGATCTTGTTGGCGCACAAGGGATCTGCCTCATCACCGATGCCATGGCTGCCAGCGGAATGCCCGACGGCTCCTACACCCTCGGCGGCCAGGACGTCATCGTCTCCGGTCGCACCGCCCGGCTCGCCGAAGGCGACTCGATCGCCGGCGGGGGCGCCACGATGCTCGACGTGGTGCGGTGGTGCGTGCAGTCCGCGGGTGTCCCGTTGCTCGACGTCGTCACTGCAGCCTCGTCCACACCCAGCCAGACCCTCGCGCTGGCTGGGATCGGCGGGCTGCAGGCCGGCAACCTGGCCGACGTCGTGGTGGTCGACGATCAGTTGTCACTTCGCGCCGTCATGCGCCGCAGTGACTGGCTCTTCGAAGACATATTCTGACTTTTCGGTGGCCGACGGGGCACTAACATCTCTGGCATGCCCAACGTCGCCACCGCCGACGCGGTCTCCCGCGAAGAGCTCCTCGACTTCCTGCGTCCCAGGCACAACGGGATCTACGTGGCCACGCGCGGGGACGGGAGGCCTCAGCTCTCCCCGGTGAGCTGCGGCATTGATCCCGAGGGCCGCATCGTGGTGTCGACGTACCCGCAGAGGGCGAAGACGCGTAATACCCGCCGCGACCCCGACGTGAGCATCTGCGTCCTCTCCGACGACTTCGGTGGGCCCTGGGTGCAGGTCTATGGCACGGCCGAGGTCCTCGACATGCCAGAGGCCGCCGAGCCGTTCGTCGACTACTTCCGGTCTATCTCCGGGGAGCATCCGGACTGGGACGAGTACAGGCAGGCGATGGCCGACCAGGGCAAGTCACTGATCCGGATCACCGCCACGAGCTGGGGCCCGGTGGCCACCGGTGGCTTCCCGCCCGAGGTCGCCGAACGTATGGGCTGAGAGCCCAGGAGACGCCTCACGCCGTGGCGTTTCAGTCGCCATGGCGAGAGGCTCTCAGCGTCGGTCGAGACGGGCCGACCAGGTGCGTGTGTGGATCAGGTTGACTGTTCGGCGATTGCGAACTGAGTCTGTCCGTCCGGGTTCGCCACCGCGTCCAGCGTCTTGTCGTCGAGCAGCGTGGCGGCGGTGGAGTCGAGGAACAATCGCGCTCCGTCGGTATCGAGCACGGTGTCATCGTCGGCAGGCGTGGCGGCCAGGCTCATCGTCAGGCCACCGGCAGCCGGATCGGTAGCGATCCGCACGCCGCCGCCTTGGGGTGCCTCAGGCAGTTCGGTCAAGTTGCGAATCTCGGTTACAGCTTTTTCGGTCATGGTCAGCATGAAGTATTCCTCATCTTCTCGTGATCGTCCTTGGGCACGGCGGGGCATTCCAGAACGACCTGCCCGCTCGCCGCGTCTTCCGTTCCACGGTCCACGTTGTCGACTCATGAGTCAAACGGGACGTGTTGCGGTAGATCGTGAGCGGAGTCTTGGCGATCGTGTAAACCGTTGTTGGATAAGGCTTTTCGTGGAACCGAAGCGCGACACGCCCGCACTCACCGCGGATCTCGATGCTCAACACGCCGCCCGGTTGAGGGCCGCGGCGCTCGACATGCCGACCTCAGTTCGGGGACCTTCACACACTGGTCCAGCGGCGAGCTGCAACTGGCAGAATCGCGGTATCCGTCCTGCCCCACTTGAGGAAGAAGCCCAATGAGCATCATCAAGATCAACGCGATTACCGTGCCCGGCGACAGCGGTGACGAACTGGCTCGCCGGTTTGCCGCCCGCGCCGGCGCGGGCGACGGACAGGCAGGCTTCGAAGGGTTCGAGCTTCTGAAGCCGACCGACGATCGCCACACCTGGTTGGTCATTACCAGATGGGCTGACGACGCTTCGTTCCAGGCCTGGGTGGATTCGCCGGCATTCGGGCATGGGCACCGCGGGGAGACCGAGGGAGCCAGCCAGCCCGCGGCACCGCAGGTTGGCATGACCAGCGAGCTGTGGTCCTACGAGATCGCAGGTGGCTCTGCCCTGTCGTGATAAGGAGTGCCTGTGCCGGAGTTGAGCCCGCGTCGCCGTCTGCTGGTCCTGGCGATCTGTTGCACGAGTCTCCTGATCGTCGGCATGGACGTGACGATCGTCAACGTCGCTCTACCGTCGATCCGCCGGGACCTGAACGTGTCGCTGTCCGGTCTCCAGTGGACGATCGACGCCTACATCTTGGTGCTGGCGAGCGTGCTGATGCTTTCCGGTTCGACGGCCGACCGGCTCGGGCGGCGGCGTACCTTCCAGACGGGGCTGGTGCTTTTCACGTTTGGTTCGCTGTTGTGCAGCGTGGCACCGGGGCTGGGCTGGCTGATCGCGTTTCGGATGGTGCAGGCCATCGGCGCCTCGATGCTCAACCCCGTCGCGTTGTCCATCATTGCCAACGTCTTCACCGAGCCGCGCGAGCGCGCCCGCGCCTTCGGGGTGTGGGGCGGGGTCATCGGTCTCAGCCTGGGGCTGGGCCCGATCGTCGGTGGCGTACTCACCGAGACGGTCGGCTGGCGGTCCATCTTCTGGATCAACATCCCGATCGGCCTCGCCGCGATCGTCCTCACCGCCCTTTTCGTCCCTGAGTCGAGGGCGCTTCGAGCACGGCGGGTGGACGCGATCGGCCAACTGCTGGTGATCGTGGTGCTGGCGAGCATGACCTACGCGATCATCGACGCGCCCCGAGCGGGCTGGACGTCCCCGAACACTCTGGGCCTGTTCGCTCTCTCGCTGGTCGCGATCGGGACGCTGCTCGCCTACGAGCCGCGCCGGATCGATCCGCTGCTCGAGCTGCGCTTCTTCCGTAGCGTCCCGTTCTCCGGTGCGACGGTGATCGCGATGAGCGCGTTTGGCGGCTTTTCGGGTTTCCTGTTCATGAACACGCTTTACCTGCAGGACGTGCGCGGGTTGTCCGCCCTACAAGCAGGATTGTGCACGTTGCCGCTGGCATTGATGACGCTGATCTGCGCGCCGATCTCCGGACGCCTGGTGGGTTCGCGTGGCCCGCGCGTTCCGCTGATGGTCGCCGGCGCCGCGATGTGCACCGGGGGACTCATGCTCGTCGGCCTCGACGCGGGCACGGCACTGGTATGGGTGCTCACGAGCTACGTCGTATTCGGCCTGGGGTTCGGGCTGGTGAACCCCCCGATCTCATACACGGCCTTGTCCGGGATGCCCCGCAGCCAGGCCGGGGTCGCGGCGGCGGTTGCGTCCACGAGCCGCCAGGTCGGTATGGCGCTTGGCGTTGCGGTGGTCGGCTCGGTGCTGAGTTCAGGGCTGGTCGGGCCGCTGAAGACGGGCTTCGCTTCGGCTAGCCAGCCGGGCTGGTGGATCGTCGCCGGCTGTGGGGCTTCCGTGTTCGGCATTGGTGCGCTGACAACGGGACGATGGGCGCTTGGCACCGCGACGCGGATCGAGCACCTGTTCGACGAGGGGTGAGCCGTCAGTCCCGTCGGTCCCGTTTGCCGACCAGCTTGAGCCCCCAGGCGACCACGCCGGCTGTGGCGATCAGCAGCCAGAAGAAGGCAATCCATGGGTTGGCGGCCCGGGCGGCCCACGCCGCCGTAGCTGTTCCCACGACCAGGGTCGCGAGAATCGGCTTGGCGTACCAGAAGATCATCGCCGGAACCCCCGCCTTGGGTCCGAAGACACCAATCGGCGGCAGGCCCCGGAAGGCCGCCATGAGGTGTGTCCCTGCCAGGAGCGCACCGGTGCCCAACGACCAGACGACCGCCGTTGGTCCGACCATGCCGACCAGCGACAGCCCCACGCCGACGACGATGGTGGTCAGGACCCACGCCACCACGGGCACGGCGAGATGTGCGAGCGCGGTATCCCGGTAGGGAAGGCCAAGGAGTCGCGACGTGCCCGAGTTGTCGGAGTGCAGCCGCAGGCCCTCGCACCACGCTCCGAAGCCGAGGTAACACAGGACCAGGCTCAGCAGCGGCGCCATCGTGGGGGTTCGGGGCGACTGCAGTGACAGCATCAGTCCGCCTGATCCGGCGGCAGCGAAACCCAGCCCATACAGCGCGTCGCCCGGCGCCCGGCGCAGCCCCAGGAAGTCACGCCGGGCGAACACTGTCAGCGGCCCGCTGGACTTCAACCGCACACGTCGGGCGTGGGTCGGGGGGCGCACGGCGTCGAGACGGGCCGTGCGCAGATCCCCGGACAGGGCGGCGCCGCCCATGGTGACGTTGCTCGCAGCCTGCCGCCGCAGGCCAGTGATGTCCAACAGTGCCAACGCGTTTCGGCGTCTTCCCAGAAGCGAGGATTCGGCGCGGCGTCCGAGCGCGGACCCTTGCAGCTGACCTTGTAGCCAGAGCTCGGCAACCAGCACGCCGAGCAGGGAGCCGCCGACGCTGGTGGCCAGCAGCACGATCGGAGGGGCGACCTTGGCGATCGCCAGCCCGGCACCGAGGCTCGTGCCGATCAGCAGGCCGCCGAGGATCGATCCGCTGAGACTCAGACGCCAGTTCCGGGCGAGGGTGACCTTGCGCGGCATCGGGCTGGCGACGACGAGGTCGAGGTATGGCAGCGGTGGCATCACAGGACCACGCACCCGACCCACCAGCCGGACGAGGGTCAGGAGCAAGGCTGTGAGGATCGCGGCACCAACGGCACCGCCAGGGGACCAAACATGATCGGCCAGCCACTGATGGTCGAGCGAACGGAACAGCGACTGGGCGGCCGGGACCCCATACGAGCCGGTCACGATGACGGCGACGTACATGGGATACAGGGTGGAGCTCACCGACGTGTCGGGCCGGTTGCCAAGGATCGCAGTGCGGACCTGACGCAGCCGGGCCTTGTCAGCACCGTTCATTCGAGCTGGATGTCGACGACGGTGTCAGCCAGCGCCTCGGTCATCGCCGGGTCGTGGCAGGCGATGAGCAGACTGCTGCCAACTGCCTTGCGGTCCAACAGGATCTGGGTGAGCAGGTCGCGCTTGTCCGGGTCGAGCCGTTGCTCCGGCTCGTCGAGGATGAGGATGGACGAGGGGCGGACGAGGACCATCGCGAGGTGGAACAGCTGCTGCTGGCCCGAGGACAGCTCATGGGGGAACCGTTCTTCGAGGTGGTCGATCTCGAGCAGCTCCAGCATTTCTTCGGCGCGATCGTCGGCGCTCTCTCCAGCGTGGCCCCAGGTGGAACCGATCAGGACGAGGTGGTCGACCAGGGTGAGGTCACGGTAGGTCGCGGGTGCGCCGACCAGCGCCGCGATCGCGGTGCGGGTGAGGTCGTGGCGTTCGTCGACCGGCGAGCCGTCCAGGGTGGCCTCGCCCTCCGAGGGTGGGAGGGTGCCGGCCAGGATTCGCAACATTGTGGTCTTGCCGCTGCCGTTGGGACCGCGCAGGACGACACATTCTCCAGGGCCCACGTTGACGTCGGTGGGCAGCAACAGCACTGCCTCGTCAATCTTCTTGCCGGCACCGGTTGCCCGGAGCACGTGTCCGGCAGGGACGGGCACAGCGGAGGCATGCACAGCGGGCACGGTGGTGCCCCGACGTCCCAGCACGGTTGTCTCCCTCGGTCTCCTGGGATTCTGTCACCACGCCACGCGGGCCCTTGACGGCGTATGAGCCAAACCCCGTCGTCGAGCTGCTGCAACGCTCGGCACGCGAGCTACAGATGCTCCTCCTGGATCGAGTTGCCCCCATCGACGACGAGCACCTGGCCGGTCAGATAACTGGCTGTGGGGGAGGCCAGGAACGCCACGAGCTCGGCAACCTCCTCCGGGCGGCCGGGCCGTCCGACGGGTGTCGCTACGCCCATCGCCAGCTCGTGAACCGACGACGACGGAGTGGCGATCCAGCCCGGTGCCACGGCATTGATGGTGACGCCATGGTCGGCGACCTCAAGGGCGACGGCGCGGGTCAGCCCGACGAGGGCGGCCTTCGCGGCGTGGTAGGCGACGTCGCCGCGGCAGGCCACGAGCGGACCGGACACCGACGTCATGACCACCACCCGGCCATACCCGGCGTCGAGCATCGCCGGCAGCGCAGCCCGGGTCATGGCCATCACCGTGTCGAGGTTGCGTGAGATCGATCGTTGCCAGGCGTCGTCGCCCAGCCCGACCAGGTCACCTGCGACATCTGGATCGGAGACCGAGGTCATGCCCGCGTTGTTGACCAAGGCATCAAGTCGGCCGAAAGCGTCAAGGGCGAGCCGTACCAACGAGTCTGCGGTTCCGGCCAAGGTCAGGTCGCCCGCCAGGGCAACTGCCCTTCCGCCTTCGGCCTCGATCTCGGCGGCCCGCTCGTGGATCCGGTCGGTGGTCGAGGTCAACACGAGCGCCATGCCTCGAGCGGCAAGGGCTCTGGCGCAGGCGAACCCGATGCCATGCTCGCTGCCCGCGCCGGTAACCAGCGCGACGGGTGTGGTGGTCACTGCTCAGCGCCGCTCTCCCAGATTGACTTCATCTCGTTGAACGCGCGTTCCATGATGCCCAGCATCGCCGCGTGCGCCTCGTCGGCGTTCCCGCGCTGGATCGCGCTCGCGACGTCGACGTGCAGCTGAAGGGCTTCGTTGTGCGGATGCCGTGGCATCAGCCCGTAGTGCGTTCGCCCCGTCAGCACCTCTTCGACGAGCGTGTTGAGCTTGGCGAACATCTCGTTGCCGGAGCTCGAGAGGACGAGACGATGAAACTGGATGTCGAGGATGAGGAAGGTTTCCGCGTCGTTGGACTGCCCAGCCGCCCACAGCTTGCCGGCCAGCCCCATCAGCTCGCTGGCTCCGGCCAACGGTGCTCGCACCGCTGCCAGCCGGGCCGCCTCGGGCTCGATGGCAGTTCGCAGCTCGGTCAGGGATCGCAGCTGCGCAATACGGGCGGGTGAGGCCAGGCGCCAGCGGATGACTTGCGGGTCATACAGGTTCCACTCGGTCGCTGGCAGGATCTGCACGCCGATCCGGCGACGTGAGGCAACCAGGCCCATGGAGGCCAGCACACGAATCGCCTCACGCACGACGGAGCGGGACACTCCGTGGCGCTCCTCCAGCTGTTCGATACGAACGACGGAGCCACTCGCGAGGTCGCCGGCGCAGATTGCCAGGCCCAGATGGTCGAGAACGCGGGCATGCAGTCCGATGACCGTGGTGCCGCCCTCGGGCGTCTCTGAGGTAAGGGCGAGCACGTCGGCCTGCACCGTTGTCTTCGCCAGATCCGTCATGCGAGTGATCATATCGTTACGGTCACGAGGGTTGCTTACATATGCTCTATTAGGTAGCGTCGCGCCATTGAGGCAGATGTAAAGAAACCGGCCAGGTCGAGCGTCCCCGTCAGGGTGCAGGCTCACGAGATGGGAGACACAGTGAAGCGTCATTCAGTTGTATCTGTCGCCGCCATTGCGGCAGCGGCATTGGTGGCCACGGGAGCGTTGAGTTCCTGCAGCAGCAGCGGAACATCCGCGGCGGACGCAGGGTCGAAGACCATTCGGGTGACCCTCGCCAACCACGTGTGGACCGACACCATCAAGAGCAAGCTGCCTGAGTTCGAGAAGGCGACGGGCCTGAAGGTGGAGCTGAGCCAGTACGGCGAGGACCAGCTGTCCGCCCAGTACAACGTCAAGCTGAACGCCGGCACGAACGAGATCGACGTCATGATGTACCGACCCCTGCAAGAGGGGAAGCTGTTCGCCAAGAACGGCTACCTGGCCGACCTCGGCACCGACGTGAAGACGAACAAGGAGTGGGGCTGGGAAGACTTCCAGCCGGGCCCGGTCGGGACGACGACCTACAAGGACAAGGTGGTCGGAGTCCCGATCATCACCGAGCAGGAAGTTCTCTACTACCGCAAGGACCTGCTCGCCAAGGCCGGACTTCAGGTGCCCAAGACCATGGACGAGCTCCAGGCCGCGGCCAAGGCGATCAAGGCCCAGAACCCCGGGGTAGCGGGCTTCGTGGCTCGCACGGGAAAGTCACCCGCGGTCACGCAGTTCTCGAGCTTCCTCTACAGCTTCGGTGGTGACTTCATCGACGAGAGCGGCAAGTCCGGTGTCGCGAGTGACGCGGCGAAGAAGGCATACGCGTTCTACGGCGGCCTGATTCGCAACTATGGTCCTGCCAACGTCAGCACCGACATGAGCTGGCCCGAGGCAATGGCCATCTTCACCCAGGGCAAGGCCGGCTTCTACACCGAGGCCGACAGCCTGTACAAGAACGCCACGGATCCGGTGAAGTCAAAGGTCGCGGAGACGGTCGGGTTCGCTCCGATGCCGGCCGGAGCCGGTGGCTCAAAGGCGTACAACGTGCCGTCCTGGGCGCTTGGGGTCAACGCGGCCTCGAACAACCAGACCAATGCGTGGAAGTTCATCGAGTGGGCCACCAGCAAGGCCATGACGTTGGAGATCCAGCAGCCTGGCGTTCCCGGTGCTCGCACGTCCGTCTGGGACGACCCGGCAGGGATCGCCACCTACCCGGCGGATCTCGCCGCGGCGATCGCCGTCAGCACCAAGAACGGTGTCGGTCACGACCGACCCCTGGTGATCAAGGTGCCCGAGGCGCGCGACATCGTTGGGGATCCCATCGTCGTCGCCATCACCGGTGGAGACTCGGACGCGGCCGCTGATGCGGCAAGTGCGGCGTTCCAGGAGCTCCTCGACGCCGAGAAGTAACGGGATCGGGCGGATGTCCAACAGGTCGGCCTCGCGCTGACGTTGGCCATCCGCCCGTGACCCTGGCTCGACAACTGGCTCGACAACTGGCTGACGTACTGAGTGCGAGGTAGACGATGATCGGCACGGTCACCACCAGGCCCACCGCGTGGAGCGCCTATTCCGCGTGGGCAAACCGACACCGCAAGTGGTTCTTCGCTGCACCCGCGATGATCTTTGTCGGGTTGCTGATTGTCGTCCCGCTGGTATGGACCGCCTACCTCAGCCTCACCGACTCTCAGGGATCCGTCCGCGCCGAGTCCAAGTTTGTCGGGATCGCGAACTACCTGCAGGTCTTGGGCGACACCGATAGGTTCTGGCCTGCAGTGCTCCGCACGTTCACCTTCACCGGGGGAGCGGTCGCGGCGGAAATGGTGCTGGGCATGGGGATCGCGCTCCTGCTCTGGCGTCCGTTCAAGGGCGAGAAGTGGGTCCGCGTGGCGATTCTGCTCCCGTTGGTGGCGACTCCCGTTGCCGTGGGCATGATGTGGCGCCTGATCTTCGACCCGAATATCGGATTCGCGAACCAGCTCCTCAGCTGGTTCGGCATACCCGCGCAGCCGTGGTTGTCCGGCCAGACAACGGCGCTTCCGACATTGATCTTCGTCGACGTCTGGCAGTGGACACCGATGGTTGTGCTGATCCTGCTCGCCGGGCTGACCTCCCTCTCGGAGGAGCCGGACGAAGCGGCCCGCGTCGACGGCGCGAATGCCTGGCAACGGTTCAGATACGTCACCTTCCCTCTGCTCAGATCGACGGTCATCGTCGCCATCGTCCTGCGCGGCATCGACGCGCTCAAGACGTTCGACATCCTCTATTCGACCAAGGGCAAGGGCGGCGGCTCATTTCACGAGGTGGAGACGCTCAACGTGTACGCCTTCGGACTGAGCTTTGACTACAACGAGTATGGGATCTCCTCGACCGTTCTGATTCTGTTCTTCCTGCTCATCATCGTGCTCATGTGGATGGTCACGCACCGTAGAAAGGGAGACGAGTCATGACCGCAGCCGTGACAGCCCACGCCGTTCCGGAGCCGACGACACGGCGACGGCGACGCAAGTCGCGCGCCTACCCGATCTTTCGTGTGGTCGTGCTGACGACCACGGTGCTGCTGTTCATCGCTCCGTTGATCTGGATGTTGGTGGCGTCATTCAAGACCAACGTCGATATCTACGATTCAAGCAAGACATTCTTCTTCACCCCCACGATGGACAACTACTCCACCGTCCTCGGCCGCAACAACTACTTCGACTTCATCTTCAACAGCTTCTGGGTTGCCCTGTGGTCCACCGTGTTCTCGTTGATCCTGGGGGTGCCGGCTGCCTACGCCATGAGCCGGTTCAGCATGAACCGGTCGGCGATGGTGGTGCTCATGGCCCGCATCATCCCGGGAGTGAGCCTGCTCGTTCCCTGGTATTTCATCTTCGCCAACCTGCGCCTGGTCGGCGGCTTCTCCGTGTTGATCCTCTCCCACATGTTCGTCGCGCTACCGCTGATCGTGTACATCATGATGTCGTTCTTCGACTCCCTCCCAACCGAGCTCGAGGACGCCGCGCAAGTTGATGGGCTGACTCCGATCGGGGCCTTCCTGCGCATCTCGCTCCCGCTGTCGGTGCCTGGCCTCGCGACCGCGGGCATCCTGTCGTTCATCTTCTCGTGGAACAACTTCATGTTCGCCTTGGTGCTCGCCGGCGCGAGCACCAAGACGCTTCCCGTGGCGATCTTCAACTTCGTGTCCTACGCCAGCATCGACTGGGGCGGCCTCATGGCTGCGTCCGTCGTCGTCACTGTCCCGATCATGGTGATCGCCCTTTTCACGCAGAAGTACATCGTGGCCGGCCTCACCGCCGGTGCGACCAAGGGCTGACCGGTGCCATCACGTGCAGAGCGGTCCATCTCCATCCCGCCGATCATCATCATGGGCATGCAGGGCTCGGGCAAGAGCACCATCGGCGAGTTGCTCGCCCAACGTCTTGGCGTGCCCTTCATCGATGGCGACAGCCTGCACTCGACCGAGAACAAGGACTGGATGGCGTCCGGACACCCGCTTTCCGACGCGCGACGACTGCCCTGGCTGCACGAGGTCGGTGAGCGCCTTGCCCTCGCAGATGGGGCCGGGGTCGTGGTGGCGTGCTCGGCCCTCAAGCGCAGCTACCGCGATCTGCTCAGGGAACATGCCCCGAGGATGCTCACCATCTTCGCCCGCGGGGACATTGACCTGATCCGCGCGCGGATCATGGCCCGAAACCACGAGTACATGCCGTCCTCTTTGCTGCCAACGCAGTTGGAGGACCTCGAGGAACGACAAGATGACGAACCCGGTCTGACCGTCGACATCGCCAAGGCCCCCGAGAAGATTGTCGAGTCCATCATGACCATGATCTCCGAAGGAGCGTCCGTCCATGAGGATTAGCAGGGTCGAGACGTTCCTGGTGGCCCCTCGGTGGTTGTTCGTACGGATCGAGACCGACGCCGGTGTTGTCGGCTGGGGTGAGGCGAGCCTTGAGGGGCACTCCGATGCGGTGCGCACGGTCGTTGCGCAGTTCGCCGAGCACCTCGTCGGTAGTGACCCCGCGTGCATCGAAGACCACTGGCAGGTCTTGACGAAGAGTGGCTTCTACCGCGGCGGTCCGATTCTTGGCAGTGCCGTGTCCGGCATCGACCAGGCATTGTGGGACATCAAGGGCAAGACCCTGGGCGTCCCTGTATACGAACTGCTCGGAGGGGCGGTCCGCGACCGCATCCGGATGTACGGCTGGGTCGGTGGCGACGACCCGAGCGGCGTCGCCGAGGCCGTCCAGGCGCAGCTCGACGTCGGGATGACCGCGGTCAAGATGAATGCCTCCGGCTCGATGGGACCGCTGGGCACGGTGGCCGAGATTGATGGAGTCCTCGAGCGGGTGGCCGCGGCGCGCGAGGTGCTGGGGCCGAACAGAGATGTGGCCGTCGACTTTCATGGGCGCCTGACGCTGGCCAACGCCCGGCGCATCGCACCACTGCTGGAGCCGTTGCGTCCGTTCTTCATCGAGGAGCCGGTCGTCCCCGAGAACTCCCACCTCATCGCACAGCTCGCGCAGGCGACATCCATCCCGATTGCCACAGGGGAGCGGCTGTACAGCCGGCAAGACTTCCTGCCGGTGCTTCAGGCCGGGATCGCCGTGGCCCAGCCCGACGTCTCCCACGCGGGTGGGATCTCGGAGGTCCGCCGCATCGCGGCAATGGCAGAGGTCTACGACGTGCAGCTCGCACCACACTGCCCCCTTGGCCCGCTCGCGCTCGCCGCGTGTCTGCAGGTGGGCTTCGCGACCCCCAACCTCCTGATCCAGGAAGAGAGCATCGGGATTCACTACAACCAGGGTGCCGAGGTGCTGGACTACGTGCTTGACAAGGCACCACTGAAGTTCGTGAACGGCAACATCGAGAGACTCACCGGTCCTGGGCTGGGCATCGAGATCGATGAGGCGGCCGTGCGTGCGGCGGACGCGCGCGGGCACGCCTGGCGCACGCCGGTGTGGCGCCATACGGACGGAGCTCTGGCGGAATGGTGACCCCGGTTCCCCGCGACTTTCTCACTGAGCTCGCACAGGAGCGACTGCTCGTCATCATCCGCGGTGCAGACCCTGAGGCCGCCATTGCGACCTCGCTCGTCCTGCTCCGGTCAGGCATCCGGTTCCTTGAGGTGTCACTGGTCACGGCGGATGCACTTGGGGTGATCGCCGAGGTGACTCGTTCGGCCCCTGACGGTGCCGTGATTGGGGCGGGCACCGTCCTGACTCCCGACGACGTGACTCGTGCCGCGGAAGCGGGCGCCCGGTTCATGGTGACACCGGCTGTGACCGAGAGTGTGGCCAAGTCGGTGGCTCTGGGTATCCCGGTGCTGGCCGGCGCGTTCACACCGACCGAAGCCCTCACCGCCATGGGCCTGGGGGCAGCCGCGGTCAAGCTGTTCCCCTCTGCCCTCGGCGGCCCGGCATACCTTCGAGCGCTGCGCGATCCCTTGCCTGATGTGCCCTTCGTGCCGGTGGGTGGGGTCGATGTGAGCCTGGCCGCCGAGTACCTCGCGGTCGGCGCGATTGCCGTCGGAGTTGGCAGCCCGTTGGTGGGAGACGCCGTCCGCGGTGGTGACCTGGATGCGCTGCGCGCTCGTGCCGCCGCGTTCCTTGCGGTGGCTCACGGATCCGGCGGCTCCGCATGAGGCTGCCGATCCGCACCACTCGGCCCGACGTCGTGACCCTGGGCGAGACGATGGTCAGCCTTCGGACGGGTACGCCGCTTCGGCTCGGTGGCACCTTGTCCATGACGATGGCGGGCGCCGAGTCCAACGTGGCGATCGGTCTGGCGCGTCTGGGCCACGCGGTTCGTTGGGGCGGCCGGGTGGGGGCAGACGAGGTCGGCGCCTACATCCTGCGCACGTTGCGGGCCGAGTCAGTGGCCGTCGACACGGTTGTGGTCGATGCCGAACGGTTCACCGGACTCATGCTCGCCGAACGTCGCGTCGCCGACGTCTCGCGAGTGAGCTACTACCGGTCAGGGTCGGCAGGGTCCGCCCTTTCAGTGGCCGATGCGGCTGCCTGTCTCGCAGACGTTCCCCGAATCCTGCACCTGACAGGAATCACGCCCGCACTCTCCGCGTCGGCAGCGGAGGCCGTCACCGAAGCCGTGCGCCTGGCCCGTCGTGCCGGAGCGCTCGTGAGCGTCGACGTCAACTACCGGTCGAAGCTGTGGACCGCGGAGCAGGCGCGACCAGTGCTCTCCGAGCTTGTCCGCAGCGCGCACATCGTCATCGCCTCGGAAGACGAGCTCGGGCTGGTGGTGAGCGACCCGCAGGACGAGTCGGACGCGGCCGGCGAGCTCGCGGCATACGGCGTCAACCAGCTGGTCATCAAACGAGCCGCCCGCGGTGCGACCGTCTGGTACGAGGGTGTGGCACACCACGCCGGCGCCATCCCCGTCCCCGTGCTTGACACGATCGGTGCTGGCGACGCCTTCACAGCGGGGTACTTGTCCGGTCTGCTCGACGGGATGCCGCCCGCAGCGGCGCTCCGCCGTGGCACCGTCACCGCCGCGTTCGCCGTCGCCGCTGTCGGCGACTGGGAGGGGTTGCCCACCCGCGACGAGCTGACCCTCCTCGACACCGAGGCGGGTGGCACGCTTCGCTGAGAGAGCGGCGCGCTGAATCCGCAGATATCCAACACCGACGTGAGCGGTAGGAGAGCTTCCATGAAGATCGACAAGGCAGAGGTCATCGTCACGAGTCCGGATCGCAACTTCGTGACCTTGCGGCTGACCACCGACGACGGTCTCGTCGGACTTGGCGATGCCACGCTCAACGGCAGGGAGCTCGCCGTTGTCGCGTACCTGAAGGAACATGTCGTGCCGCTGCTGCTCGGCATCGACGCCCACCGCATCGAAGACACCTGGCAGTTTCTCTACCGGAGTGCCTACTGGCGTCGCGGACCGGTCACGATGGCCGCGATCGCCGCGGTCGACGTTGCACTCTGGGATCTCAAGGCCAAAGCCGCCGGGATGCCGCTCTACCAGCTGTTGGGTGGAGCCAGCCGTGACGGCATACTCGCCTACGGCCACGCGTCCGGTCGCGACCTCCCCGAGCTGTTCGACTCGATCCGCAAGCATCAGGCGCTGGGCTACCGCGCGATCCGGATCCAGACCGCCGTTCCCGGTCTGAAGGCGATCTACGGCGTCGCCGCGCAGGAGCAGTCGAGCGGCAAACGCTATGACTACGAACCGGCCCAGCGCGCGAACGTGCCCAAGGAGGAGGACTGGGACACGGGCGCATACCTCCGCCACCTCCCCTCCGTCTTCGAGGCCGTCCGTGCCGAGTTCGGCCCGGACCTGCCGTTGCTGCACGACGGGCACCACCGGATGACACCCATTCAGGCGGCGAAGCTCGGCAAGTCCCTTGAGCCGTTCGACCTGTTCTGGCTCGAGGACTGCACCCCGGCCGAAAACCAGGATGCCCTGCGTCTGGTTCGCCAGCACACCACGACGCCGCTCGCGATCGGTGAGGTGTTCAACACCGTCTGGGACTACCAGAGCCTGATCAAGGACCAGCTCATCGACTACGTGCGCTCGGCCGTCACCCACGGCGGTGGGATCTCCCCGATGCGCAAGATCATGGACTACGCAGCCCAGTACCAGATCAAGTCCGGCATTCACGGCCCGACTGATATCTCACCCGTTGGTATGGCGGCCGCGCTGCACCTTGACCTGGCAATCCACAACTTCGGCATTCAGGAGTACATGCAGCACGGCGAGCTCACGAACAGCGTCTTCGAGCAGTCCTTCAGCTTCGCGGACGGCTATCTGCATCCGGGCGAGAAGCCAGGCCTCGGCGTCGACCTTGACGTCGACGAGGCAGGCAAGTACCCCTACCAGACGGCCTATCTGCCGTTCAACCGCTTGCCGGACGGAACCGTGCACGACTGGTAGGACCGTCGCGGGCCCAGGTTCGATTCCGGTCCGTGGAGCAAATCCCATCGCCGCAGATTCGGGCGGTCGCGGACCTCAGTGGCTCAGCAGTTCCGGGTTGTTGGCGACGCGCACGGCGAAGTCCGCAAGGCTCGCGGCCAGGACCCGGGCGAGACCCAGGTCGGCGTTCTCGACGTTGTCACACGACTGGTGGTAGCAGGCGTCAGCGGGCTGGCCGGCAGTTGCCCGTGAGGTGGCGGCTTGTTCAACCGAGACCGGGTCCGAAGCCCCCGAGAACACCCCGGCTGTGGCCACGCCCGCCTGCGCGAACCCGTAGTGGTCAGACCCGCTGTGGAGGTCGACCCCGACAGGGGTACCGCCGGCCCGCGTCACTGCAGAGCTCAGCAGCTCTCGCGCGGCCGATGAACCGGCTGGCGCGCCCGGCTCGTCGTACACGCCGGCAAACCCGTTGGGGGAGGCGATCATGTCGGCGTTGGCATAGACGAGGATCGCCCGCGCTTGCTCCGCCGAAAGGGCTGCGGCATAACGGAATGAGCCGTGGAGCCCGAGCTCCTCGCCGCTCCAGAAGGCCATCCGAACCGTCGCCTGCGGGCGCGTTCCGCCAAGCGCCCGGGCGATCTCCAGCAGCGCCGCGACACCGGACCCGTCGTCGTTGACGCCGGGGCCGTCGATCACCGAGTCGAGGTGCGCCCCAAGCATGATCACAGGGCCGGGTTTGCTGCCCGGGAGCTCGGCGATGACCGAGTGGGCCGGAGCCTGCGCTGTTCGTGCACTGGTCACCAGATGCGCGGTTCCGGCACCCGCGGTCCCGCTGCCCCCGGCTGCGGCAACGAGGGCCTCCGCGACCGCTCGGGACACAGCGGCGGCAGGGATGCGCACGGTCCCCGGCTCGATGAGGGTCGGGCGGAACACGATGCCGGCCGGAGCACCCGGGTAGACCGCGACGAACGCGGCGGCTCCCGCCTGCTGAGCTGCGACGGCTTGGTCACGCCGCAGACAGTCACCTGGACGCACGACGACGATCGCGTGGGTGGGGAGGTCGCCATAGTCGGTGATCGAGCAGCCCTTGCCCGTCCGATCGGTCGCGCCAGGCACCCAGTCGATCGGCACGATCGGTCCGTCCACGTCGCCGGGCGGGGCGAAGATCAGGGGCCGCAGGTCGTCGACCCCGAAGGTGCTCCCACCAACCTTGAGGGATGAGCCGCCCTCGTCCACGAAGGTCGCGCTGTTGTACGCGTCCGCGGTCACGGTCCAGCCGGCCGACCGCAGCTGTTGCTCGACGAGGGTCGCCGCGCGGTCGTAGCCGGCGCTGCCGACGGCGCGGTACTGGCTGGAGGTTCCCGTCGCTGCGGCCAGTGCCTCGAGTCGGGTCCGAAGGCCCTCTTCGGTGATCGCCGCTGCGACCGTGTCGGCGTCGGGCTGGCGCGCGGTCACGGGGGCGGAACCGCTGCAGGCCACGACCAGCACGGCGACCACGGCGCCAACCACGAGGGTTCGGGCGGCGTCGGCGGCTCTGGCGGTTTCCAGCCGCGGGCGACGTGCACGGAGTGGCCTCCGGCTCCTCATCACATCAGCCTACGGCCGCGGCCATCCGCTGTTAATGAGCCAGGTGGACCAAAGCCGCTGCGCCGATGAGCGGCCCGGCACCGGACAGGCTCGAGGGCACGACTCGAAGTTTGCGGACGAATTCGAACTGATGGGATGCCACGGTCTCCCGGATGATGCGGAAAAGGTCAGGCGTGGCCTCGGAGAATCCGCCGCCGATCACGACCAGCTCCAGATCCAGCAGAGCGGCCGCGCTGGAGATCGCCTGCCCAACGGCGGTGCCCGCCCGGGTGATGGCTGCGCGAGCTGTTTCGTCGCCGAGCGCGTAGTCGCGGGAGAGCTCTTCGCCGGTTGTCCCTCCCCAGCCGTGCCGTCGAGCCCACGCGACCGAATGGGGGCCGGACGCCACCGCCTCCAGCGTGCAGGGATGCCCGAACGTGGACTCACCGTCCATGGCGCTCACCTCGATGTGCCCGATATGACCAGCGTTACCGCTGGCCCCGCGCATCGGCCGACCGCCAAGGATGAGACCGCCGCCCACACCTGTGGAGATGACCATCCCCATCATGTCGGCTACGCCCTTGCCGGCACCCACCCAGTGTTCGGCGAGAGTGATTGCGAGACCGTCGGTGGCCAGGATCACCGTCGGGTCGGCGATCTGGTCGGACACGACGGACCGGACCAAGTCGCGCAGGGCAAACCCCCGCCACGCGGGAATGTTGACCGGGGAGACGGTGCCCTTGGCGTGGTCGATGGGTCCAGCACTGCCGATGCCGACGCCCAGGAGCGACGCGCCTGCAGGCAGCGTGGCCAGAGCGCGCTCCGCCACGCCGACCACGGCCGCGGCGAGCTGGTCGGAGGAGGCGTCGCGTCCCGTTGGTTCGCGATGGCGCGATTGGTCGAGGATCTGGCCGTCGGCATCAACGAGAGCGGCTTCCACCTTGGTTCCGCCGACGTCGACTGCCAGGGCGACAGGTCCTGGCGTCAGTTCCGGCATGTGGGATTCGTGCGTCTGCCACCGGTGTTCATCTCATGCAAGGTACGCCCGGTTTGGCGGCGCACTTACCGCGGAGTGCGTGAGCAGGCGCGGTTGCCGGGCGGCGCGCGTGTTCGGGGGAGTCTGGGCCGCCGTAGGGTGAGCGGAGCCAAACGTGAGGATTTTATGCCATACCAGCTCATTGCCGGCCGCTATCAGGTGTTGCGCCCGATCGGCTCCGGCGGCATGGGCACCGTGTGGCTGTGCCGCGACGAGGTCCTCGGCCGCGAGGTCGCGGTCAAGCAGATGGGCGCGGTGCCGGGCGAGTCAGCCACCGAGACCAAGCGGGCCATGCGCGAGGCCCGCTCGGCCGCTGCGTTCAGCCACCCCAACGCCGTCGCCGTGTATGACGTGGTCAACCACAACGAACGACCCTGGCTGGTCATGGAGTACGTCGAAGGGCAGACCCTCGCTGACGAGATCTCGCGCGACGGGCAGCTCTCACCGCGGCGGGTGGCCGACATCGGCGCCCAGCTGGCCGGCGCCCTGGCCCGTGCCCATGAGTGCCGCATCGTCCACCGAGACATCAAGCCGGCCAACGTGCTCATCGACAAGGCCGGGCAGCCCAAGATCAGCGACTTCGGCATCGCCCGCGCGCACGGTGACGAACAGCTGACCGCGATCGGCTTCATCACGGGGACTCCTGGATACCTTTCGCCCGAGCTGGCCCGCGGCGAGGATCCCCACCCGGCATCCGACGTCTGGGCTCTTGGCGCCACCCTCTACTCGGCCGTCGAGGGTCGGGCGCCGTACGAGTCGCGGAGCAACCCGATCGCTCTGCTTCGGGCCATCGCCTCCGAGCCACCTCGTCCGATGACGTACGCCGGCGCCCTCGCGCCCGCCATCGCGGCGATGATGGATGAGGACCCGGCCAGCCGGTGGGACATGGCCACGAGCGCCACGCGGCTCGTTGGTATCTCCGCCGTTGAGGCGAGTGCGGTCATGCCCGTGGTCGCAGCTGGTGACACCGCGGTCATGCCTCAGGTCGCCTCAGAGCCGCCGGTCGAGCCGACCAGGCAGCTCGAAGTCGCCGCTGCGCCGCCGGTCGAGCCGACCAAGCACTTCGAAGCCGCTGTGTCGCAGCAGCCGCCGACTGATGAGCGGGGGAGCGGGAGGCGCAGGGTGTCGCTCGCGCTCGTCGCCATGCTGTTTGCCGCGCTCGGCGTTGGCTATGTGCTCAGCCAGCTCGGCGAGCAGAGTGGCAACACCCCGGTGCTTGCCACTACCAGAGCGACCACGCCGGCCAAGACAGCAGCGCCCAGTCCGTCGAGGATCTCCGAAGAGCCCAGCAGCCGAGGCGATCAGAAGCACCTCGAGAGCTTCCTGAAGTCGTACTACTCCAACGTGACCAAGCACACCGACCGAACGTGGGATCAGCTGTCGCCCAGGATGCAGAGCTTCGCTCGCGGTCGTGAAGGCTACGACGCCTTCTGGAAGACGATCGACAAGGTCAGGGTCAACGAGGTGCGGGCATACGCCCCCGGTACCAAGGCCACGGTCGACCTCACCTTCACCCGCAAAGACGGCAGCACGTCGACCGAGACCCACCAGTTCACCTTCGTCACTGCGGATGGGGACTACCTCATCGACAGCGACTCCCTCGGCTGAGTGGCTGCCCGAGAGCCGTACGTCGCGCGCTGGACCGGCGCCTCAGGTCGTTATGCCGCGGCGATGGTGAATCCGGTGGCACTCGCCATACGGCGCATCGCACCTGCGGCGGGTCCGGGGGTGCGCATGAGGGGCCTCGCCACCGGGGTCAGCCTGACCGGCCGTGTCTGCTGGGAGGTGAGGTGCCAGCCGTTGCAGTCTGAGCAGCTGTAGCTCTCGATCTCTCGACGGTTACATGCCACGTCGTTCAAGCGGGCCCGAGAACGATCCTGGTCGGCCCTTCGTAGCGCTCGCTTGATGTCCTTCGGTTCCCGAAAGCGGACCTTGCCGCTGCTTTCGCAGATCGGGGCGTGGTGACGAGACATGGCTTACTCCTTGGGGATGGTGGCTCCTTCGGGACGGTGACCTGTTCATCACCAACGACCTAAGAACATCGCTAAACCCTTGGAACAGCCTCCACGCTCCCTGTGTTTTCCCTGTGAACGACGAGGACTCCCGTGTGCGTGTCGGCCGTCACCCCGCAGGTTGGCGGGTGAAAGACTGCCCGCGATGAAGGGCAATTCGGTTGTGCTGCGCGATGGCTCGGTCGTCCTGATACGTCAGGTCCAGCCCGAGGATGCGCCGTTGTTTGTGGAGGGTTTCGCGCGCTTGAGTGCCGAGTCTCGCCGGTTGCGATTCCTGATGAGCAAGTCGAACCTGACCCCTGCCGAGCTGCGCTACTTTACCGAGGTCGACCACCACGCCCACGAGGCGCTCGTCGCGCTGAATCCAGTTGACGGTCGCGGCCTGGGCGTCGCTCGCTACATCCGGCACGCCGAAGACCCGACAGGAGCCGAAGTTGCCGTCACCGTCGTCGATGAATGGCAGCGCCGGGGGCTGGGTACCGAGCTGCTGAATCGGTTGACTGATCGTGCCAGGGAGGAGGGCATCCGCCACTTCACCGCGCTGGTCTCCTCCGACAATGCAGGCGTGCAAGGACTGTTGCGTGAAAGCCTTGTTGCTGCTCGTGTGATCGATCGCGAGTCCGGCGCCGTCGAATACGAGATTCCGTTGCCGCTAAAGGGTATCGGCGACGAGCTGGGAGCATTGTTGCGTGCTTTCGGGCGACGTCAGGTCAAGGCCCCGGCTCCGATTCACGACACCTTGGTAGGTCTCACGCCCGAGGACTTCACCAGCCAGGACGGTCACTGACATTTCTGAAGACCCGATAGTGCTCGACGATCGACGCAATCCCGGCTGTCCTCGTTCGTCAATGGGTCTGTGGCCGAACGCCCGCGCTGAGCCCGAGGCCGGCGAGCCGGACCAGCTCGACCAGGATGGCCACGATCGACCCGAAGATCGCAATCACCAGCATCAGCCGGGTCAGTGTCTCCCAGGGGCCGCCGTACGGCGAGAAGTCGAACGGGTAGACCTGCCGCATCCGTATCGCGGCCAGCAGCCCGGTCGCGGTCACGCCAATCTGACCGACCGACTTGAACCAGGCCGCGTCGTAGCCCAGGTAGGCCACGTTGGCGATGGCGCTTGCGAGGATGGACAGGTTCACCAACCACAGAAGGCTGACGAAGTCCTCGGTAAGGAAGGGCAAGTTAGGGCGGGACCCACGAGCTGGCCAGAGTAGTAAGTCCCTACGATGAACGGGTGACCTTCGTCGTACGCTTGTTGAAGATGATGGGGGACCCCGAAGGAAGGGGACGCCGGAGGAGGGGGTGCAGTGGACAGCACCGACGGCGCTGAGCCGCAGCCGGCTGACGTTCCCGGGACGGCGGAAAGCGCGGCGGACCGAGTCGGTCGCTTGGAGACGATCTTCGAGCTGGCTCCGGTCGGTATCGGCATCGTCGACTTCCAAGGCCGCACGGGCATGACCAACGAGGTACTTCGCCGCTCGCTGGGCTACGCACCCGAGGAGTTCGCCTCAATGGCCTTTGCGGAGTTCTCCCACCCCGGCGACCTGCAAGCCAATCTTGATCTGTTCGCCCAGATGGCTGTCGGAGAGATCGACCATTTCCAGATGGAGAAGCGCTTCATCCGCAAGGACTGCGGCACCCTGTGGGTGGACCTGACGGCTTCCCTGGTGCGGGACGCGGACGGGAAGCCGGACTATGTGATCGGCATGACGCAGGACATCTCGGAGCGCAAACGGCTCGAGAGCGAGCTGCGCGCCGCCGAGGAGCGATACCGGCTCCTGGTGGAGCGAGTTCCCGCGGTCGTGTATGTCGCCGGACCTGGATCGGCGGGGCCGTGGCCGTATGTCAGCCCTCAGATCGAAGGAATGCTCGGCTTCACGGCACAGGAGTGGATGGCCGATCCCGAAATGTGGTTCCGCCAGATCCATCCGGACGATCGGGAGATAGCGGTGGGCGAGGAGGACCGCATCCTTCACGGCGGTATGGGGGGTGGAATCTTCTCCGCTACCTACCGGTTGCGTCACCGCGACGGAACCACGGTGTGGGTGCGTGATGACGCGATCCTGCTGCGGGACCAGGAGGGCAACGCGACCTTCCAGGGCGTCCTGGTGGACGTCACCCGGGAGAAGCGCCTCGAGGAGAAGCTGGAACACCAAGCCTTCCATGATCCGCTGACGGCGCTGCCCAATCGGCAGCTCTTCCACGACCGTGTCGGTCATGCCCTGGAGAGACGCCAGACGGGCCAGGTCGCAGTGCTCTTCATCGACCTCGACGACTTCAAGACGGTCAACGACAGCTTCGGCCATGCCAGCGGTGACGAGGTGCTCGTCGCCGCTGCGCACCGCCTTCAGTCGTGCGCGCGCGCCGGCGACACGGTTGCGCGCCTGGGTGGGGACGAGTTCGCCCTGCTCGTGGACGACGTGACCACCACGCAGGTGACCGCCGTCGCAGACCGCGTCCTTCTCGCGCTGAGCGAACCGCCCCTGGAGTTCAGCGGACACACGACGACCCTCGGGGCCAGCATCGGGATAGCCGTCGCCGGACCAGGGGAGACCTCTGAAACGCTGTTGCGCAACGCCGATCTGGCCATGTATGAGGCGAAGCTCGAGGGCCGTTCGCGCCACGTCTTCTACGAGCCCATCATGCACACCAAGGTTGTGAACCGGTTCCGGCTCGAGTCGGCCTTGCAGACAGCCGTGGCCACAGGTGCGATCAGCTTCGCCTACCAGCCCATCGTCGACCTGGGCACGGGGGCCGTGGTCGGGCTCGAGGCGCTCGCCCGCTGGTCCGACCCTGATCTCGGTGATGTGCCCCCCTCCGAGTTCATCCCTGTTGCCGAAGCGACCGGCCTGATCCACGAGCTCGGCCGATGGGCGATCGAGGAGGTCTGCCGCGGACTCACCGAATGGCGGTCTGCCCACGGCACCAAGGCCTACGTCAGCGTCAACGTCTCTCCCCTCCAGCTCGAAGACGACCAGTTCGCGTCCTCGGTCGCTCGCATTCTGCTCAGCCATGGCCTCGAGCCGTCGGCGCTCGTGCTTGATGTCACGGAGGGAATGCTGCTGGTTGAGCGCAGCCGTGAGTCCCTTCGCGAGCTTCGCGCCCACGGTGTTCGGGTCGCCATCGACAACTTCGGAACGGGCTACTCCTCGCTGAGCTACCTACGCCAGCTTCCGGTGGACCTGGTCAAGATCAACCAGAAGTTCCTGCATCCGCTCGAGGACGACTCGGCAGATCCCGCCTTCTTGCGCGCGATCATCCGACTTGCCGAGACTCTGCATCTCGACGCGGTCTGCGAAGGTATCGAAACCCCGGCCCAGCTCTCCGACCTGCAGGTGGCCCGCTGTGGTTTCGGTCAGGGTGACTTCCTCGCCACGCCAGGTCCGCTGGCGGACGTTCCCGCCGCCATCGAGGTAGTCAGCTCGTCGAGGTAGGCAGCGGCCCGCTCGGCTACTTCTTGCCGAACAGCCCCAAGAACGACGGGAACCGGCCCTTAGCGGTGTTGCGGAGCCCTCGCATCGTGGGGGAGTAGTAGCCCACTCTTTGCTTGGCGCGCTGCTTGACTCGACTTGGGTTCGTCCATGCCTGGACCTGGCTGGTCCCGAGCTGTCGCTTGGCCCGACGTTTCACCTGGGTGTAGCCGGTCAGGTTGCGAAGCGAGGGCCGTCGGTACCGGAGCAGTCTCATGCCACCGATGGTAGGAGCCCCGACCGACAGTCGGGCGCTGTCGGTGCCGACGGGTAGCATCCGAGCGCACGGAACTCTAGGGGTTTGAGCACCGCAGATGGGCAGGGGAACCAAGTGAAGATTGTTCACGCAGCCGACATCCACCTGGACAGCCCGTTGAGGGGGCTGTCCCGCCTGGGCGACGAGGCAGCCAAGGCACTTCGCGGCGCGACCCGGGAGGCCTTGGTCAACCTCGTCAAGCTGGTGCAGGACGAGGACGCACGGCTCCTGGTGATCGCGGGGGACCTCTACGACGGCGACTGGAACGACTACGCCACCGGGGCCTTCTTCGTCCGACAGATGGATGAGCTCAACGCCCTCGGCATCCCCGTCGTCATCGCGTCCGGCAACCATGACGCGGAGAGCCAGATCACCCGAGCGCTCCGACTCCCGCCGAACGTCACCATGCTGCCGGTGGACAAGCCGGGCAGCAAAGTCCTGGATGACCTGGGCATCGTCGTGCACGGTCAGGGTTATCCCACCCGCGACCTGACCGAGAACATCGCCGCCGCCTATCCGGGTCGCATCCCCAGCCTGGTGAACGTCGGCGTTCTGCACACCGCGGTGACCGGGGCCGAAGGCCATGCCCTGTATGCGCCGTGCAGCCCGCAAGATCTGCAGATGTTGAAGTACGACTACTTCGCGCTGGGGCACGTTCACCAGCGAGGTGCAGTCGCCAAGGGTGAGCATCCTGCGTGGTTCAGCGGCAACCTGCAGGGACGGCATGCCCGCGAGACCGGACCGAAGGGCGCGCTCGTCGTCGACTTCGAGCCCGGCCGGCCGGCGCAGGTCGACTTCCGCGCTCTGGATGTCGCTCGCTGGGAGCAGGTCAAGGTCGACGTCACAGACCTGAGCGACACCGACGCCATCCTCGACGCGATCGAGGTATGCCTGTCCGCAACGGTCGGGGCCGCCGAGCGTCGACGCACCGTCGCCCGAATCCGATTGGTCGGCACGAGCCGACTCGCAGCGCGCTTGCAGGACACCGAATGGTTTGACGCCGAGGTCGATCGCATCCAGGACCGGGTCGGCGCCGTCGTGGAGACCGTCAAGGTCGACGTCGTCGCGCCATCGGCACCCGACCCCGAGGCAGCACACCTTCGCGCGGCCATGGCGAACACCGCCGATCGCCTTCGTGAGACACCCTTTGAGCTCACCGATCTCCTGAAGACGCTCGACCGGGAGATCCGGGACATCGCCAAGGGGGCGTCGACCTCGTCGGCCGACAGTCTCGATCTCACGGACGAAGGCGTCGCGCTGAGGCTGTTGGAGAACGCGCAGTCCGCGCTCGATGCTCGCCTTGCGGGATTGGAGCACTGATGCGCATCCGCAGCCTCACGCTCAAGCCGTACGGCGAGTGCTCCGACGTCACCATCGAGTTCGGGCGCGGGCTGACCGTCGTCCTCGGCGCCAACGAGGCCGGCAAGTCCACCGCTCTGGACGCCCTCACCGACCTGCTCTGGGGCATCCCGCTCAACACCATCAGAGCCTCAAGAGTGAAGCGCAAGGACCTTCGTGTCCTCGCCGACGTGCAGACCGCGGATGGCACCTCACTGCTGACCCGAAGCCCCAACGGCCTGTTCGGCGCGGACCAGTTCACCCAGACGATCCCTCCCTGGGACCGTGAGCAGAGCCTTGACCGGTCATGGTGGCGCACCCGTTTCGGCATCTCGCACGAGCAGCTGCGCGAAGGCGGGCGCGAGGTCTTTGAAGGGAAGGGGGATCTCGCCGAGCTGGTATTCGCGGCTCGTGAGGGCGCCAGCGCCCGCGCACTTCGTGCGGACATCGCCGGGCAGGTGGACGCGCTGTTCAAAGCGCACAAGGGCAACAAGAGTGTGGCGCTGCGCAAGGCCTACGCAGGCTATGCCGACGCCGATGCCCAGCTGCGAGGTGTGCTCACCCAGGCCGACATGGTCCGCGCCCAGCGTGGCGAGGTTGTGCGTCTCGAGGTCGACTACGCCCGCGCGAAACGCGAGAGCGAGCAGGCTGCACGGGCCCTTCAAGGGGCGCGCGAAGACAAGCGAGTCATCAGGTATGTGCTCGGTCTGCGCACCGCCCGCGCTCACCTGGATCGCATTGCAGCAGAGGGCGATCGCCTCACTCCGGAGGAGCTTGCCCAGCTCACGCAAGCCGACGAGCGTCGTGACCTGGCGCAGGCGGCATCGACCCGGCTGACTCGTGAGATCGCCGACCGCATGGCCGCGGTCGACCAGCTGGTTGTCGAGGAGCCCCTGCTCGCTGTCGAGAAAGACGTCGACCGGCTTGCGGCATCACTTGAGGCGCGCCTGGCTGATCTGAAGCGTGCGGACGACGAGTACCTGCCAGAGGTTGAGCAGACATCAGACGATCTGAGGCGCAGGCTCCTCGACATCGGGGTTGATGCAGGCGCCGACCTGGACCAGGCGATAGCGGCGACCCGCGTTCGTGCCGACTACGCCGCCGCACTCAATGAGCTGACCGACCGGCACGAAGCACACACCGATGAGCTCGAGGAAGCAACCAAGGCGCGGGCGGCTGCCGCGCGCGCCCTGCTCGGATACGGCATCCAGCTCGATCCTGCGAGCGCGACGGTCCCGGATGCGACCGCGGTGACAGTCGCGAAGGGACGTCTGAGCACTGCGTTTGAGTCGCTGACCACCCAGAAGGGTCTTGAGCAGAAGGCCAGGGATGAGATCCAGGAGCTCGAGACCTCGGCACCCTCGACACCGACGCCCGCGCACACGACCCGTGAGGACGTCGACAGCCATCGCCACACGCGTGACCTGCGCTGGTCGAGCCTGCGCGAGGTCTGGCTCACCGGAGAGCTCCCCGAGCCCGCCGAGCGTGGTCGCAGCGCCGACGACCTGACGGCGACGATCGTTGCCGCTGATGGCGTCAGTGACGTTGAGGCCGACGAACGAGAGCGACTTGCCAGCGAGATGGCCACTGCCCAGGCGCACGTCGCCGGACTGGCCAAGAAGCAGCAGGAGCTCACCGGCCTCCTCGCGGACATAGCGGAGTCTGCGGCCAATTGCGATGCGTTGCAACGGGACTGGGATGGTTTGTGGCAGTCGTACGGCGTCTCAGCAGTGCCCGACCTCGATCACAGCGCCCAGGTCCTCGAGCTGCTCACGGCGTGGCACAAGGCGCAGTTCGCAGCAGGTGAAGCTACCGAGAAGATCGCCGCCCTGGAGGCGCCCTGGCGTGTTGCCGCTGAGCCGGCCGGTCTTGACAGCGCCGTCACGGTGGCCGTGTGGCGCGCCCGAGCCGACATCCTCAAACAGATCGATGATCTGGACACAAAGCGCAACGAGCGGAGGCGCAAGGAGGCCGAAGCTCGCACCCAGTGGGCCGGGTATGAAGCGGAGGCGCGTTCGCACCTTGCGGGCCTCGGTGTCGAGATCCCGTCCATCGCCAGTCCCTCGCAGATCGAGAATGGCGTCCTCCGGCTCCAGGAGCGCCTGACTGCCAGCAGCACAGCGCGCACCAGCCGCACGGGCCTGTTGCTGCGAATCGACGAGCTCAAGGAAGAGGTCGCGCAGGCTGGACGCGAGATCGCGGATGCGGGATCGGTGCGGACCAGGCTCGGCGAGAGCCATGCAGCGGACGCGGGCAGAGAACTTGATGTGCTGGCGCAGCGCGCGCGAGAGGCACAGGGCTACCTCGACGCTGAGCAGGAGTCATTGGGCCACCTGCGCACCGCGGTGGATCCCGGCAGCGACATCGACGACGTCGTTGCGCGGCTGGGGAGTGACGATGAGGTTGCTGTCGACAGCCGCCTGGCCGAGGCAGCGCAGAACGAGCAGCACCTTGACGAGGAAGCTGCGAGCGCGCTGGAACTTCTGACGGCTGCACGCATCAGCCTCAAGGACATGGAAGGAAGCGGAGGTGCTGCCGAGGTGCAGGCCGCGCTCGCGTCACACCAAGCCCGCGTCGCGCACCTCACCGAGCAGTGGGCAACGCTCGCTTTGCAGCAGCACCTGCTTGACCGGACGCTGGACACCTATGGCAGCCAGGACTCGTGCTCGCTGCTCCGCCACGCCGGCGAGATCCTCGACCGTCTCACCGTTGGGCGATGGGTTGCACTGTCTGCGAATGAGGATCAGGGGAAGAAGACGCTCGTCGTGCTGCGTCGCGACGGCGAGACGCTCGAACCGTCGGAGCTGTCCGAGGGGACGGCCGACCAGGTCTTCCTGGCGCTCCGGCTCGCGGCCGTCGCCGAGCAGCACGCCGATCGCCTGGCACGTGGCGAACCAGCGCTGCCGTTCGTCCTCGACGACGCGCTGATTGCCTTTGACGACAGTCGTACCAACGAGGCTCTCGAACTCCTGCACGAGCTGGCCGAGGACCTCCAGGTCGTCGTGTTCACGCACCACGAACATGTTGCGGCCGCAGCGGCCGGTCTGGACGGCGCAGTCGTCTCCCGGATGGAGCCGCCCGAGGCTGTATCAGGAGCGCTGGACGCCGAGGAGCTGCGAGATCGGGTCCAACGCCCGTCGCAGGGTGTGGGCGCTTCGACGCCTGCCGCAACCCGTCGGGCCACGGCCGACGTGGATCTCACTGCAGTTAGAGCTTGGGCGCGCGACCAGGGACTTGTCGTGGCGGAGCGAGGACGTGTCGCGCAGGACGTCGTGGACAATTACCTGAGGGCAACTCAGTAGCCAGGTCACTCACTTCATTCACGTTTTGTCCGGAGCGACACCGCGGTGCTGATCCGTCGGGTACTTGTCCGCCGATGCCTGAATCTTGGTGAGTGCGACGGATCTTAGGTCGACGCCGCACTGATCGGCCAAGCCGACCAGGTAGACAAGCACGTCTGCCATTTCCTCGGAGACGCGGGTGTGTAGAGGCTCCTCGCGCAGCTGGTCGCGTGCCCCATCAGCTGGCAGCCACTGGAGCAGCTCGGCCAACTCTCCGACCTCGCCGACGAGTGCCAGCAGGATCGACTTAGGGTCCTGGAACTGTTGCCAGTCTCGCTCGGCAATGAAGACGCGCGCAGCGTCGCGGATCTCGTTCAAGTCAGACACACTCGCGAGTATGCCGTTTCTCTCGCTGCCTGACGGCCTGAGGGCTAGAGTCGCCATCGTAATTGCGGCCCGACGGGCTTCCGTGTCAGGAGATGCCCCCACCCGCACGAGACACTTCGTGCTGCCTGGGGTTCTTTCCTGTGACGCTGTATCGCAACTCGGTCCGCGGCTTTTCGGAGGTCGAACATCACTTCGCCGACCTCATCGCTGAGCAGATGACAATCCGGACTGGACGTCGACCATCTGCGAGTGAGTACCGGTCATGGGAACGCAGCATTCCGGCTTTGCGTGCTGACTTGGTCTCTGCTGGCTTGTCCGATGTTGAGATGCTTCTCGAGTACCAGCTTCCGCTGACAAGCAAACGCGCCGACGTCGTTCTCGCGGGACAGCACCCGAAGACTGGCGGCCCTTCATACCTCGTCGTCGAGCTGAAACAGTGGAGTCACGCGGAGCGGTTTGAGGATAGTGACACCCTCGTCAGAATCGAGCAGTACGGCGAGCGACCGGTCACCCACCCAGTGCTCCAGGTGCGGGACTACTGCGACTACATGCTCGACTTCACTGCTGTTCTCGCCGACGCACCGTCGTCTCTTGCGGGTGCGGTCTACCTGCACAACGCCACGGATGACGGGGTTGCCGATCTCTTCCGCCTGCCGGGCAACCGCTTGGGTAGCGTTTTCACCGGCCAGCGTCGCAGCGAGTTCCAAGACTTCCTCAGGTCTCGGTTTGCCGAGGGTCAGAGCGGTGCTTCGTATGCCGATGCCTTGCTGTCCAGTCGGATCGCTCCGTCCAAACAGCTCCTGGCTGTGGCAGCGGATGAGGTCCAGCGGCGAGAGATGTTTGTGCTGCTCGATGAGCAGCGCGATGCGTACAACTACGTGCTGCACGCTGTTGGACGTGCGCGTCAGGCAAATGAGAAGACGACCGTGATCATCTCGGGTGGCCCCGGCTCCGGTAAGAGCGTCATTGCGCTCTCGTTGCTGGGTGAGCTCTCGCGACAGGGCCGAACTGTCATACACGCCACAGGCTCTCGTTCATTCACGCACACATTGCGCAAGGTCGCCGGCGCGCGGGCACCACGGGTGAAGAAGATGTTTCAGTACTTCAACTCTTTCATGGCGGCTGAGCCCAACAGCCTCGAGGTCTTGATCCTGGACGAGGCGCACCGCATCCGCGAGACCTCGGTGAATCGCTGGACCAAGGCCGAGTACCGCAGTGGCCGGCCCCAGATCGACGAGCTCATCGCCGCGGCGCGGGTCCCGGTGTTCCTGCTCGACGAGTTCCAGGTCGTTCGTCCGGGAGAACAGGGCACCGTCCAGGATATTGAGAAGAACGCTCACGCACGGGGAATACGAGTCGAGAAGATCAACCTCGATGCCCAGTTTCGCTGCGGCGGATCTGAGGAGTACCTCCTCTGGGTCAAGCGGCTGTTGGGCCTGATGCCCGGTGGACCCATTCCGTGGATTGGTGATCCGCACTTTGACGTCGAGGTCGTCGAGTCGCCCGAGGAGATGGAAGCGTCACTGCAGACGAGGATCGAGGAAGGGTACAGCGGGCGCATCGCTGCCGGCTACTGCTGGCCCTGGAGCAACCCGGCACGGGACGGAACTCTCGTGCGTGACGTCCAGATCGACGCATGGTCACGTCCGTGGAACCTCAAGGGCGACCGGTCGGTCGGAGGAGCCCCAGCGGCTGCGTTGTGGGCCACGGATCCCGCTGGGTTCGGCCAGGTCGGATGCGTCTACACCGCCCAGGGTTTCGAGTATGACTACGCCGGCGTCGTCATTGGACCTGACCTGGTATTGCGGGAAGGCGCGTGGGCGATGGTCCGTTCGGCCAACAAAGATCCCGATTTCCGAAACCGCGCCAAGGTCGACGACTCCCAGGCCGATCGACTGATCCGCAATGTCTACAAGGTCTTGCTCACGAGGGGCATGCGCGGAGTGGCGATCCACTCGGTGGACCCGCAGACGAATGCTCAGCTTGGGGCGCTGGTCAGCGACCCGTCCGTCGGTATGACCACTTAACCCTTTTGGCAGTGCACGAGGCGGGGTACCAGGTGATTTCATGATGTCCTTAGGTCGAACAGACGCCTCCTACGGCACAGACTCGGCCGCGGTCGGCGGGACACGCAGCGTCGCGGGACGCTTGCATCAATGACTGACGAGGTGAAGATGGCCTTTCCGAATCGTGCTAGATACTTTGGCGTTGATCTGGCGTGGGGTCAGCGCGCCAGAACGGGCATGGCTGTGCTTGACGACACCGGTCGACTCTTGGAGTCGGCTTCGGTTCGTACGGACGACGAGATCGTGGCGTTTGTGGACCGCTACGCCACCGACACTATGGTGGCTGCCGTAGATGCGCCCCTTGTTGTGCCGAACGAGACCGGGCGACGGCTCTGTGAGGCTTTGGTCGGCCAGTTTTTCGCCCGCTTCGGAGCGGGTGCCTACCCGGCCAACCGAGGCAATGCCAGTTTCATGCCCGAGCCTCGCGGAGCCCGACTCGCTGCCGAGATGAACTGGGACATGGACCCCTCCACGCCACCAGGCGTCGGTCAGCGTGTCTGCATCGAGGTGTACCCACATCCCGCGATGGTGTCGCTGTTCCCGTTGGACTACGTGATCCCCTACAAACTTAAGCGGGGCCGAGAGTTGCCCGCTCTCAAGGATGCCTACGCACGACTGCTCGACCACCTTGAGGTCACCTGCGGAGCCGTACTCGCCCTTGCCGACTCGGCGCGCTGGAGCGCTCTGCGGTCGACCGCCACGGGCGCCGTCCGTAAGAGTGAACTGGATGCGATCGAGGACGAGATCGACGCGATCTTCTGCGCCTATCTCGCATGGCTGTGGGCCACCGAGCGCGAGACGATGGTGGTGCTGGGTGACTATGCCACCGGCTATATCGTTACGCCGACACCTCCTCCGTCAACTGCTCCCAACGGTCGGCCGATTCGTCGTAATCCCGGCCGTGAAAGCGTTGGCCCGGAAGTCGCGGCGGAGAAGCTGGCCATCAAGTTTCGCGTGGCCGTTCCACGCTTGACTCTCGAGGAGAGTGAAGTCCTCGCGTCCGTGGCCAACGAAGTTTGAGATGGCTCATTCCAAATGGTTGGCTATGACCAGGGCTCGAGTTTGCGGTTCGAAGTTCGTCCCGAGCAGAGCGCGCGTCTTCGCCACGGAGGGCGGTCAGGGACAGTTCGCGTAGGGCGGGGGGCCGAACTGGTTCGACCGGTTCTGCAGTGCCAGGCGGTACTGCGCCAGGATCTGGTTCGACGCGGAGTACGTCGGGTCAGTGCCACCACCGTGCCAGAACTGGTCCGCCACCGTGTCCGTCAACGTCGCCGCCGGGTCACCCTGCACGCCCTTCCAGGTCGCGAAGGACACCGGCGTGGTGAACAACGAGGGGTCGATCACCATCCGCTGGGTCTGCCAGAAGTTCGGCCCCCGCACGTGCAGCGTCGGCGCGACGTGCCATCCCCACTCGACGTAACAGTTCGGGTTGTTCTTCGTCTTCACCTGCAGCCAGAGCCCGTTGCTGTGGTCGATCCACACCTTCCGCGGCGAATGCCCCATGTTGATCATCAGCCGGCACATCTCGTGGGCGCGGGCCCAGCAGCCGTCGTCGGGATAGAGGAACGGGATGCATGGGGGTGGCACGGTGAGCGGGTTGCAGGTGGTGCCGGCCATCGCGGTGAACACCTGCTGCGCCCGTGCGGGCGTGAGGCAGTGGAACCACCACCACCAAGGCCAGCGGACGAGGTACCACAATCGCTCGAGCAACCATGGAATCCGGCTGAGAGGCCACGGGAAGCGCGGTAAGAACGTGGGTTCAGGAAACAGGACTGGGGGGAAAGGGGGCATCGGCCAGTCCGACGGGGGCGTGAAGGCGCGCACGTCGATCACATGGTGCGCCTCGTCCTCCGTCAGGATGACCAACCCGCCGACAGCCTGCGACTCGCGTAGTCGCCGCTCCAGCTCGGCCCCGTCCGGGTCTTCTCGCCACACACTGTGGGGTGCGTGTGAACGGTCCAGCTCGACGTCGAGCGTCCCACCGCCGGAGGTGATGGCGGCCACCCGGGCGACGTGCGGGATGAGCAACCGGGTGACGAAATCGGTCTCAGGATCGACCTCGAGGTAGACCGGCATCTGCTGCTTGCTCAGCTGGTCAAGCACCCGGGCGAACCCGGCGGAGCGTATGTCGTCCGCGTCGAGCCGCACCCGGCGCTCGCCCTCAAGCTGGACGGAGAGGCCGGCGGCGCTGCGCAGCTGCTCCTCGGGCGCGCCCTCAAAGGGCGGTTCGAATCGGATCGTGGTCGAGACGATGGCGTTGGGTCCGAGCATCACGAACTCCTCTGGTCAGGGTCCGGCAATGAGTTGGACGCGGCTGCTTCGCTGACGTTGACCTCGACGGCTATCCCGCCGATCACCTGCTTGGTATGGCGGTTGCGCTGGACCAGGTCCAGGCGCAGCGGTCGGCCGGGCTTGGCGCCTGCCGCGACCGCCACCTTGAGACCGACGACGGTCTGGGCGAACGGCTCGATCTCCACGGACATCCGGCCGGTCCCGCCACGGAAGGCCGCCTCCCAGCTGTCCGGAAAACGTCGTGCCAGAAGCTCTGGAAGGTCCGAGGTGAGCACCGCGCCCACGGTGCCTGCGATCCCCGAAACGCGACCGCCGCAGTCCAGCAGGGAAGGCTCCTTGCCGGGGCGGTCATGGCTGCGGTCATGGTTGTGTTTGCGGTCGCGGTCGCCGTCGGGCAGGAACGGACGCGCGTCGACCTTGGCATGGTCGAAGAAAGCCTTCGACCGGTGGACGAGGCTCACCTCCAGGCCGGACTGGCGCCGGGGGCTCAGCACCTCCAGGTCGAAGAGCTTCTTCAGTTCACCCGCCCAGTTCGAGATGACCAGCGGGATGAGGATGAACGAGTTCGGCACGAGGTCGACGACGGTCAGGTTCTTCTGGGCCAGGTTGTTGGACTCCCAGACGTGCTTTCCCGCGGCCGGCAGGTCCGACCTGCTGATCACCGCGGCCAGCAGGCAGGTGTGCGAGCCGGCTGGCGGAACCGCGCTGCGTGGCCAGCGAGCCTTGACGACGCGGGTCTCGCCCGGGCCGAGGTCGAACGCAGCTTTCGCAGTGATCGACGGGAGGAAGTCAGCCGGATACAGAAACTCGGTGCCGGCATACCCCTTGGCGTGGAAGGTCACCACGAAGTGCGTCGCCGCACCCGCGCCGGACTTGTTGCGTACCCGCGCGTGGAACCAGTTGTCCTGGCCGTACTCCGGCGCCTGGTGGGTCGTGCCATCGTCGTTCTGCCTCCTCACCCAGAGGTCTGGCGAGTCCCAGAACGCACCCCCCCATGCATCGGCGCCAGGGTCCGCGGGGTCGTCGCGCAGCCACAGGTCGGGGGCCGTCGCCGGGTCGGACAGTCCGTAGACGAAGCGGTGGAAGGCGCCCACCACCTGCGGGTTGCCGCTCCTGCTGAGCAGGTGCTCTTCGATCCTGGCGGTGGACACCGGCGTCAAGCCCTTCTGCCCTTCATACAGGTCGCCCATCAACGTGTTGAGGGTCGAGGTGCCGAGCAGCGAGGCCATCCCTTTGAAGAAGTCGTTGCCGGCGGAGTACGCCGTGGTCGGTGTGTGCCGCTGCCACGGGTCCCGGGAGCAGAGCACCACCGCAGGGTCGGTGAAGTCGAGCGGCACGGCATCGTTGGCGCCGTCGTCGTGGAAGCTGGTGAACGCCTCGTCCCACCAACCGTCAGCCTGGCCGGCCGGCTTGATACCGCGGGCGAACCAGCTGTGGAAGGTCTCGTGGGCGAGGGCGCCACCGGAGGTCGTCGTTCCGCCTTCGTACTCCATCCCGCCGCCGTTGAAGAACGCGACGAAGCGCTCGTCGTGCAGGTAGCCGCCGTAGTCGTTCTCATTGGCGGTCAGCAGGCTCTTGATGGCGTTGATCTGGACTGCCAGGTCCGTCGCGGCGCCGGCCGGCTTCCAGGTTTCGACCGAGACGACCTTCCCGGACACCGGCAGGGTGACTGATCCGGTCAGCTGCTCGAGCGTGTCGGTGGCGCGGATCTCGAGCAGGGGAGAGAGAGCGCTGAAGCGGCTGGGGAACGCGACCTTCCAGTGGTTGGTGCCCAGCCCGGTGACTACCCCGTTGGTGATCACCGAGTGGGCGGCGAGGGTGTTGACGACGGAGATGTCGAGGTCGATGGCGAACTGGTCGAAGAGGAGGTTGGCCGGCAGCCACGCCTCGAGGTATCGCGCGCGGTTCAGGTCGGACAGGCCGAGGACGAACCGCAGTCGCGGGCCCGCCGACCAGTCCAGCGCGGGAAGGTACGCCCCGCCGAGCTGGGAGCTCGGCATGGCGAGCGGGTACTGCAGTCGCAGCGTGTGGACCGACCCCGCCCCCTGGACCGACTCCACCACGCGAAGATCCGTGAAGGCGCCGGTCCCGAAGCCGTGGTGGGCCAGCTGGCCGGGTGGGAAAGGAGCCCCGTCCAGCCAGGCCTGGCCCACCGTCTGGCGGAGGTCGAAGATGGGGTTGCCCGCGGTGGGACCCACTGTGTAGGTGATCGTCGCGTCCGCCGAGGCAGTCTGTGTGCCGCCGTCGAAGACGAGCGTGGCATCGATGGATGCGATGTCGATCGGCACGGCGAGAAGCCCGTCGACCGTCTTCGGCTGGGGCGCCAGATCGAAGTCGGCTGCGATGGTGGGTCCGTTGGGCATCCCGGCCTCCGGAAGCTCAGATTTGTCTCGATGAAGATGTGTGGCTTCAGCCTTCTTGTGGCTTGAGCAGTCCTGTTCGCTTCAGCAGTCCTTCTCGCGGATCCGGAACCCCACGATGATCTCCTTGACCTGCGTCGTCTCGACGTCCTGGTTGGGGATGCCGAGGCAGTCGAGGAGTGCCTTGGCCGAGCCCGTGCAGTCTCTCTTGCCGGGGCGAAGACCGTTGTGGGGCTTGGAGATCGAGGGATCCAGGTGGTAGGTCATCCCGCCGATCAGGTTGCCGTCGGCGCGCACCATGATGTTGATGTCCCGGTCGTCGGTCGCCTCGATGGCGTCACTGGTGAAGTCCTGGCCGGCGTGGAGGCGAATGATGACCTCACGCCGCTCGCCCGACTTCAGGACGAGCGAGTCCTTCGGCAGACCCTCGAAGGTGAGCCGCCATCCTCGGGACGACAACACGTCCGGCAGCTCGACATTCAGGGCGAGGGTCGCGCGCCGGGGGTTGGGGTTCCCGATCCAGAAGCCGATCCCGTCCAGACCTTCGATGAGTCCCTCCGGACCGCCACCGCCGGGCACCGGGTTGACGTTGCGCTGGGCGATGTTGTTGTCGTTGGGGACGAGGCGCCACTCGGGGATGACCTCGCCGGCGGTGAACTTGTCGACGTTGGACGCGTCCGCGTCCGATGACGCCACCATGAGGATGCAGTCGTGCCCATAGCCGTTGATGTTGGGCGTCCACTCGAACGGGCCGACGAGCTTTTCCTCGGTGTTGTTGGCGCCGATCGTGCCGACGGCGATCTGCGCGGTCGTGAACGCCTCGAAGTCATTCGGCCAGAGGAGCCCTGCGCCCGGCTTGGTGTGGAAGCCCCGGACGATGACGTTCGTCGCGGTCTGCGTGCCGCGGTTCTTGACCTTGACGTAGACGTAGTTCGTCGAGCCCAGCTCCGGCTCCTGATGGCCCGGAAGTCCG
>DASRVZ010000048.1:0-3676 GCA_035654835.1 Dermatophilaceae bacterium | reverse complement strand
TGGTCGTGGGATTGGTCGCCAGCATTCCCATCCTGGTGACCATTGGCGTCATCCTGTTGGTGATTGGAGCGATCCTGTGGGTGCTGGGCTCCATGGGGCGCGCCGTCGGCGGTCGCAAGCACTACTACTGACGGGGGTTCTCCATACTGGCGGGCATCCCTAAGGGTGGGTGGCGGGTCAAACCGCCCCCATGTCATTTCATCGAACGAGAAGGGAGCCCGTGATGGGCTGGGACGACAAGCTGAGGAACAGGAAGGACGAGGCTGCGGGCGCGGCCAAGGAACACATTGGCAAGGCGACGCACGACGAGCAGATGGAAGATGAGGGCAAGACTGATCAAGGCGTGAGCAACCTCAAACAGGCTGGCGAGAAGGTCAAGGACGCTTTCAAGAAGGACTGAACCATGACCGCCGGAAGTATCAAGCCGCTTCGCGGGCCGGCACGTGGGGTCAGGAATGCCGGTAGCCGGGTGGTTTCTGAACCCCCGCGAACGCGCAGATCCCTCGCGAGCCTGTCATCGCGGTGATGGAGCACGGGCTGAAGGCAATGTGGGCCTCGCCGCTTTCGCAGGGACCAGTGGCGAGGGCCCCTTTGTGATGAGACCCGGTGTCGGCGGCAAGGTTGAACAGGCAGGCAACAGCGCATCGCTGGAGGCGGTTGCCCGCGTGGGGTTGATCGCCTACGGCGTGGTCCACCTCTTGATCAGCTGGCTGGCGCTGCAGCTCGCATGGGGCGCAGCGGCGAGGAAGAGCGCCGACCCCTCCGGGGCCCTGAGAACAGTGGCTGATCAGCCCGTAGGCAGGATCTTGTTGTGGCTGGTTGCGCTCGGCTTGGTGGCGCTCGCGCTGTGGCAGGCCAGTGAAGCCATCTGGGGCTACCGCAACCGCGAGGGTGCCGACCGGATCCGCAAGCAGGTCACCAGCGGGGTCGTTGCCGTGATCTACGCTGCGCTGGGGGTCAGCGCGGCGTCGGTCACGCTCGGCTCCAGATCGTCGAGCTCACAGTCCCAGCAGCAAGCCACCTTAGGTGTGCTGGGCTGGCCCGCCGGGCGGGTGATCGTGGTGGCCGCGGGGCTGATCATCGTCGGCGTCGGCGTGGCAGGGGTGGTCAAGGGCATGCAGAAATCCTTCAGTGAGGAGATCGACACGTCATCGATGTCCCCCGCGTTCCGTGAGGGCGTCGCACGACTGGGTCAAGTCGGATACATCGCCAAGGGGGTGGCCCTGGGTTTGGTGGGGGGCCTGCTCAGCTACGCAGCCCTGACCTACGAGCGGCAGAAGGCGCCGGGACTGGACGGCGCCCTCCAAACGATCCTGGCACAGCCGTCCGGGAGGTTCCTCCTCACAGCCGTGGCACTCGGATTCTTGGCCTTCGGCCTGTTCGCGATGCTCCAGTCGCGTTACCGCCGGATGTAGCCCGGCGGCACCTCCTGACCAGCCTGGACCAGAACGCGTGTTCTTCGCGCGCCGCCCAGATTGACTGGGGCGTGACTGCCCGCGACCACCGCACTGATCGTCTTCAGCGCCACAGGTCCGGGCCGTGCACGCAAAGGGCGTCCCGTAGGATTCGTCCGGTGGAGATTCCCGCTCCCGGCCTTATGAAGCAAGCCCAGGGGACCTAGGTTTCGTCCGCAGGTATCCCCAGCGGGCTTGCGTGCGAAGCAGGTGCGCTTGGCGTGCAACCGGGGAGATCCACCGAGTCATTGGCTGGCGCAAGAGCGGTTGACTATTCACACGCACGAGGCTCTATGCAGTCAGGAGACGCGCTCTCATCTTACGCTGATGACAGGAAGTCCGAGCCGCCAAGACCTGCGTCATACCGCCGCTATCGCCCACCGTGCGGCAGGCATCACAGCGCCCAGAATGAGGTAACCGGATCCGCGGAGATAGAGGCGAGTCCACAATGAGCAACCTCCCGGGTCACCCGATGGACAACCGAAGCGTCGTGCGAAAGACCTGGCATCACTCTCGTGTCGTGGAACCGTTCGAGCCAGATCCGGCGATGGATTCCAGCTACTTCCTTGACGAGGATGTCGACGATGTCGAGTGAAAGGGGCAGCCTCGGCTCGTTCATCGATCTCGGCGTTGCGCCGCTCGGCACCAACAGCTCGGCCGCCCGCACAGCGGCGCCGCATAGGGTTGCTCCGTGTCTACACCGTCCCCGCCCGTTCGCCTGTTCATCGGCTCCTCTGCCGAGGGCCACGCGGTTGCCCGCAACCTACAGGCAGAACTGGAGGCTATGTCCGTCTGCGAAGTCGAACGCTGGGACCAGAACGTGTTCGAGCCGTCCGGCTATGCGCTCGACTCTCTTCTAGAGGTTGCGGCTCGCGTTGACTTCGCCGTGCTGGTCGCCTCGCCCGATGACGTCAGCGTGAGCCGCGACGTCGAGTCGCCCTCAGTGCGCGACAACATCGTCCTGGAGTTCGGGCTGTTCGCTGGCGCTCTCGGCCGAGAACGCACATACCTGCTTGCCACCGGCGACCGCAGCCTCAAACTGCCCACGGACGTTCTCGGCCTCACGCGACTGCCGTTCCGCCCACGATCGGACGACAACCTTCGCGCAGCGGTCAATGAGGCAGCACTCCAGATCCAGCGGCAGGTGGAGCGCCGCGGGCGCCGCGCCCGGGCTGCAGCCCCTCCCGGAAGTGCGGGATCCCAGCAGGCCGCCCTGGACCGGGAAATCGACCTCGTGTGCGCCAACGCCGAGGCGCAGGGCTGGACCGTCAAGGCCAACAGCCGGACCACCCTGCGGCTCCGCACGCCACGGGGGGATACCCACACGCTGACGAAGGGGCAGCCGGTCACCACGCGCGAGGAGCTCCGACGATTTGTGGCACAAATCAGGGTCGCTGGTCTGAGAGTGAATAGCAGCATTCGACGACCGGTGGAGGAGTCGCCCTTCTAGGCGGGCATGTCCCCCTGCAGGGCCACCTTGCGGCGTTGCCGCGCAGGGGGACGACGCTCCAACTCGGGCTCTACCGAGAGCACCCAAACGGGTTCGCCGCGCCTCGACCGCGTCCCTGGGTCTTGGCCCTGCGAGCGTTGCGCCCTCACCGTCGCCTGGACGGCTAGCCACCAACCTGTAACGCGGTGCGCCCAGTCTAGGTGCCCGGCTTGGCCCGCCGCGCACTCACCGTCAATGCGCTCCTCTCCCGGCAGTGGCCCTTGGCCAGAGTCGACGACATCCGCGGAACATCATCGACCCAAGGCGCCACATGACGCCCGTCAAGCATCACCGTGACAGGACAGCGGCATAGGACGGCGGCACCCGACGCTCGGCTGCTGATTGACCTCTATCAGATCAAGTGCGCCGGCTCCGCTGGCGCGTCATCCTCGGCGGAGTTGCGGCGCCGAGAGAGAGCAGCGTATCGGCGACGCCTCCCACACTGGCTCAAGTGGCACTGGGCCACGGTGGATCCGCAACACCGTGGACATGTTCGCAGAGTGCCCAGCGTGGCGGGCCATCGCCCACCTTCCGATGCGTCAACTAGGGTCGCGCATGGCGTCTTCCTGCATCTGGCGCTCGAGGTCGAAAACGCCGTCGTCCAGTAGCTCTTTCCCATCCCACCAAAGCCGTGGAACGGCGTGGCACGAAGCTGCATACTTTCGCCATGTTCCTAGTCCGAGGGATGTGATCTGTGGAGGTGGCATCCAGCCTTGCTTGCCAACAATGACGC
>DASRVZ010000047.1:0-2603 GCA_035654835.1 Dermatophilaceae bacterium | reverse complement strand
GCCCAGATGGAGCAGATCTCAGCGGCGGCAGGCGAACTTCTCCTACGTCCAACAGTCCCGCCCGAACCACCCCGGTCAGCGAAGCACTGACCCCAACAAGTGGGGGGCCAAATGGTCCCCGAGAAGTGCGGAACGTCAGCTTGATGGTGGCGTCGAGAAAGTCGACGTGGGCCAGGATCCGGGCTGCGGCGACAGCGTGGTGGGCACCGAAGTGCGCGTTGAGTGCCTCACTGAGTTCCGGGATCTTCGGCCGCAGCTTGCCCTTCGCCAGGTTCGCGAGCTCGGCAGGGTCACGCTGGCCGTCGATGAGCGCTTCGACCATCAGCCGGCCGGATTGGGTCAGGACCTTGGAAGCCACCGAGGTGAGCTTCACCCCAGCATCTTGGAGCACCTTCCCCAAGCGCTGGATCTCAGCGACCCGAGCGTCCGTTTGAGTCTTGCGATAGCGAGTCAACTCCCGCAATTCGCGGATCGCTGGCGGCGGCACGAAACTGGGCCGGATCATGCCATGGGCGGCCACATCGGCCAGCCACTCCGCGTCGGACATGTCCGTCTTGCGGCCAGGCACGTTCTTGACGTGATGGGCGTTGCACAGCCAGACCTCGAAGCTGTCCTCCAACGCGTAGTAGACGGGCTTCCAGTACACGCCGGTGGCTTCCATCGCGACCAGCGTCACGTACCGGTCCGCCAACCAGCCCGCGAGCCTCGCCAACGCCCCCGTTGTGGTTTGGAAACGCTCCTTCTCGGTGACCGTTCCTCCTCGAGCACCTGGTACCCGTGCGCACGCGACGACGACGTCGCGGTGCACGTCCAACCCTGCGACCCGATCGTGGATCTGTTCCACGGCTCCTCCTTCCGTCGGGCCAACAACGACCTGTCGGGGAGGGACCTGGGTAGTAGACCGAATCTGGGGTTCGTGCTCGCAGCGACAATTTCAGGTCCCGCGGACCCTGCGCCAGACTTGTTTCGGGCTCAAGGTGTTCCAAGATCGAGACGGCGACCGCGCCCGACAGGCGACCCCATCATTTCATCTCTCCGGGTGGCCCGCAGGGTCATGCAGCCTTGTTCCACTTGGACGTGCCCGGCGGTAGGTGGCACACGGTGATCCGTAGGCCGGTGCGGGCGGCCAGGGCGGCGAGTTCGGTCTTGAACATCCGGGTTCGCGAGCCGTTGGATCCGCCACCGTCCGCGCTGATCAGCAGCCCGGTGGCCCCGGGGTAGGCGGCGGCGCCCACGGTGGTCCACCAGCGCGCGATGGTGGCCACGGCGAACTGCGCGGTGTCGTGGTCGGTGCCCACCGACACCCACCCGGTGTCGGCCGCGACGTCCAGATTGCCCGGTCATGACCTCAACCATCATGGCAAACTCATAGCCGCCGAACAGTTTAGGTGCAGGGCCTACGCTCCCGCGGCCACGAGGTCCCGCCATGTGCGCGGCGGACGATCGAGCAGGAGCCTCAGGACGGTCGCGTTACCGACCAGGCCCCGTGCGTCGTAGGCGGCGAACATGGCGAGCAGGTCGCGGCGCACGCCGTCGGCTAGGTCCGCGCCCGGGCCGGCAGCCCAGGCAGCGCGGTCGGTCCGCACAGCCTCCACCGGCCGGCCGAGCGCATCACACGCGACAGCAGCCAGGTCGCGGACGGTCGTCAGTTCCGGACCGGCGAGCTCGTACGTCGCATGGTTGTGCCCCGGTTCGGTGAGCACCCGCGCCGCCACTTCGGCCACGTCCTCGAGGTCGACGAGGGTGAACGGCGCGTCCAGGGAGTAGGGCACCTCGATCCGCCCCGCCAGGGCGGCGTCAAGCAGGTTCTGAAAATATGCTGCGGGCTGCAGGACCGTCCAGGTTGGCACCGTCTCGCGCACCAGCGCTTCGGCGTCAGCCTTGCGCAGGTGATGGGGCATGGAGCGGTCGTGGGGGTGAAGTACTGAGTGGAACACGAGTCTCGTGACCCCCTGGTCTGCAGCCTCACGCGCCACGCGCTCGGCGATCCCGACCTCGTCGGGGTGCACATTGGGGGCCAGGTGGTAGATCGAACGGACGCCCTCGATTGCGCGACCGAGGCCGCGACCGGTCGCCAGGTCCACGATGGCGCAGTCGGAGGCCCCGGCCGCATTCGCCCGTCCGCGCGACCTCTCGGTCCGGATGGCAGCCCGCACCTTCACCCCACGAGCCGTGAGGGCGCGTACCACAGCGGCGCCGGTCTTGCCTGCTGCCCCCATGACGAGAACAGGAGCGTTGGGCGTGGGCACTGAGCGAGGCAAGCTGGTCACCCCTGCATCCAACCGCTGCTGCTGGCCTGGATCATCGTCAACTCGTGCCAACACCGCAGTCGACAGGCTGCCCCACGCGACAGGGGTTTGGGCTCGAGTCCTCCCGTCGGCTCTGTCTGCGAAGCGCGGTGACTAAGCTCTTGACAGCGGAAGCGCCGTGCCGGTGGCACGGCGAATCTCTGACAATCCGACAGGTGTGTGGAAGCCGGAGGTGGTGGCGTCGCGCCGGATGCGCGTTGGTGCCGGAGCGCTGCGGGTGTAGGTCGCCGTTTCCATCGGGACGTGCGTGCACCCGTCGTAACGACTCTGCAGGGAATCGGCTTCCTCGGGTCG
>DASRVZ010000046.1:0-13650 GCA_035654835.1 Dermatophilaceae bacterium | reverse complement strand
TCGGCGATCGGGACCCTGGTGGAGCGGGCGAGCCGGTACGTGATGCTGGTGCACCTGCCCGACGGTCACGGCGCGGTGGCCGTGCGAGACGGGCTGCTGGCCGTCATCGCCACTCTGCCTGCGCAGCTGCGCAAGTCGCTGACCTGGGATCAGGGCACCGAACTGGCCCAGCACCGGCAGATCACCCTGGCCACCGCGATGGACGTCTACTTCTGCGACCCGCACAGCCCGTGGCAGCGCGGCAGCAACGAGAACACCAACGGGCTGCTGCGTCAGTACTTCCCCAAGGGCACCGACCTGTCCGTGCACACACCCGCACGGCTGCTCGAGGTCGCCGCCGAGCTCAACGCCCGACCCCGAAAGACCCTGGGCATGAGCACCCCCGCCGCGGCCATGCAGCGGCTGCTGCTCCCAGATCCCAGGGCCGAACCGGGCGGCCGGCGCCCCGCCGCGACCACATCGGTGCCCGCATAGCAAACCGCAGCCTGACGGCAAGTAGCCAGCAGCGGTGACGCAGGCAGAGATGGCCCTTCCTCGATCCAGGCAGCCCATGTCGGGACGTGGGAGGAGTCAACGTGGAGCACGCGCAGCGCAGCGAGCATGAACGACGTTGACGCCGACGAGCACTGGCAGACCATGGCCGAGCAGGAACGGCCCCGGCGGGTCGTGGCGGTGCCTGGCCGGGCCTGTTGCTGGTCATAGCTTCTGTCCACCCCTTGCCCGCTCAGTCGTCCATGACGGCCAGGGACCAGCACCAGCCAGCCAGCTCACGGGCGATCGCGACGTTCGCGATCACGGGGTCCTTCTTGCGGTCATTGAAGTGCACCCACCGTTGGTGCAGCCTCTGGTTGCCGGCATGTCCGCGGGCCCGGGCGGCCGCCGGTGCCAGCTCCCACCTGGCCCTCATCGTGGCCCCGGGCGTGCGGTAAGGCTTCAGGTGCTGCCAGGCGGCCTCAACGAGCAACCGGCGGGCATGGGTGTTGCCGGTCTTGGTGATCGACCCCTGGGATCGGGACTGCCCCGAGGAGGACTCGGTGGGCACCAAGCCCAGGTACGCCCCAATGCTGGAACCGGTCAGCCTTTCCCAGTCTCCGATCTCAACAGCCAGCCCGAACGCAGTCAACGTCGCGACCCCGCGCAGGCACCCCAGGCGGTTCACCACCGGGGTGTACTCGCTGTCGGCGGCCATCGCCTCGATCGCCTTGTCCAGGCGGTCCCGGCGGGCTTCCGCCTGGAGCACCGCCTCGTGTTCGGCGTCGAACGCCAGCTGCAGCCCCGGCGCGTCGAAGCGCTGCTTGCGCAGCCACAGCAGGTGCTTCCGGGTCCAAGCATGGCCGTCGTAGTACACGATTCCCTGACGCAACAGCAGCTTTGACACCCGATGCCGCGCCCGCATCAGATCACCGCGGACATCTTCCCGGGCCCTGACCAGGTCACGGGCAGCCTCCCGAGCCACTGATGGCACAGTCACCGACACGATGTCGTCCAGGCGCAGGAGCCTGGCCAACAACATGGCATCTCGAGCGTCGGTCTTAACCCGGTCGCCAGCCGGGCGTTGGATCTTCGACGGGGCCGCCACCTCACACCTGATCCCTGCGGTCATGAATGCCCGGGCCAGGCCGAACCCCGTCGGACCCGCCTCATAGACCGCCGCCGACGGCCCAGGCAGGGATCTCACCCACCCGATCACGTCGTCGTTTCCGGGAGTTAACCGCGCCCGGAACACCTCACCCGTGACGCCGTCGATCGCCGCCGCGACCACAGATCGTGCGTGCACATCCAGACCAACACTCGTCCGCTCGGTAAACACCGGGGCCTCCCACACATGTAGGCACTGCCGAACAGGACCTCTGCTCGGTAACCCACGATCCTCTGTGTGAGTGAGGTCCCGGCCCGCAACGAACGGGCACCTACATACCGTCTAGGGCGATGGCGATGGACCAGCCCACTGCGCCGCTCTTGTTCAGGAAGTGCTCGACGTAGTAGACCCAGCCCACGACGATTGCCGCGTTCCCTGCCCAGGCCGTGATCCAGTACGACCAGGCGTTGCTGAACCCGAGCCCGTTGCCGAAGGCCGAGCGAGCGTAGGCGTACGGACCGCCGTCGGCCGGCAGCCGTCTCGACATGACGGAGAACATGAAGGCGAGCGCGACGGCACCGATAGTGGCCAGGCCCATGGCGACCAGGCTGATCGGGCCGTAGGACGCGAGGGAGTACGGCAGCGAGAAGATGCCGACGCCGATGATGCTGCCCATGATCAGTGCGGTCGACTGTGGCAGTCCGAGCGCGCGCTCGGTTGCGCGACCGTCGCTCCCGGCCGGGACGGGCCCGGACTCCGATTTTTCGTGGACCATGTGGACCATGGGGACCTCCGCTGTTGGCAGGAAATGTTGCCATTCAATCGTCAGGTCGAGAAGGTCCCAAGTTTAGTGACCAAGAATCTAAGTGGCGAGTTCATGGATGTTTCGTCGAGCCCAATTTGCATGTGGCTGGAGTCAAAATCGCGGCGTCGTGTCGCATCTGTTCTTTGTGGTGTTCCGCAAAATGCATTCTGCTAAATCAGGGTAGGCGAGAATCTTCACCGTACATCCGAATATAAATAAGCTTCGAACTGGGGAATGAGCGGTAAATCGTCGTCTAATGGTGTGGTCGAGGTCTCATATCTGGTCCACTGTCAGGTCTGATCCGGAAGGCGAAGTTGCTCAGCAGACCGCACAAGTATGTGGCATCGGCGGGATCGGTGGAGGTCGCAAGAGCGCACCATCAAACACCCTCCTTTCGTTGCCGGCTAATACCCTATAGAAAAGTGTTGTCCTAGCGCCCTTGCCAGAACGAGTCACTCTGACTACTGGATTGCTCACTATGTGTCAGGTCGATGTACAATTTGAGTTGTGCAGATTCTGGACGACCTTAGATCGTCACCTCATATCGGCGTTGCGGGCGGACGCACGGACACCCGTAACCACCCTCGCGCGAAGTCTCGGCGTCACCAGGGCCACGGTGAACCACCGGATGACACGGCTGCTGGATTCGGGCACGGTTCTGGGCTTCTCGGTGCGAGTTCATGAGGAGCGTGATCCCGACTCGATCCGGGCGATCGCGCTCATCGAGGTCGAAGGGTGCTCGACGAACCACGCCATCAGCGCGTTGCGGAGCTTTCCTGAAGTGCGGGCGATACACACGACGAACGGCGGCTGGGACCTCGTCGCCGAGCTTCGTACCGACACGTTGAGCAGCTTTGACCGGCTGCTGAGCCAGATCCGCTCCATCGACGGCATCGCCAACAGCCAGACGAGCATGTTGCTCAGCTCCGCGCAGATCTGAGCGCCGTCGCGGTCGAGGATCTTGCTTGCTGCCGCACTCCGTGTGTGGTGGGTGCGTCCTCAGCGGGCGAGCGCGCCCAGACGTGCGACTGCCTGGGTCAGCACGTCATCTCGTTTGCAGAACGCGAAGCGTACGAGAGTCCGCACGGCGTCCTTGTCGTCGCAGAACACCGACACCGGGACCCCCACCACGCCGCACAGGTCCGGCATCCGCCGACAGAAGTCGAGAGCATCGCTGACTCCCAGAGGCGCGGCATCGGCGATCACGAAGTACGTGCCGGCCGGCCGGGCCAGCTCAAGCCCGGCCGCGGCAAGGCCGTCACACAGCAGGTCGCGTTTGCCCTGCAACGACGACGCGAACCCGCGGTAGACGTCGTCGCCCAAGCCAAGAGCCAGAGCCACAGCCGGCTGAAAGGGTCCGCTCGCGACGTAGGTCAGGAACTGCTTGACCGTCCGCGCCGCGGTCACTGCGGCAGGGGGTCCGTGCAGCCAGCCGACCTTCCACCCGGTGGCTGAGAAGGTCTTGCCCGCGGACGAGATCGTGATGGTCCGGTCCGCCATCCCGGGCAGGGTCGCCACCGGGATGTGCGGCGCGCCTTCGAAGACGAGGTGCTCGTAGACCTCGTCGGAGACCACCCAGGCGTTATGTTCGCGAGCAAGCGAGCAGATCAGGTCCAGCTCTGACCGGCTGAACACCTTGCCGGTTGGGTTGTGCGGGTTGTTCAACAGGATCAGGCGGGTACGCGAGGAGAACGCGCCGCGCAGAGACTCCTCGTCAACGGCGAAGTCCGGAAACCGCAGCGCCGAGGTTCGTCGGACGGCCCCGGCCAGGGCGATCGTGGCGGCATACGAGTCGTAGTAGGGCTCGAAGGTCACGACCTCGTCGCCCGGCTCACACAGACTCAGGATCACCGCGGCGATTGCCTCGGTTGCACCGACAGTCACAAGGATCTCCCGGGCGGGGTCGACCGTCAGCCCATAGAACCTTCTCTGGTGCTCGGCGATCGCGTCCAGCAGCTCGGGCACTCCGGCTCCGGGCGGGTACTGGTTGCGGCCCGAGCTGATCGCGTCGATCGCGGCGTCGAGCATCTCGCGCGGTCCGTCGGTGTCCGGGAAGCCCTGCCCGAGGTTGATCGCGCCCGTGCTCAGCGCCAGCGCGCTCATCTCGGCGAAGATCGTGGTCCCAAACCCTTGCATGCGGGCGACGAGCGGATTTCCCATGTCCGGCAGGCTAGCCGTAGCATGAGCACACCACAGGTCCGTCCTCGGGCAGATCGGTGGAATTCGCGTGTCTGCTCACCGTCGCAAACGGGTGTGCACCACCGCAGTCCCGGACCTTCGGGCGGGGTGCGCTCGCAGACGCCAGGCACGAGGACGGCAATCCTGTCGGACTCGTGGATAACTGAAACGAACGAAAGCGAGACAACGGCCATGCCCGTCGTCACAATGCGTCAACTGCTCGAGAGCGGCGTCCACTTCGGGCACCAGACCCGTCGCTGGAACCCCAAGATGAAGCGCTTCATCATGACCGAGCGCAATGGCATCTACATCATTGACCTGCAGCAGTCGCTGACCTACATCAACGATGCATACGAGTTCATCAAGGAGACCGTCGCCCACGGCGGCACCATCCTGTTCGTCGGCACCAAGAAGCAGGCCCAGGAGCCGATCGCCGAGCAGGCGACCCGCGTCGGTATGCCGTACGTGACCTACCGCTGGCTGGGTGGCATGCTCACCAACTTCCAGACGGTCAGCAAGCGCCTGTCCCGCCTGAAGGAGCTCGAAGAGATCGACTTCACCGACGTCGCTGGTTCGGGTCGCACCAAGAAAGAGCTCCTCGTGATGAAGCGCGAGAAGATCAAGCTCGAGAAGACCCTCGGCGGCATCCGCGACATGGCCAAGGTCCCCTCCGCCGTGTGGATCGTCGACACCAAGAAGGAGCACCTCGCCGTCACCGAGGCGCGCAAGCTCAAGCTCCCGGTCATCGCGATCTTGGACACGAACTGCGACCCCGACGAAGTTGACTACAAGATCCCGGGCAACGACGACGCGATCCGCTCCGTCACCCTGCTCACTCGCGTGGTTGCCGACGCAGTTGCCGCCGGCCTGATCGCCCGCGCTGCTGCTCGTGGCGGCAGCGACGTTGCCGAAGAAGGCGCCGTGGCTGCCGATGAGCCGATGGCCGAGTGGGAGCGCGAGCTTCTCGCTGGCACCGAGGCTCCGGTTGTTGAGGCTCCCGTTGTTGAGGCTCCGGTGGCTGAGGCTCCGGTGGCTGAGGCTCCCGTTGTTGAGGCTCCTGCCCCCAAGACCGCTGAGGACTCAGACGTCAAGGCCTGAGCACAGCTGCTGAACCCTGAACGAGTCAGCGCGCCGGGGTCGACCTTCTGTGGTCGCACCCGGCGCGCCCTCACGAAAGAGAGCGATAACGATGGCGAACTACACCTCCGCTGACATCAAAGCGCTTCGCGAGTCGACCGGCTCCGGCATGATGGACGTCAAGAGAGCCTTGGACGAGGCTGACGGCGACCGCGACAAGGCCACCGAGATCCTGCGCATCAAGGGTCTCAAGGGCGTCTCCAAGCGCGAAGGTCGCACTGCGGCCAACGGCCTCGTGGCTGCCCAGGCCGGCAACGGCGTCGGCACGCTCGTCGAGGTCAACTGCGAGACCGACTTTGTCGCCAAAGGCGACAAGTTCATCGCACTGGCCGGCCAGGTCCTCGCGCAGGCTGTCACCGTCGGGGCGTCGAGCGCCGATGAGCTGCTGGCCAGCGACATGGGCGGCAAGACGGTCCAGGAAGTTTTGGACGACGCCAACGCGACCATCGGCGAGAAGATCGAGGTCCGTCGTGTGGCGAGTCTCGAGGCCACCCACGTCGTGTCCTACCTGCACAAGACCAGTCCGGACCTGCCGCCCCAGATAGGTGTCCTCATGGCCACTGACGGTGGCGACGACGTGACGGCTCGCGACATCGCGATGCACATCGCGGCGTTCAGCCCGTCGGTCCTGACCCGTGACGACATCGACGCCGAGACGGTCGAGAACGAGCGTCGCGTCGCTGAGGCCACTGCCAGGGAAGAGGGCAAGCCCGAGGCTGCTCTGCCCAGGATCATCGAGGGTCGGCTCAACGGCTTCTTCAAGGAGAATGTCCTGCTCGAGCAGGCGTTCGCCAAGGACGCCAAGAAGACGGTGGCCCAGGTTCTTGAGGAGTCGGGCGCGACGGCCAAGGCGTTCGCCCGGTTCCGCGTCGGATCCTGACCGTTCCTCACCACTGAGGTTGTGGAAGACTCACGCGACACACGTCTGGTTCTTGCCTGGGAGGCCCCATGACAACCGAAACCACGCGCCCGACATACAAGCGGGTGCTGCTCAAGGTCTCCGGCGAGACGTTCGGCGGGGGCAAGGTGGGGCTCGACCCAGACGTCGTGCGTGGCATCGCGGAGCAGATTGCCGAGGCGGCCGCCACTGGCGTCCAGGTGGCCGTGGTCATGGGTGGTGGCAACTTCTTCCGCGGGGCTGAGCTTCAGCGTCGGGGGATGGACCGCGCTCGTGCCGACTACATGGGCATGCTGGGCATCGTGATGAACTGCCTGGCGCTCCAGGACTTCCTGGAGAAGGCCGGCGTCGCGACCCGCGTCCAGACCGCGATCACCATGGGGCAGATCGCCGAGCCGTATATCCCCCTCCGTGCGATTCGGCATCTCGAGAAGGGCCGTGTGGTCATCTTTGGTGCCGGTTTCGGGTTGCCCTACTTCTCCACCGACACCGTTGCCGCACAGCGGGCCCTCGAGATCGAGTGCGAGGTGGTTCTGATGAGCAAGAACGGGGTGGACGGCGTCTACAGCGCGGACCCGCGCACGGATCCCACCGCCCGCAAGCTTGACCGAATCTCGTATGACGAGGCACTGCAGCAGGGCCTGAGGGTTGTCGACGCGGCCGCGTTCGCCATCTGCTCCGAGAACAAGCTGCCGATGATCGTGTTTGGGATGGAAGGCGAGGGCAACATCGCCAAGGCCATCCGGGGTGAGAGGATCGGCACGCTCGTTACTGCGGATGAGGAGTCCTGATGATCGACGAAACCATGCACGAGGCCGAGGAAAAGATGGAGAAGGCCATCGAGGTCGCGAAAGAAGACTTCGCAACCATCCGTACCGGGCGGGCGAGCGCCGCGATGTTCAACAAGCTCACCGTGGACTACTACGGCTCGCGGACCCCACTGCAACAGCTGGCCTCGTTCCAGACTCCTGAGGCCCGCACGATCCTGATCACGCCCTTCGACAAGACGGCGATGGCCGAGATCGAGAAGACGCTGCGTGACTCTGATCTGGGCATCAACCCCAACAGTGACGGCACCGTCATCCGGATCAACCTGCCTCAGCTGACCGAAGAGCGTCGCAAGGAGTACATCAAGCTTGCCCACACCAAGGCCGAGGATGCCAAGGTGTCCATCCGTAACATCCGTCGCAAGGCCAAGGAAGAGATCGACCACCTCGTCAAGGAGGGCAAGATCGGTGAGGACGAGGGCACCCGCGCTGAAAAGGAGCTCGAGTCCTTCACCAGGAAGCACGTCGAGAACGTCGACGCCATCCTCAAGGTCAAGGAAACCGAGCTCCTCGAGGTCTGAGGCGCACGAGTCCATCAACGTATGACGACAACACCGTCCTCCCGTGGCGAACGACGCAGCGCGGGCGAGCCTTCCGGGACGAAACCCAGCCGCGCAGGGCGCAACCTGCCGAATGCCATCGGCGTCGGCCTCAGCCTGGGTGCGGTGGTCCTCGCGAGCCTGATCTTCCGCAAGGAGATCTTTCTCGGGGTGGTGATCGTGGTTGCCTGCTTCGGCGTCTGGGAGCTGCGCAGCGGCCTCGCGCAAGGCAAGATCAATGTCCCGCTCGTGCCCAGCATGTTCGGCGCTATCGCCATGCTCGTCGCATCGTTCGTCGGTGGCGGGCAGGCACTGATCGTGACCTTCGGTCTGACCTGTATCTCGGTGTTGCTGTGGCGGATGGCCGATGGGCTGCATGACGCGATCCGCGACATCGCCGGTGGCATCTTCGTCGCTGCCTATGTGCCGTTCCTGGCCTCGTTCGCCATCCTCCTGCTCAGAGAACCTGACGGCGCCGGACGGGTCTTTGTCTTCCTGATCGTGGCGATCTGCAGCGATGTCGGTGGCTATGCCGTGGGCGTGGTGGCTGGCAAGCATCCGATGGCCCCGTCTATCAGCCCCAAGAAGTCCTGGGAGGGCGCGGCGGGCTCCGCTCTCGCCTGCGTGATCGGCGGCATCGCCACCGTCATGTTGATCTTGGACGGAACCTGGTGGCAGGGTGCCATCGTCGGTCTGGCCCTGGTCATCTCGGCGACGGTCGGTGATCTGATCGAGTCGACCATCAAACGTGACCTTGGTGTCAAGGACCTGGGAAGCATCCTCCCCGGTCACGGCGGGTTCATGGACCGGATCGACTCGCTGTTGCTCTCTGCCCCGCTTGCCTGGGCTCTGCTGGCCGTATTTGTCCCCGTCACCTGACCCCTGAGACACTGTGGGCGATGCCTGACGTCGAACCAACCACCGCCAAGACCGAGACGGCCCCCAGCACGCCCGTGCAGGTAGCCCTGGCACCGCTCTCGAGCCGGCGCCCCAAGCCAGGACAGCTCGTTCTTGATGCCCCTCGTCGGGGCAAGCCTCCGCAACATCTGGCCGACCTCGATCCTGCAGGGCGCAAGGCTGCGGTCGAGGCGCTGGGACACAAGGGATTCCGGGCCAAGCAGCTGTCCACGCACTACTTCGAACGTCTGGTCGAGTCACCCGCCGAGATGAGCGACCTGCCCAAGGCCATCCGCGACGAGGTGGTGGCAGCGCTCCTGCCCCAGCTGCTCACACCGGTGCGGACCCTCGAAGCCGACAAGGGCAAGACGATCAAGTCGGTGTGGCGGCTGCACGACGGTGCCCTGGTCGAGAGCGTGCTGATGCGCTATCCCAAACGGGTCACCATCTGCATCTCCAGTCAGGCCGGCTGCGGCATGAACTGCCCATTCTGCGCAACCGGGCAAGAGGGCTTGACCCGCAACATGTCGACGGCCGAGATCGTCGAGCAGGTCGTGCATGCCGCCCGATCGTTGCGGCGCGGGGAGCTGACCGGCGGCGCCGAGGTGTCGCCGTTGCGGGTCAGCAACGTGGTCTTCATGGGCATGGGCGAGGCGCTGGCCAACTACACGGCCGCGATCGGTGCCATCCGCCGGATGATCGATCCGACGCCTGACGGCCTCGGCATGTCGGCTCGTGGCATCACCATGTCCACCGTGGGGTTGGTCCCTGCGATCGACAAGCTTGCCGCGGAGGGCATCCCGGTCACCTTGGCGCTCTCGTTGCATGCGCCCGACGACACGCTTCGCAACGAGCTCGTGCCGATCAACACCCGATGGAGCGTCGACGAGGCCATCGACGCGGCATACCGATATTTCAAGGTGACTGGCCGTCGGGTCAGCATCGAGTACGCCCTGATCCGCAACATGAATGACCAGGGGTGGCGTGCTGACCTGCTGGGCGACAAGCTCAACGCTCGAGGCAGGGGCTGGGTGCACGTCAACCCCATCCCGCTGAACCCCACTCCGGGCTCGAAGTGGACGGCCTCGGAGCCCGGTGTCGAGCGCGAGTTCGTCCGCCGGTTGCGGGCGCGCGGGGTGCCGACCACCGTGCGTGACACCCGTGGCTCGGACATCGACGGCGCATGTGGCCAGCTGGCGGCCTCGACCGCCTGAGCGCCACGCTTGCGGGACGGCATACCTGCACTTTGCGTCCTTGACACACCGTTCATCGCACGAAGACGCCGGTTCATCGCACCGGTTTGGTTGGGCTGTGGCTTGACGGAGCGCTGGGAGTGAAGATGTCGGTATGACCGACGGAACGTACACGCGCGCCCATCGTCGCAGCATCGAGGACCCTGAAGGGTTCTGGGGAGAGGCTGCCCGAGGCATCGACTGGATCACCCCACCCCGCACGGTGCTCGACGACTCCCGGCCGCCGTTCTACCGGTGGTTCCAGGGCGGTCAGCTCAACACCTGCTACAACGCCCTCGACCGGCACGTGATCGCAGGTCGGGGCGACCAACCCGCGATTCACTACGACAGCCCGGTTACCGGGAACTCCCGTACGCTGACCTACATCGAGCTGCTGGACCAGGTGTCCCGGTTCGGCGGCGCGTTGCGGGCGCTCGGGGTGGACAAGGGCGATCGCGTGGTCATCTACATGCCGATGGTGCCCGAGGCCATCGTGGCGATGCTTGCCTGCGCCAGGATCGGGGCGGTGCACTCAGTGGTGTTCGGCGGGTTCGCGCCCGGCGAGCTGGCGGCCCGGATCGAGGATGCCGCGCCGAAGGTTGTGGTCATCGCCTCCTGCGGGATCGAGCCCAAGCGGATCGTGGAATACAAACCCCTGCTGGACGCGGCGATCGAGCGATCCGCTCACAAGCCTGACTACTGCGTGGTTCTGCAGCGCAAACAGGCCGTGGCGACGATGGGGGAGCGCGACCTCGACTGGGACGCCCTGATGGATCCGGACCAGATGACGGTGTCCGAGTGCGTGACTCTGGAGGCGACGGACCCGCTCTACATCCTCTACACCTCGGGGACGACGGGCCGGCCCAAGGGCATCATGCGTGACAACGGCGGCCACGCCGTCGCGCTGTACTGGTCGATGAAGAACGTGTACGGACTCAACCCTGGCGAGGTGTTCTGGGCGGCCAGTGACGTCGGCTGGGTGGTCGGCCACTCCTACATCGTCTACGCGCCGTTGCTGGCGGGGTGCACGACGGTGCTCTACGAGGGCAAGCCGGTGGGCACTCCCGACGCGGGAGCCCTGTGGCGGGTGGCGGCGCAGTATGGCGTGGCCGCACTCTTCACGGCCCCGACGGCGATCCGTGCGGTCAAGAAGGAAGACCCCGATGGCACGCTCATCGCGGGCCACGACCTGTCCAAGCTGCGCACGCTGTTCCTGGCGGGGGAACGCCTCGACCCGGACACGTACCACTGGGCAGGTGAGCGACTCGGCATACCGGTGATCGACCACTGGTGGCAGACCGAGACCGGCTGGGCGATCGCGGCCAACTGCATCGGTCTGGAGCTCCTTGCGATCAAGCCGGGGTCACCGACCGTGCCCGTCCCGGGCTACGACGTCCGGGTCCTCGACGAACGGGGAGAGCAGGTGGCACCAGGCGTCGAAGGGGCCATCTGCGTCAAGCTCCCCTTGCCACCCGGCACGCTGCCGACGCTGTGGCAGGACGACGAGCGCTACGTCTCGGGCTACCTCGCCGCTTTTGATGGCTACTACCTGACCGGGGACGGCGGCTACTTCGACGAGGACGGCTATCTCTACGTCATGGGTCGCACCGACGACGTGCTGAACGTGGCTGGACATCGTCTGTCGACGGGATCCCTCGAGGCGGCACTGGCCGGCCACCCGTCCGTGGCTGAGTGCGCCGTGATCGGGGTGGTCGACGAGCTCAAAGGTCAGGTCCCCAGGGCGCTCGTGGTCCTGAAGGCCGGTGTCGACGTCTCGGGCGAAGGTGCCGTGGAGGCGCTTCAGGCCGAGCTGGTCCAGCGGGTCCGCGATGAGGTCGGGGCGCTCGCGTCGTTGCATCGGGTCGACGTCGTGTTGGCCTTGCCCAAGACCCGCTCGGGCAAGATGTTGCGTAAGACCATGCGCCAGATCGCCGACGGCGGATCTCCTGCGGTTCCGAGCACCATCGAGGACGCGTCGGTGCTTGAGGCACTGAGACCGGTCCTGACGCGGGGCTTGGTCTCAGCGGCTGGTCCTAGCTAGTCGTTGATCCGGCTTAGTGGCTGGTGAGGGCTGATAGCGCTCCGCCCAGCAGTGCCGGACGTCCGGTCAGCCGCTCTTCATGGTCGGCGAGATTGGCGAGCTGCAGCCCGGCGTTCACGCCCAGCCAGCGCAGCGGCTCGGGTTCCCATCGCCGAGAACGGTGCTGGACCCACGGAAGGCGGGTCAGAGCTGTATCGCGGGCGGCCACCAGGTCCGCCAGCGTGCGTCCGGCCAGGTTGCTCAGGGCAACCCCGTCTCCGACGTAGCCACCGGCGTGGCCCATCCCGGTCGACGGGTCGTATCCGACGCTGGGGTGCCAGTCGCGGGAGATCCCCAGCGGTCCGCCCCAGGCGTGCGTGAACTCGACGCCCTCGGTCGCCGGGATGAGGTTGGTCAGGCTGCGCCGCAGGTTCGCGAATACCGTTGCGACTGAATCGAACTCAGGTTTGATGCTGGAGCCGAAATGATATGGGGCACCGCGACCGCCGAACACGAGCCGGTCGTCCATCGACCGCTGCCCGTAGACGATCACGTGCCGCATCTCGCTGAACGTCTCGGCGTCAGCCAGGCCGATCTCGTCCCAGAGCGACTGCGGCAGGGGTGCCGTGGCCACCATGAGCGAGTAGACGGGCGCTACGGTCCGGCGGTGACGGGGCAGGCGGGCGGTCCAGGCCTCGGTGGCCCGGATGACGTGGCGGGCCTTGACGACGATCCCGTCCTCGGTCAGCACCCAACGGGCGCCCAGTTTCGTGACGTGAGTGTGCTCGTGGATCCGGGCTCCCCGTTTCTCGACCGCGTGGGCAAGTCCCACCGCCAGCCGGAACGGGTCGATGCGGGCGCAGCTCGGGTTGAAGGTCGCCCCCGAAAGTCCTTGGACAGCAAACCGATCGGTCGCTTCGTCGGCCTCGAGCCACGTCGTGCCGGTGCCCCAGTAGTCGGAGTCCTTTGCCTCAGCCCGACCCCGCGCCGCCTGCGCGCGGTTGCGGGCGACGACGAGCGTCCCGCCCTTGTGGAACCCGCAGTCGACGCCTTCAGCCTTGTCGACCAGACCGATCTCGTCGACGCTGTCCCGCAGCGCCGCGTACTGATCCCTGGCCGGGGACTCACCATGGTCACGAGCCAGTGTCCTGGGCCCCACGGGGTACAGGGCCGAGACCCAGCCCCCGTTGCGTCCGCTCGCGCCGAAGCCGACGTGCTCCGCCTCCAGGACCAGCACGGTCAGCGACGGGTCAGCCTGCAGCAGGTAGTACGCCGTCCACAGGCCGGTATAGCCGGCACCCACGATGGCAACGTCGACGCTCTCGTCCTGGGCCAGCGCCGGGCGGGTTGCGCCAGCCCGGCGACCGGCCCACCAGAGGGGCCCGGTCGCCCCATGGCTCACAGGTGGTTCTCGGCCTCGGTCAGGACGGAGCGCAGGCGCTGCTCGATGTCGTCGAACTCGGGCTGGCCGATGATCAGCGGTGGTGCGAGCTGGATCACCGGGTCGCCGCGGTCGTCGGCTCGGCAGTAGAGGCCGG
>DASRVZ010000045.1:0-39816 GCA_035654835.1 Dermatophilaceae bacterium | reverse complement strand
CGGTCGCCCCAGCATCGGCCGCCGCGTGATCATCGATACCGGCCGGGCCGGATCGCTCCACTGACCGGGCACCCCCAGAAGGCAACGCATCTCGCAGAGCATTCTCAGCGTCAGAATGCTCTGCGAGATGCGTTGGGGGGGCCGGCCTAGCTCCGACGAAGCCCCCACCCGATTCGCTCGGGTGGGGGCTTCGGCTTCGGTGTGCTATTGATCCCGCCGTCGCAGCGCCAGTACTGCGGAGTCGTACTTATCCCGGTGGCGGTTCCTGAGCCGCGACGACGCGACGCCGGTTGCGGCCACGACGAACACCCAGGGAGCCGACATCTTGCCGAGGGTGGGGTCGCCGACGAGGACCAAGGCCAAGGTCAGCACCAGGTAGAGGGCCAGCGCGATCCCGAGCCACGCAAACGACTGCCGGACTGGGCTGAGATCGTCCACCCACCGCTCAAACCGAATCAGGGCTCTCATGGCGAGTACTCGGAGTACGAGCCCATGTAGAGGAACGGAGTCATGGAGGCAACGTAGCGCAGGCCGCGCATGGAAGCCTCGGACGTGTCACGTGAGGATGAGGAATCCCAGCTTCGACGCGAACTGCTGAGAGATTCGCCAAGCGCGGTCGTCAGACAATTCGAGCCCAGCGACCACTCCGTCGGTCAACCCTGCGGCAGAGGTCAACCATGGCTGGTCCCAGCCAGATTCAGCACACCGACGCCGACAATGATCAAGGCGATCCCGGCGATCGCCAGACCGCTAAACCGTTCGCCGAACAACAGCCAGGCTCCGACCGCAGCCCCCGCCGTGCCCAACCCTGCCCACGTGGCATACGCCAGCCCCACGCCGATCGTCTTGAGAACCTGACTGAGCAAGAAGAACGCGGCGCCGTAGCCGACGACGACTACCACCGATGGCCACCACCGGGTAAACCCATCACTGGCGCGCAGGGCCAGTGTCGCGGCGACCTCCGCCATGATCGCCGCTCCAAGCCACACCCAGCCCATGATGACCTCCCGTCGATGCGCACTGACAACGCCCTTGACGCTCTTGGCCGTCAGCCACTCCTTCAAGACTTGACCGTACCTTCGTCCGAGAAGTGCGGCGCTCAGCAGCACCGACGGTGCGCGACAGCGGAACTCCTTGTCGCGGACAGCGTCGACCGCTCATCGGCTATCCGGTCGTTTTTGTCGACCGTCCCCACCCCGGTAGCGCATCCTCAACTGAAGCCGGCGCCCGGGTTACCTGCGTCGGAAAGAAGGAAGCTTTCGTTCCGGTTGCCTTGTGGTCGCGAGTAATACCCGGGTAGCATCGCAGTATGAAACTCAGTGTGAGCCTGCCGGAGGAGGACGTAGCCGTTCTGGACGAGTACGCCCACACCGCAGGCCTACCGTCGCGTTCCGCGGCCCTACAGCACGCGATCCACCTGCTTCGTCACGCTGATCTCGAGCAGGACTACGCATCGGCTTGGGACGAATGGGAGTCATCGGGCGATCAAGCGTTGTGGGAAGCCACGGCAGCCGACGGGCTCGCCGATGCAGCGCGGTGAGGTACGTCTGATTGACCTCGAACCGACGCGAGGCAGTGAAGCCAACAGGCGCCGGCCCGGCATCATCGTGAGCAACGACCGGGCCAACGCCACAGCCGACCGACTCGGGCGCGGTGTCCTGACCGTGGTACCCGTGACCAGCAACATCACCCACGTCTTTCCTTTTCAGGTTCTCCTCCGGGCCAACGCAACCGGCCTACGTGTCGACTCAAAGGCTCAAGCCGAGCAGGTGCGTTCGGTGACCGTCGAACGCATCGGGCCTGTTTTGGGTCGGGTACCGCCGCAGCTCATGGCGGAGGTGGACGAGGCCCTCCGCCTACACCTGCAGCTGTAGCTGTAGCGCAACGCGATCCTTGGGGTGAACGGAAATCCCGAGGCCGGGGCATGAGGGCTGGGCCGCGGCACCCGCCGTCACCAGCAACCTCACGTTCCATCACCTCGGAATCGGGTCGCTACAAGAAGCACGAGACTCTCAGGAAACGGGTTCGGGGCCTGGACGCCCATACTCCCCAGCACTGACCCCTTGAGCCTGATCCCTGTGGACCACCACGGCGGCGATGACAAGTCGGCTGCCGGGGTGTCGCCTCCGGGAGATAGCGGGAGCACGTCATATGTGGCATGGGGGTCCAGTCCGGGGAGCCGGACCCGACCTGCCGGTGACGCGACGCTGGTGGCCACCTGGGTGAAGGAGTACACGGCCTCGCTCCCGTCATGAGCGACGACTCCGTGGACCCACAGGGCTGGGTCAGGATGGTCACCAACAACGACACGACCGGTGTGCAGCAGCCCGCGCAACCGCTTGTGAGCCGTGATCCACGCTGCGAGCCGGGTGAGATCCGCTTGGCTCGCGCGGCTCAGGTCCCATTCGATCCCGAAGTGGCCGAAGAACGCCGTGCCGGCGCGGAAGTCCAGCGTGTGCTGGCGACCAGTGGTGTGCGCGACTTCTGACCCGACGTGGCAGCCGATCAGCTCCCAGGGAATGAGCGTTGCTGTCCATCGCTGGATCTGTTGTCGTTCCAGCGCATCGATGCAGTCCGAGGCCCAGACACGCTGGGTGCGCTCCAGGATGGCAAGGTCGACCCGGCCACCGCCGGAGGAGCAGGACTCGATCTCGGCGTTTGGGTGGCGTCGCCGCAGCGCGTCCATGAGCGCATACGTGGCAAGGGTCTGGGCGTGCACGGACGGACGACCGGTTCGGGAGTCGCCAGCCTCGTGCAGGTCGCGATTGTGGTCCCACTTGAGGTAGCGGATGTCGTGGTCGCGCAAAAGCGCATCCAGCTGCCCGAGGACGTGTTCATACGCCTCCGGGATCGCCAGGTTGAGGGCTTGCTGGCCGCGGACGGTCATCGGCAGGCGGTGGGCATCGGCGGTCATGACCCAGTCCGGGTGGGCGCGAACGACATCAGAGTCGACATTGACCATCTCGGGCTCCACCCAGATGCCGAACTCCATGCCCAGGCCGGTCACGTGGTCGATCAACGGGCTGAGCCCCTGAGGCCAGGCCTCCGGGGAGACGACCCAGTCGCCCAGACCCGCGGTTTGGCTGCGGCGGCCCCCGAACCAGCCGTCGTCCAGCACGAATCGCTCGACACCGACCGCGGCCGCCGCATCGGCCAGAGCCGACAGCCGGCCGAGGTCGTGGTCGAAGTAGACCGCCTCCCACGTGTTGAGCGTCACCGGTCGTGGCGATCCCGGGTGCGAGGCGCGGACCCGCAGGTATGAATGGAACCGCCCAGTCAGCTCGTTGATACCGCGGCCGAACGAGCCGTAGAGCCAGGGACCGGCATACGACTCGCCCCGGGCCAACCGAGCCTCGCCCGGCATCAGCAGCTCACCGCCACCGATCCAGCTGACGCCGGTGTTGTCACGCTCGGCGACCAAGCGGTGGTTGCCGCTCCAGGCCAGATGGATCGCCCACACCTCGCCGGACTCGAAGCCGAAGCCAGGGGTTCCGGCGAAGAAGAGCAGGCTGGCGTCCAGCCCGGTGCGGCCTCGGCGGTTCTCGCGGGTATGACTACCGATGGTGAAGGGGCTGCGCTGGGGCGACCGTTCACGCAAGTGGCGCCCGGTCAGGTCGAGCAGCTCGGTCGCTTGTGCCGGCACCGGAAAGCTGGGCAGCAGGCGGTCCAGATGGAACCCGTCGGCTCCGGTGTTGGTGATCGTCGCGCGTTGCCGGATCAGCCCTGAGGGCGTCATCTCCAGCTCCCAGAGGCAGTCAAGGCCAAGGGACGGGTCGCCGGCCATGACGCTGAGCCGGTGCGCCGGGGGCGGCTCGGCTGCCGCCGAAGACTGGGCTGCCGCTGAAGGCTGGCCGTGCTCCAGGTGGCGGGTGACAAAGCGCGGGGACCATGCGCCCCCGTCGCGATGACCCGTCAGGCCCGGCGTGCCCATCCATCCGCGGGACTGTTCGGGCAGGATGCTGACCTCGACCAGGTCGTCGGTCTGGGCGGGCACCCGCTGCGGCACAGCGGCCAGCGCCATCGACGCCAGGTCCTCGTCCGCCAAGTCCCCGAGGTCGGCACCCCAGTACAGAATGCGGGGCAGGCCATGGCCGTGGCAGTCGATGAGGACGCAGACACCGGAGGTGCGCCAATAGACCAACGCTGGTTCGACGTCAGACAAGGGAGGGCGCTCCTGCTCTATGGTCGGACGCAGCTCAACCGTAACCTAGGGTCAAACCTCAAACATTTCAAGACATAGATCATCACGTATCTTGTCGATTTGTCCGTTTCTCTAGTTCCGAAAGGCGCCTCCCGACCCACCTGCGAGCCGATCGGCACCATCCACGCGATAGCGAGTGTGTATTTGTGTCTTGTTCTGGTGGGTTTCGACGCGCTAGATTCCTACGCCATGACGGAAAGAAAACGCGGTGCGCCCAATGGCCCGAGCACGAGTGGCCCGATGATGTGGCCCTCATGCAGAAGTCGGGGGTCAGATCTGCTTCTGCGCGACTCACGATGGCCATCGTCGAGCGGCGACCCTGCCGTGACTCGCCGTTCCCACGGCCAGGGAACAGCTTGGTATGTCGGGACCCATCTTGAGCTCGAGGGCATGAAAGAGGTCCTGGGTCGCGCGTTGGGCGACGCACCCCGGGACTGAACGACGCCAGCCGTTGGCACGGCTGCCAGTCCATTGGTTTGAACGCACCCGCTGGTTTGAACACAACCAGCCTTCAAAAATGAACTCTTGCTCTTCGGCCCAGGACCGGACGACCGATCGGGCCGACAGATGAAGGGAGACCGCGTGCTGGCACGACAGCGACAAGAAGCGATCCTTAGGGAGGTTGACCGCGCCGGCGGGGCGCGCGTCTCCGAGCTGGTCGACCTCTTGGGCGTCTCTGACATGACGGTGCGCCGTGACATCGAGGCGCTTGCGGTCAACGGGCTGGTCATGAAAGTCCATGGGGGCGCCGCCGCGGCCGTCGGCCGCAGCGCCGAAGAGCCAGGATTCCATGTGAAGTCCGGCCTGAACCCGGGCCCGAAGTCGGCCATCGCACGCGTCGCGGCTGGGTTGATCGCCCCCGGCTCGTCGATTGCCATCTCGGCCGGCACCACGACGTATGCCGTGGCCCATGAGCTCGTGAACGTTCCCAACCTGACCGTGGTGACGAACTCTCCGCGGGTGGCCGACCTGCTGCACAACCCCCAGCGTGAAGATCTGACCGTCGTCCTGACCGGCGGGGTGCGCACTCCGTCGGACGCGTTGGTCGGTCCGGTGGCCGACACCACACTGGGGTCGCTGCACGTCGACACGCTCATCCTCGGTGTGCACGGCATCGACCAGGTCGCGGGTTTGACCACGCCGAACCTCATCGAAGCCGCGACCAACCGAGCGCTCATCGCGACCGCCCAACGCGTCATCGTGGTGGCCGACGAGAGCAAGTGGGGCGTCATCGGCCTGTCGACATTCGCCACCCTTGCCCAGGTCGACGTGCTGGTGACCAGCGCAGGGCTCGATGCCGAGGCGCAACGAATCGTCTCCGAGCAGGTCGGCCGGCTCATCGTGGCCCAGCCACTTGGTTTCGAGACGGACGACAAACCCAGGAAGGTCAGAAGCTCATGACTGAGCACCCCGAGAGCTCGCCGAGGGTTCGCCGCACCTCCACCACCTTGGCCGATGGCCGCGAGCTGATCTACTTCGACGACTCCGAGCCCTACCTCAGTGGGGCCAAGAGCCGCGATGCGGTTGACGAGCGCCCGCTGGACGATCTCCCGGCTGCCGGGACGATGCGCCTGGACGCGCTGACCGGCGACTGGGTCTCCATCGCCGATCACCGCCAGAACCGTACGTTCCTACCCCCGGCAGGCGAGTGCCCGCTCTGCCCGACCGGCGGCGGCACGATGCCCTCGGAGATCCCTGCGCACGAGTATGACGTGGTCGTCTTCGAGAACCGTTTCCCCTCTTTTGCCTCCGGGTCGACCTCCGCCTCCGGGTCGACCTCCGCCTCCGGGTCCACCACTGCCTCCGGGTCCACCACTGCCGGAACCTCCGCTGCCGGAGCGTCTGAGAACCCGCTGCTCGCCCATGCTCCCGCGCTGGGACGCTGCGAGGTCGTCTGCTTCACCAGCGACCACAGCGCGAGCTTCTCGTCTCTGTCACCGACGCGGGCCCGGACGGTGGTGGACGTGTGGGCCGACCGTACCCGCGAGCTGTCCGCGCTCGACGCCGTCGAGCACGTGTTCCCTTTCGAGAACCGTGGCGAGGAGATCGGTGTCACCCTTCATCACCCGCACGGACAGATCTACGCCTACCCGTTCATCCCCGCCCGCACCGCGTCGTTGCTTCGGGCGGCCACCGCGCATCATCGGCGCACCGGGCGGCTGCTGGGTGCCGATCTGCTTGCCGCCGAGCTGGACGCTGGTTCCCGTATCGTTATCAAGGGCACTCACTGGACGGCCTACGTCCCGTATGCCGCAGCGTGGCCGCTCGAAGTGCACCTCGTGCCAAACCGTGACGTGCCTGATCTGGTCGCCCTGGACAGCGCTGAACGCGACGAGCTTGCCGGGGTCTACCTGGATCTGTTGCACCGCCTGGACCGTTACTACGAAGGGCCGGACGGCTCACCGATCGCGTTGCCCTACATCGCCGGCTGGCACCAAGCACCGGTGCACCAGGGACGTGACGTCTCCCGCCTGCACCTGCAGGTCATGTCGGTTCTGCGCGCGCCAGGCCGGTTGAAGTATCTGGCGGGCTCCGAGTCCGGCGTCGGCGCCTGGATCAACGACGTCGCACCCGAGGCCGTCGCGGCTCGGCTGCGTCAGGTGGGCCGGGTTGCCGATGCCCTCTGAGTCCCCCGAAGCCTCCGGATCCCTCAGAACGTCTGTGACACAGGCCTTTTCGGATGTTTTCGGCTCAGAACCATCGGGTGTCTGGTCGGCGCCCGGACGGGTCAACCTGATCGGCGAGCACACCGACTACAACGCCGGACTCTGCCTGCCGATAGCGCTCCCGCACCGCACGTATGCCGCGGTGCGGCTGCGCCCGAACCGTCAGCTGAGATTGCATTCGTTGCAGTCGTCCGAGTCGTACAGCCTCGACCTTGATGACGTCCGGCCCGGCAACCCTTCCGGCTGGGGCGCCTATCCGGCAGGGGTGCTGTGGGCACTTGAGGCTGCTGGACATCAGGTGCAAGGGCTGGACGTCATGCTGGACGGCCGGGTGCCTGTGGGGGCTGGCCTCTCCAGCTCGGCAGCACTCGAATGTGCTGTCGCCGCAGCGGTTTCCGACCTCCTGGGGCTGGGCCTGCTCTCCGACGACCCTGCCCGCGCCGCACTCGCCGGCATCTGTGTCAATGCCGAGAACACGATTGCGATGGCCCCGACCGGAGGCATGGACCAATCAGCGTCGCTGCGCTGCCGTGAGGCCAACGCGCTCCTGCTCGACTGCCGCGACGGTTCGGTCCAGCAGGTGCCGTTCAACCCGTCCGCACATGATCTGACGCTGCTGGTCATGAACACTCGCGCGAAGCACTCATTGGTCGACGGACAGTACGAGCAGCGGCGCGCCAGCTGCGAGGAGGCAGCAAGGCAGCTGGGTGTGCGTTCCCTGCGTGAGGTGCCCATCGACGAGCTTGGCCAAACGCTGGATCGACTGTCGGACAAACGGATCCGGGCGCGAGCCCGACACGTCGTGACCGAGATCGACCGCGTCCGCCAGACGGTGGCACTGCTGCGCGCAGGGCGCATGTCCGACGTGGGCTCAGTGTTCAACGCCTCACACGCATCCATGCGTGATGACTTCGAGATCTCGTGCGCCGAGCTCGACATCGCAGTCGAGACGGCAACGGCTCACGGGGCACTGGGGGCCCGGATGACCGGCGGTGGATTCGGCGGCTCCGCCATCGCGCTGGTGCCGCCCAGCATCTCGGCCGAGGTGACGTCGGCCGTCATACACGCCTTTGCGGACAACGGTTTCAATGCACCGGACATCTTCGCAGTCACTGCGGGAGGGTCAGCCCGACGCGAGTCCTGACGCGCGTCGGCCAGGCCGCTTCATTCATTCGTCGGGAACGTGGACCTGGGCGGCTTTTCGCGCCGGGGTCGTTGGGTGACCCGCCGGACCGTGCGGCACCCTCAACCAGCGCAGGCTCTCTGTGTCGGCGAGCAGCTCCAGCCGACGCCAGCGGGCGCTGCCGGGCAGAGCCTGACCCTCGAGGGAGTGGCTGGCCACGCGCTGTCGGGCGCGGTCGACGTTCACGCGCAGGTCGATCTCCTCATCCTGGTTGCCGGTGGAGCCGGGGCCGAAATCGTGACACAGACGTGCGATAACGTCTTCCGACAGGGCCCAGCCCAGGACTGGCAGGTCAAGGGTCTCCGCGGCCTGCAGCCCTGCCGAGGTCGCGGTCACATGGTCGAGGCGACCGGGCGCCGGAGCAGTGTCGAAAACCACTAGCCCGTCAGGGAAATACCTGTCGGCGGCGGCGACCACCTCGGCGACCAGGCTGGTCTGCCCCACCTTGCTGAGGTCCCCATCCGGGCAGTCAGGCATCTGGACGCGTTTCGGGCCGAGCACGTCGGCCGCCGAAGCCAGCTCAGCCCCGCGCAGCGCAGCGAGGTCTCCGGGGGCCCCCTCAAGTGCCCAGGCCTGGCCATGGGTCAGACAGAGCACCGAAACCTTGGCCCCCGCGAAGACGAACGCGTCCAGGATGGCGCCGAGACCGTATGACGCATCATCCGGGTGGGCTATCACGGCCAGCACCGAGGTCCACGCCGGCGGGACACCTGCTCGCCGGCTCATCTGGGCCATGACTTCCCTGTTCATGGATACCTCCTCGATGCGGCGGTGGTGCGACGTCTGCCTCGGTCCGTGCGCCTACGGCCGTGAACACGTTGATCAGTTCAATCCCTATACCCTCGGGCGTTCTCCGCAGAAGGGTCCTAGGTCCCGGCTCGAGCTTCTCCGCCGGCCCGATGGCCGCATCGAGGGTGGCCTGAAGCGACTGGCTCGCACGCCGAAACGCATCTTCAATGAAGGCCGCGAGGATGTCGGCCCCATATCGTTTGACACAACCCTGGGGTCGGCTTTGACACCCTCCAGAGGGGCGTGGGAACATTCGACCACCTGACACCCGCGGTCTGGGTAAGCCGGTCGGACACCGGCGCTGACCCGCAACCGTAGGCCGCCTCTTGGTCATCAGCCCTCACATGGGCCCGGCCGGAGCCACGCGGCGAGCCGGAGCACCGGATCGTGGGCACAAGGCTCCATCAAGATGTCCGCCGTGGTTTGCGGTCCGGAGCCGGTCGTCGCGGCTCAAGAACCCCGACCTCCCGCCCCGCCGCGAGAGAGGTCTAATTTCGTGAAGCCCGCCCGTATCGCCCCCCTTGCCCGCGTTCATCGCGCTGCCATCACCCTCTTCCTGGTCATGCTGGCCGGGGTGGCCATCGCCGCGCCGGCGCAGGCCGCGGCCTACCGGTACTGGGGGTACTTCCATCTTGAGAAGGGGGCCTGGGCTTTCGCCCAGTCCGGGCCGGAGCAGTTCATCCCCAAGGACGGCGCGGTCGAGGGCTGGCGCTTTGCGGTTGCTGACGAGAGCTCCGTCCGTGACCCTCGTGCAACGCCGACCTTCGACACCCTGTGTGCTGCCACCAAGGTCGCGGCAGGCACCAAACGAGTCGGCCTGGTCATCGACTACGGCCGACCGGCCGACAGCGCCGACGGCACTGAACCACCGGCAGTCCGCGCCACCTGCGTCGCCGTTCCCGAGAAGGCCACGGGCTCGGATGTCCTGGTGGCCGCCGGCGCCACGTTGCGCCTGGAAAAGGGGCTGACCTGCGGCATCGACGGCTGGCCGGCCGCCGGCTGCGGCCCAGCTGTTGACCCTGTACCGGCCGCGGCAGCAAGCCCGGACACCGACGTCACGATCCCCGCCCCGACGCCGAGCGCCGACGCCGACGCCGCTGGAGCATCCTCCAGCACCTCGACCGACGATGGGTCGACGGGCTCGAGCTGGCCGTTGTTCGGCGGTCTGGCCGCCGTCGTCCTGGTCGGCGCTATCGGTCTTGCGGCACGGCGCCGTGGCCGCGACGCCACGGAAGACTGAGCGAGCCAGGAGACCACCATGACCCTCGCCATCCACGACTACCGGCTGCCGCGCCTGCTGCACCCGGCGGCGTGGTGGGCGTGGGCCATCGGCCTCGCAATGGCCGCCAACCGAACCACCAACCCGCTGCTGCTCGCCCTGATCGTCGTGGTCGCCGCGTACGTCGTCGCTGCCCGGCGCGAGCTCGGGGCGGCTTCGCCGTTCGGTGCGTTCCTGCGGCTCGGCCTGCTCGCCATCACGTTGCGAGTGGTGTTTCAAGTGCTGCTCGGGGGCGGGACGCCTGGGCGCACCGTGTTGTTCACGCTGCCCGAGATTCCACTGCCGTCGGGCTCGAGCGGCGTGCGACTCGGCGGTCCGGTGACCCTGGAGGGTGTGCTCGCGGCGGCATACGAGGGGGCACGACTTGCCGCGGTGCTCGCCTGCATCGGTGCGGCAAACACGCTTGCCAGCCCGCGCCGGCTGCTGCGCTACGTCCCCGCCACCCTGTATGAGGTCGGCACGGCACTCGTGGTCGCGCTTACCTACGCCCCCCAGCTGGTTGACGACGCCCGACGCGTCCGCGTGGCTCGACGGCTACGGGGTCACGGCGGGCGCGGCATCCGCGAGCTGGCCCGGCTGGCTGTGCCGGTTCTCGACAGCGCGCTTGAGCGCTCACTGAACCTCGCGGCATCCATGGAGTCACGCGGGTATGGTCGCTCGGTGCACCGCGACGCCCGCTCACGCCGTCAGGCCACGGCGCTGACGCTGGCCGGCCTCAGCGGCGTCATCGCCGGCGTCTACGGCCTCCTCGACGGCAGCCCCGCGCCCCTGCTCGGGCTGCCGCTGCTGATCGTTGGCTCGGTGGCTGCGACCGCGTCCCTCGCGGTGGGTGCCCGGCGCGACCCCCGCTCGCGCTATCGGCCCGACCCGTGGGCGACTCCCGAGTGGCTGGTGCTCGGATGTGGTGTTGCCGCGGGCGTTCTCGTCCTGATTGCCGCACAGCGCGGGGTGCCCGGCATCGTCGTACAGACGTCGCCGGCGGAGTGGCCGATACTGCCCTGGTTTCCCGCTCTGGGTGTGCTGCTCGCGCTGGTGCCGGCCTGGCTCTCCCCGGTGCCTCCGCTGCGTGCCATCGGTCCCTTTGACGGGCTCCAGGACGGGCTCCAGGACGGGCTCCAGGAGGTCGGGGCCACCTCATGATCCGGTTCGAGGACGTCGGGGTCAGGTTCGACGATCGCCGCGAGCCCGTGCTGCGCGGTGTCGACCTCCGGGTGGACGAGGGCGAGATGGTGCTCGTCGTGGGGTCCACCGGAAGCGGCAAGAGCACCCTGCTGCGCTGCGTCAACGGCCTGGTCCCGCACTTCAGCGGCGGCACGCTGAGCGGCCGGATCACCGTCGACGGGCGTGACACCCGCACGCACCGCCCGCGCGACCTCGCGGACATCGTCGGCGTCGTCGGCCAGGACCCTGCAGCCGCCTTCGTCACCGACACCGTCGAGGAGGAGCTCGCCTACGGCATGGAGTCGCTCGGTGTGACCGGTGACGTCATGCGCCGCCGGGTCGAGGAGACGCTCGACCTGCTCGGCCTCGCTGATGTCCGCCAGCGGACCCTGCGCACCCTCTCGGGCGGCCAGCAGCAGCGCGTGGCGATCGGTGGCGTCCTCGCCGCGCACCCGCGGATCCTGGTGCTGGACGAACCGACCTCGGCCCTCGACCCGGTCGCCGCGGAGGAGGTTCTCGCCGCCCTCACCCGGCTCGTCCATGACCTCGGACTTACCGTCCTGTTGGCCGAGCACCGGCTTGAACGGGTCGTGCAGTATGCCGACCGCGTGGTTGTCGTCCAGAACGGCAGGGTCCGTGCGGACCTGCCTGCAGCCGCCATGGCCACGTCTCCCGTCTCACCACCGGTCGTCGACCTGGGTCGCCTCGCCGGCTGGTCGCCGCTGCCGCTCTCGGTGCGCGACGCCCGCCGCGCCGCCGGACCGATCCGCCTCCAGCTGGCCGGCCGCTCCGTCGTTCGGGCCGTCAAGCCGGTCACCACATCCGGTCTGGACAAGGCGCTGCTGAGTGCTCGAGCGCTGGTGGTCAACCGCGGTCGTCGGGCGGTGTTGCGCGGCATCGACCTGGAGGTGAACCCGGGCGAGGTCGTGGCACTCATGGGTCGCAACGGTTCCGGCAAGTCAACCCTGCTGGCCGCTGCCTGCGGTCAGCTGCCGGCGCGTCTGGGCAGCGTGCGCACCGGCGGCCTTGACCCCGCGTCCCTGAAACCCCGACAGCTGGTGCGGCACGTGGGTCTCGTCCCTCAGGATCCGGGACTGCTGCTGTACGGCGAGACGGTCAGCGGCGAGTGCCGCGCCGCGGATACGGACATGCACGCCGCGCCCGGCACGACGCGCGCGATTCTGGCGCACCTGGCGCCAGACGTGGAGGACGACACCCACCCGCGCGACCTCTCGGAGGGGCAGCGGCTTGCCCTTGCCCTGGCTGTGGTGCTGGCCGGAAAGCCACCTCTGGTGCTGCTCGACGAGCCCACCCGCGGGCTCGACTACGGCGCAAAGACCCGGCTCGTGGCCTCGCTGCGTCTGCTCGCGGCCGAGCAGCACGGTGTGCTGGTGGCCACCCACGACGTCGAGCTGGTGGCTGAGCTGGCCGATCGGGTCGTGGTCATCGCCGACGGTGAGGTCGTGACCGACGGCCCGACCGACGCGGTGCTGGCCGGGTCGCCCGCTTTCGCTCCCCAGGTGGCCAAGGTGATGCACCCGCAACCGTGGTTGACCGTGGCGGACGTTGCCGCCGCCCTCGTCCAGCCCCCGCCGTTGGCGGTCTAGTGACCACGCCGCACGTCCCGCAGCGACCGGTGCTTGCGGTCCGGTGGCGGGCCGCTGCCACCCTCGCGGCGACCTCCCTGATCGGACTGGTCGCGTTCCTGTGGCCCTTCCTGGCACAGCCCGGATCAGGTCTGTCGCACAACGCGGACGCCCCGTGGCTGTTCGTCCTGCTCATCACACTGCTGGCCGCTCTGGTCGTCGCCGAGCTGTCCGAAGGAGGCCTGGACGCCAAGACCGTCGCGGTCCTCGGAGTGCTCGCCGCCGCCGGTGGAGCGCTGCGAGTGCTCGGAGCCGGGACCGCAGGGGTGGAACCGATGTTCTTTCTGCTGGTCGTTGCCGGCCGGGTCCTCGGGCGCGGGGTGGGCTTCGTGCTCGGCGCTCTGGCGGTGCTGGTCGGCGCCTTCCTGACCGGGGGGGTCGGCCCGTGGGCCCCGTTCCAGATGATCGCGGCCGGCTGGGTCGGCTTCGGCGCGGGCTGCCTGCCGCGGGCCAGCGGACGCACCGAACGGGCGATGCTGGCGGGCTACGGACTGGTCGTCGGCCTGCTCTTCGGCCTCTTGATGAACCTGTGGTTCTGGCCCTTCCTCGCCTCGGGAGCCCCCACAGGCATGGGTTTCGTGCCGGGCGACCCGGTGGCGGCCAACCTGTCGCGCTATGGAACCTTCTACCTGGCCACCAGCCTGGGCTGGGACCTCCCGCGGGGAGTGCTGACCGCCGTGCTGGTGATGGTCGCCGGACGGCCGGTGCTCACCAGCTTGCGGCGCGGCACCCGACGCGCGGCGTTCGGCGCGACCGGGACGTTCGTCGAAGGCCACGAAGCCAGCAAGCCCGTATGACACTCCAGCGCCGCGTGGCCGTGAAGGCCGAGCGGCGCTGGTCTGCGCACGCCGCTGATCAGCTCAAGCGCCGATCAGCGGCTCAACGTCAGGAAGCGATCTCGATGGGTCAGGAAGCGATCTCTGTGCCGCCGAGGAGGCCGCGCACTTCTTCTGCACGGTAGCGCCGGTGACCGCCGAGCGTCCGCAGGGAAGTCAGCTTCCCAGCCTTGGCCCAGCGAGTGACCGTCTTGGGGTCGACCCGGAAGAGTGCTGCAACCTCGGCAGGGGTCAGCAGCGCCTCGGTTTCAACAGCGCGATTGGTCATTGGTCCTCCGAGTGCTGAGTTGATCTGGGTGGTGCGGATTTCTGGTATGTCCAGTTTCACCCATCTGTCCACCAAAAGGAACGCCGCGAACGGGCCATATCCGAATGTCCGAAATGACTAGTTACTACTGGTCCGAGATGTGCTGCTCCGCACCTGCCGGCGACGTCTGCCAGGTCGAACCCGCCTGGCGTCGGCGCCCGGCATAGGCTGAATCCATGCCAGTGCCTCCGCCTGTCCCCCCGCTGAACCCGCTGGATTTCGAACAGGTGGCGTACTGCCACGACGAGGCCACGGGCCTGCGAGCGATCATCAGCATCTACTCCACGGCCTTGGGGCCGGCGCTGGGGGGCACTCGCTTCTACCCGTATGAGACGGAGCAGGCCGCGCTCCAGGATGTCCTTCAGCTTTCGCGTGCCATGGCCTACAAGAACGCGTTGTGCGGCCTCGACCACGGTGGCGGCAAGGCCGTCATCATCGGTGACCCCGCAACGGACAAGAGCGAGGCGCTGCTGCGCGCGTACGGGCGCTTCGTGGAGAGTCTGGGCGGCCGCTACGTCACCGCGTGCGACGTGGGCACTTACGTCGCCGACATGGACGTCGTCGGCAAAGAGACCCGCTTTGCGACCGGCCGCAGCGAGGCCAACGGCGGCGCCGGTGACTCCTCCGTACTTACGGCATACGGGGTGTTTCAGGGCATGCTTGCGAGCGCGGCCCACGTCTGGGGCAAGCCGAGCCTGGCCGGCAAGACGGTCGGGATCGCGGGGGTGGGCAAGGTCGGGCGCCTCCTGGCCGCCCACCTGCTGGAGGACGGCGCCCGCGTGGTGGTGACCGACGTCAAACGCTCTGCCGTCGACGCTCTGCTTGACGAACACCCTGAGATCGACGTCGCAGCCGACGTCTCGGCACTGGTCCGATCCGAGCTCGACGTCTACGCCCCGTGCGCTCTCGGCGGCGCCCTGGACGACACGACCGTGGAGGTGCTGAGCGCCAAGGTGGTGTGCGGAGCCGCCAACAACCAGCTCACCAACCAGGGCCCCGGCGGAACCGCTCAAGCCCTGATGGCCCGCGGAATCACCTATGCGCCGGACTTCCTGGTCAATGCCGGTGGCGTGATCCAGGTCAGCGACGAGCTCCATGGCTTCGACTTCGCACGGGCCAAACAGCACACAGCGGGCATCTTCGACGCGACAGCCTCGGTGCTGCGCGCGGCAGCGGACACCGGAATCTCGCCGGCAGCTGCTGCGGATCGGCTCGCTGAGCTGCGGATGGCGCAGGTCGGCAGCAACCGGATCTGGCTCCCCGCGCGCTGATCCGGCCAGTCTCAGCACCCGACCCTACGGAACATGCTTTCACCGTGTAGCGTTAGCCTTACGAAAATACGAGATTCCCGGGGCCGTTCCGCGATGACTCGAACCACCGTGTGTGGTCCGGTCCAGCGATACCGCCCCGGCATACGCGCGAGGGGGTCGACGTCATGGGACGCGGCCGGGCCAAAGCCAAGCAGACCAAGGTTGCACGCGAGCTGAAGTACTACAGCCCGAGTACAGACCTGAGTGCGCTTGAGCGAGAACTGCATGGTCCGTCGTTGTTCGACAGCCGGCCGGAGCGTGTCACCCACACTCCCACGTCGGCCGAGAGCGATGACGGCCCCGACGAATACGCCAAATGGGCCACTGGCGAGCGGTGACCGACGGTCAGTGATGACCAGCGGTTGCGCGTGCTCCCCTTTCGCGTCTGGAGAAGTCCAGCTCTTTTGACGCGCTGAGTCACCCGAATACCTTTGGCGCGCGCACGCACGCGACTGCTCAGCGCGGGTGGGATCCGCTCAGCGCGGGTGGGATCCGACGACCTGCACCGAGCCGCCGTCGACGCCCTTGACGCCCCGGACCACCTCGACGCCATCCTGTATCGGTGCCACGGCAAGATCGCTGATCCGACCCAGCAGCCAGGCGTCGATGCCCCGGAGCTTCAGCGTGGCGATGGCCAGGTCCAGATCCGCGGCCGGCAGCACTGCCACGAAGCCGATGCCCATGTTGAGGGTGCGCTCGAGGTCCGCTACCGGCACGTGACCCAGGTCTCGCACCACGTCGAAGACCGCTGGCGGAGTCCACGTCGATCGGTCGACCCGGGCGAACGCGTCCCGCGGAAGTACCCGCGCCAGGTTTGCCGCCAGCCCCCCGCCAGTGACGTGGCTCAGGGCATGGACGTCGATGCCATCGGTGCGGATCAGGGCGAGCAGATCCCGTGCGTAGACCCGGGTGGGCTCGAGAAGCTCCTCCCCCAGGGTCCGGCCGAACTCTTCCACCTGACGGTCAAACGCCCACCCGGCCGAGGCAAAGACCTTGCGTACCAAGGAGTAGCCGTTGGAGTGAAGACCTGACGACGCAAGCGCCACCACCACGTCGCCGGGCGCCACTCGATGCGGGCCGAGGATGTCGGCATGCTCCACGACCCCTGTCGCGGCACCCGCACAGTCGTACTCGTCGAGCTCCAGCAGCCCGGGGTGCTCGGCCGTCTCCCCGCCGATCAGGGCCACTCCCGCGATCTGACATCCGGCCGCGATACCGGAGACGATGGCGGCGATGCGTTCGGGCACGACCTTGCCGGTGGCGATGTAGTCGGTCATGAACAGCGGCTCGGCACCGCACACGACGATGTCGTCGACGACCATGCCGACCAGGTCGAACCCGATCGTGTCGTGCTTGTCCACGGCCTGGGCGATGGCGACCTTGGTGCCCACACCATCGGTGCTCGTCACCAGGACCGGACGGGCCATCGTGGCCAGGGCACTCGCGTCGAACATGCCTGCGAAGCCGCCCAGCCCGCCCAGCACCTCAGGCCGTTGCGCCAGCCTGACCGACGCCTTCATCAGCTCGATGGCCCGGTCGCCCGCCTCAACGTCCACCCCAGCCTCGGCATAGGTGATGGGCGTGTGTTCAGCAGGCATGGCTCTGTCTCCCTTGGCTTGCGGACTCAGGGACGGGTGAGCGCATCGGCCGCGCCACCGGAGACACCGGTGCCGACACCCTCGGCGTCGTGGCGTCCTGGTATCGGACTGTCGAGACCTGGCAGCGCCTCGAGGAACTGCCTGCCGAACAGGCTCGAGTCCGGCAGCGCAATCGGGTACTGGCCGGTGAAACAGGCCGTACACAGCCGGTCGCGCGGTTGCCCCGTCGCCTCGATCATCGCGCCTTCGCTGATATAGCCCAGGCTGTCGGCGCCGATGCTGGCGCGAATCTCCTCAACCTTGAGGCCGGTGGCTATCAGCTCGGCGCGGGTCGCGAAATCGATCCCGTAGAAGCAGGGCCACTGCACCGGCGGACTGGAGATGCGCACGTGGATCTCGGCCGCTCCGGCCTCCCGCAGCATCCGGATCTGGGCGCGCTGGGTGTTGCCACGCACGATCGAGTCGTCGACGACGACCAGTCGCTTGCCGCGGATGACGGTCTCGAGGGGGTTGAGCTTCAAGCGGATGCCCAGCTGACGCAACGTCTGGCTCGGCTGGATGAAGGTCCGCCCGACGTAGGAGTTCTTGACGAAGCCCTGCCCGTAGGGGATGCCGCTGGCCTCGGCGTAGCCGATCGCCGCGGGCGTGCCGGACTCGGGCACGGGGATGACAAGGTCGGCCTCGACCGGGTGCTCCGCGGCCAGACGCCGCCCCATCTCAACCCGGGCCTCGTGAACCGACCGTCCGGAGATGGTCGCGTCGGGACGCGCAAGATAGACGTACTCGAACACGCAACCCTTGGGATCGGCCTCGGCAAAGCGGTGGGAACGCAGACCCTCCTCGTCGATGACGATGAACTCACCCGGCTCGACCTCACGGATCACGCTGGCACCGACGGTCGCGAGCGCCGCGGACTCGCTGGCCACGACCCAGCCTCGCTCGAGGCGACCGAGGACAAGGGGGCGGATGCCCTGAGGATCGCGGGCGGCATAGAGGGTCGTCTCGTCCATGAAGACGAAGCTAAAGGCGCCCTTGAGCCTGGGCAGCACATCCATGGCGGTGGCCTCGAGAGTGCGGTCCGGGTCGTCGGCGAGCAGGGCCGTCACCAGCGCGGTATCGGTGGTGTTGCCACGATGCAGCTCGCCGCCGAGCTGGCCCGCATACGCGTCGCCATGACGCTCGAGCAGCAGGTCGCGCAGCTCGGCCGCGTTGGTGAGGTTGCCGTTGTGGGCCAGGGCGACGGTGGAGTCGTCGGTGCCGCCAAGAGTTGGCTGGGCGTTCTCCCAGTTGCTGCCACCGGTCGTGGAGTAGCGGCAGTGGCCAATGGCCAGATGGCCCTTCAGCGAGCGCAGGCTGGCCTCGTCGAAGACCTGCGAGACCAGACCCATGTCCTTGTAGATCAACAGCCGACGGCCGTCGCTGGCAGCGATGCCAGCCGACTCCTGGCCGCGGTGCTGCAAGGCATAGAGCCCGAAGTAGGTCAGCTTGGCGACGTCCTCGCCGGGTGCCCAGACTCCGAAGACCCCACAGGCGTCCTGGGGTGCCTTCTCGCCCGGAAGAAGGTCATGGGTCAGTCGCCCATCGCCGCGTGCCACGTGGCCCAGTCTCCCACAGCCGGTGGACCCGTCAGTTCAGGAACGCCGGTCGAGCAGGACCGCGATGAGGCCCCCGACCAGCACGCCAAGCAAGGCACAGATCAGCCCCAGAAAGCCCAGCGCGGTCGCCAAGTCATAGCGGGTGTCCGGGTGGCCGACCAGGCTGAGGACTAGGCCGATGAGCAGGCCGAAGATGCCGCCCGTGACCAGGAACGATGTGAATCTGGGCTGCCGGCTCATCAGCGAAGCCCGGGGAGCACGTCGGAGGCGACGGACTCCAACACGCTGACGTCACCGGCATACGGGCCATCCGGTCGTGGCCAGTGAGTGATGACATCGGTGAAGCCCAGCTCCCTCGCGCGACCGGTCATCTCCTCGAACGTCCCGACGCTCGAGAGGGCGAACTGCGGTGACGAGTCGAAGCTGAGGTGCCGCTCGAACGTCGCTGGGTCACGTCCAGCCTTCGCCAGCCCCTCGTCCAGCCGCTCGCAAAGTCCGTTCAGCGCGGCCCACCACTCGTCCATCGTGTCCACCGTGGGGCCGGTCGTGACCCAGCCCGAGCCATGCTCGACGGCAAGGCGCAGCGTGCGAGGACCGTTGGCAGCAATGACGAACGGGATCCTTGGTTGCTGGACCGGGCCGGGCAGCGTGCGGGCGTCATCTGCGGAGAAGTACGTGCCGCGGTGGGAGACATGGTCCCGCGTAAGCAGCTGGTCGAGCAGCCCGGTGAACTCGTAGAGCCGGTCGACGCGCTCCTTGGGCGTCAACGGATCACCGCCCAGGATTCCGCTGTCGATGTCACCCCCGGCGCCGATGCCGCAGATCAACCGGCCGCCCGAGATGTCGTCCAGGGCCAACAGATCGCGCATGAACGCCACGGGGTGGCGGTAGTTCGGCGACGTGACGAACGTGCCCAGCCGGATCCTCGAGGTGACCATGGCGGCTGCGGTCAGGGTGGGGGTGGTGCCGTACCACGGAGAGTCAGGCAACCCGCCCCAGACGAGATGGTCATAGGTCCACGCGTGGTCGAACCCGAGCTCCTCGGCCCGGAGCCACATCGGAGCAGCGTCCAACCAGCGGTGCTCGGGCAGGATCGTCAGTCCAAAGCGCATGCCTGGAGCCTAGTCGGGAAGGAGCGGCGGATCGTCGAGCGGCAGATAGTCTGCCAACGTCGCCCGCAGGCCGCTCGCCCGCACGGTGCCGGCCAACACGGCATCGACCCAATTGGCCTGTCCCGTCACCAGATCCAGCCACGTCTGGGCGTCCGTCTCGATCACATTCGGTGGGGTGCCACGGGTGTGCCTCGGTCCTTCCACGCATTGCACCGCACCGTATGGCGGGACGCGGACCTCCAGCGTTCGCCCCGGCGCGCGTGACTCCAGCTCCTCAAGGGTGAAGCGGACTGCCGTGGCCACCGTTGTCCGCGGCGCCTCCGACGGGTCCGCACGCCAGATCCGAAGTGCCAGCAGACCCTCAGCCTGCGGGATGCGGCGGCGGGGTGGCATGTCGTCCATGGTGGCATCCCTGCAGTTCCCCTCGCCCCCTTGGCCCGACCTAGGGTTGGGCCCATGAAGGCAACCACGATCTACGCTGCCCGCGACGTCCGGCTCGAAGACCAGCCGGACCCCGGCATCCAGAAGCCGGCCGACGCAGTCGTCAAGGTTGTCGCCGCGTGTGTCTGCGGCTCGGACCTCTGGTACTACCGCGGAGTCAACCCCGTCAAGCACCCGTTCCGGATCGGCCATGAGTTCGTGGGCATCGTCGAAGAGGTCGGCTCGGAAGTCCGATCGCTACGCACGGGTGACTTCGTCATCGCGCCGTTCATGTACTCCGACAACACGTGCGCCCACTGCAGGGTCGGGATCCAGTCTGCCTGTTCGACGGGTGGGTTCTGGGGCGGGCCCGACCGCGACGGGCTGATGGCCGACGGCGGCCAGGGTGAGTACGTTCGTGTCCCCCTGGCTGACGGCACTCTTGTCTCAACGCGCGAAATCCCTGACGCAGCAATGGTTCCGTCGCTTCTTGCCTTGTCCGACGTGATGGGCACCGGCTGGCACGCGGCCATGGCCGCAGGCGTCCAGGAGGGCGACACCGTCGTGGTGGTCGGCGATGGCGCCGTGGGGCTGTCGGCCGTTCTTGCCGCCTCGAGGATGGGGGCCGAGCGGGTCGTGGCGATGTCCCGTCACGAGACCCGGCAGCAGGTCGCCCGGTCCTTCGGTGCTACCGACGTCATCGCTGAACGCGGTGAGGCAGCTGAGGCTGCGGTCCTCGCACTCACCAACGGCATCGGTGCCGACGCTGTGCTCGAGTGCGTCGGCACCGGCCAGGCGATGAATACCGCTGTCGCTGTTGCCCGCCCGGGCGCGACCGTCGGCTACGTCGGCGTGCCTCATGGGGTTGAGCTGCCGGTGCGCACGATGTTCTCCCGCAACGTCGGCGTCGCCGGTGGTGTGGCCCCGGTGCGCCAATACCTCCCATCGCTGCGCGACGGCGTGCTGTCCGGCGCGATCAACCCGGGTCTGGTTTTCGACCTCGACCTGCCGCTGGGTCAGGTGGCCGAGGGCTTCGCCGCCATGGATGAGCGGCGCGCCATCAAGACGATGCTTCGCCCCTGAGCGACTCCCTGATCCAGGGGTCCGCGATCCGGTGGAATGCGTCGGTGCAGTCCCGTCGCACGGTGTGCCCAGCCCCCGGCACGACCGCACCCTCGATGTGGGGGTTGCCGAGCTCTGCCAGGCGTTGTCTTGAAAGGGGCCCGACGATGACCTCGTCGTCCCTGCCGCCGGTGATCAGGAGCGTTGGCCGGGTGATGGCCGCCGCCACGTCGATCCACGGTGTCTGCCGGACGATCTGCTCCGGATCGGTCAGCGACGGGTCGAGCTGGGCCTTGGCCAATCCCCATGGCCGCAGCTCGATCTCGGGCCACAGTGGTTGCTCGACCCGGCCCCTGGCCACAGCCCCGTCGAGGTCGTCGAGGAAGCCCTGGACCCACTGCTGGGTCGTGTCCTCCTCTCGCCCGCGGTCATCTCCGGGTGGCCGGGTGAACCACGGCGGGTCCTCCAACACGCCTGCGCAGACGAGTTCAGGTCGGGACGCGAGAACGATGGCGGCGATGCCCGCCCCCATGGAGTGACCGATCAGCAGCGGCAGCTCGTCGCTCTCGCGGGTGAGTGCTTCCAGGAGGGAGACCACGTCGGCAACCATGACGTCGGACCGATTGCTCCCGCTCGTGGCCGGGTCGAAGCGGGGCGATTCGCCGTGTCCGCGCGCGTCTGGCGCGACGATGCGGTAGTCGTGACACCAGCGACGCACCGCATCCGGCCAGCACAGCCCCGAGTCGGTGAAACCGTGCAGCAGCACCAGGGTCGGGCCGTCCGCACGTCCGAGCTCGTGAACACGGAGCTTGTCCAAACCGAGGGGGCCAGTCACTGGGACGAGTGGGTCAGTCACGGACAGAAGTATCGCAGGGTTCCGCCTAGGCTGGCCGACGTGGAAGAGGACCAGGATGGGCGGATCGCACTCGTGCCCGACGAGGACGGCAGGGGTGGCGTGACGGTGATGATGGACGGCAGCCCCCAGTCGCACGTCGACCTGGCAGATCCCGGCAACCTTGGCTTCGAGTACATCGCCCACTTCGCCGCGGTCATCGACACGCTCCCGGCCGGTCCGCTCGCGATCACCCACATCGGTGGCGCCGGGCTGACGCTGGCCCGATACGTCAACGCCGAGCGCCCCGGGTCGCCACAGATCGTCCTCGAGCCGAACGCCGAGCTGACCGAGCTGGTCCGCCGTGAGCTGCCATTGCCGCGCCAGCACCGGATCCGGGTACGCCCGGTGGACGGACTGACCGGGATCAGCCAGCTTGCCGATGGCAGCGCCGACGTGGTGGTGCTCGATGCCTACGCCGCCGGCAGGGTGCCCAGTGAGCTCGGCACGGTGGAGTTTTTGACCAACGTCTCCCGCGTGCTTCGCCCGAGCGGAACGTTCCTGCTCAACGTCGCCGACGAGCCCAACAAGGCCTACCTGCGACGCGTGTATGCCGGGCTGGTCACCGTCTTCGGGCATGTGGCCCTGATCGGCACGCACGAGGTGCTCAAGGGCAAGCGCTTCGGCAACACCGTGGCGGTGGCCTCACGCAACCCGCTGGACCTCCCGGCCCTTCGCCGGCAGGTCGCCAAGTCGTCGTTCCCGACCGGGCTGCGCGACGAGGCCCAGCTGGCCAGGCAGTTCGCCGGGGCGGCGGCATTCACCACGGCAGACTGCGCACCGTCGCCGCCGCCCCCACCGGTCAAGGGGTGGCGCGTCCGCTGAGCGGACAGCAAGGTCCCCCGTGGGCGAGGATGGCTGTAGGAGGAGTCACCGTGCTCGTCGCACAGCGTGAGCAGTTTGAACCGGCCGATCGGGCTGGGTGGCGCCGGTGGCTCACGGAACACCACGACACGAGTCCAGGTGTCTGGCTGGTTCTGCACCACAAGAGTGCCGGTCCGCAGCCGCTCACGCTCGATGACGCGGTCGAGGAGGCGCTGTGTTTCGGATGGATCGACAGCACCCTGCGCCGACTGGACGAGGGCCGGAGCCTGTTGCAGTTCACGCCGCGCAGGGCGGGAGGAACCTGGTCACAGACGAACAAGAGCCGCGTGGCGCGGCTTGTGGAGCAGGGTCTGATGACCCCGGCAGGGCTGCGAGCCGTCGACCGCGCCCGATCTGACGGATCCTGGACGATTCTCGAGAGCATCGACGCCGGGTGGATACCGCCTGATCTTGCTGCCGCCCTGGCTGTCGACCCTGTCGCCACGGAGGGTTTCGACGCTATGACGACTTCAGAGAAGAAGAGCGCCTTCTGGTGGATCGCCAGCGCAAAACGTCCTGCGACCCGACTCGCGCGGACCGAGGAGACGATCCGGCGAGCTGCCGCATCAGCGCGAACGCGGCGGGATTCATAGGGGTCCTACGACTTCAGATACGTGTTGAAGAAGTCGATGATCCGTCTCCGGGCGTCCTGTGCGGATGCCTCGTGATAGCCGCTTCCGGGCATGAGCTTGCCCATGACAGCGAACACTGCGGGCGCCTTGTCCCCAGCACCCTCGTGGTCGTTGAGGAACTCGTGTCCGGCTTCGGGATACTCCTTCACGTCGTGGTCGACCCCGACATCGGTCAGTATCTTCTCGAGCCGTTCCGCCGCACCGCGCAGCATCCGGTCCTTGCCCCCATAGCTTCCGACGATGGGGCACGCCCTCTCGAGGAAATCGGCCGCGTAGGCGTCCTTCGACGCGGTGCCGTAGTTGACGCTGGATACCGCGAACCCGCGATCGGGAGCGAGCAGCAGGGCCAGTCCACCCCCCATGCAGAAGCCGATCACCCCGATCGCACCGGTGCAGTCGTCCCTCGCCGCGAGCCAGGCCCGCGCGGCCTCGATGTCGTCGAAGGACGTTCCGCGGCGAGCGCGCGCGTCGCGCCTGACCGAGATCATGCAGGCCACCCTGCCGCGGCCGCGGAAGAGATCCGGTGCCACAGCCAGATACCCCTCGCCAGCAAGCCAGTCAGCCTGGTTGCGCACGTCCTGGCTCATGCCCAGCGCGTCGTGGATGACCACCACGCCGGGCCACGGACCCGAGCCAGGAGGCGCCGCGACATAGACGGGCAGGTCCAGCTTCGCCGTGGCGATCACCGAGTCCGTCATGCCGTCAGCATGCCACCGCCCATCAGAATGCGTAGGGTGTCGGGCGGGCACCTGCCGCCCGCCGTCATAACCGCCAGGAGACATCTCCATGTCCAGGAACGACTCCGCTCCGTCAACTGCTGTACTGACCGTCTTCCGCCTCGCGGCGTTGTTCGTCTTCCTGGCCGTGGCAATGGGATCGGTGGTGTGTGCCACCGGGTCAGGGGCTGCCTGCCCGACCTGGCCGGGTTGCCGTCCGGACCAGATCACCCCGCAATGGCAGCTGAGCCCGATCATCGAGTTCGTACACCGGGTGGTCGCCATGTCCGCCGGACCCCTGGTGCTGGCCGCCGCGGTGATGTCCAGACGCCTGACGGGGCCAAATCGGTGGGTACGGATCCTGCCGTGGGTGGCGCTCGCGGGCGCCCTGGCATCCGGCGCTTTCGGCAGACTCGTGGTGTTGAGCAGCCTGCCTACGTGGTTGGGTGGCGTCGACCTCTTCTGCGCCCTGACGGCGATGACGGCGATGGGCGTGGCAGCGGTCGTGCTGGGCTCCCCCGCCTCAGACCGCACGCCGCGATCGGCCGAGTGGCACCCGTTGCAGGTGAAGAGCCTGGCAGCGATGAGCGTCATCGTGCTGGTCGTGATGCACGACACCGGGATATTCGCGGCAGGTCCGTTGTCGTACACCCGGTGCATGGGCTGGCCGATCTGGCAGCTGATCGACACCGACCTTCATCCGTGGTTGCAGGCGCTGCGGCTGGGGCTGGCGGGCCTTGGGGCGGTACTCGTCATCACCACGGCGGTGATGGCCGCGCGGACTGAGCGGTTACGCAAGTGGGGCATCGTCATCGGAACGCTGTTCGCAGCCGAGATGGTGCTGGGCCTGGTGATTCGCGCCGGGGGGATCAATGCCGCAGTGGCCTCGGCATACTCGGTGCTGGCGGTCGCGCTGCTGTCGTGCCTGGGGCTGCTGATGGCCGTCGCATGGTCAGCTCAGGTCGAGACCGCTGATACCGCCGAGCGCGAACCAGTCGGAGCGAGTCCAGACGCCTGAGACGTCGCGCTGGACCATCAATGAGACGCCAGTCGCCACGCAGCTGATCGGCAGGTATTGCTCGACACGAAGCGCGGCGGCCTGCATCTGGTCGAGAGGGCATCGGTCGGCGATCGTCAGGTGTGGAACCACGTCCTCGTACTGGCCGCCGAAAGGCGGATAGTCCGGGAACGCCTGATGAACCGACTCGGTGAGCGAACGGAATGGAGCATCATCGTCGGGCTCGAGCCACAGAACGTCCTCACCGAACCAGCTCGTGCGCACAAGACGGTGCTCGAACGCCGGCACGGCCGCAAAGATGCCGGCGAGCCGGCACAGCACAGCGTCGTCGACATCCGCGGGAGGCATGAAGGGGAAGAGCACGGTGATGTGGGCCGGGATCCCGAGCCGAGCACTGCCGTCCAGCCGCGAACGAGGTTCACCAACAGCCGGCTCGGCCTCAGGAACTTCGATGATGAGGCCACTGCCAAGGACCGTATCCACGTGGACCGGCCCAGGTCAGCGTGAGGCGAAGATGGCCGGCAGTGTCGAGGTGTGAACCGTGCGCAGCTCATCCAGCGGCAGGGTGAAGTGACCCTGCACGTCCAGCGCCCCGGCCTCACCGTCAACCACGCCGATGCGGGCATGGGCAAAGCCTGTCGCCGTGCACAGGTCGGTGAACCGCGCCTCGGCAGTGGCCGGCACGGCAACGATCGCGCGGCCGGTCGACTCGCTGAACAACAACGTGAACGCGTCCACGCCATCGCGCTGCGAGACCTCGTCCAGCGAGATCCGGGCACCGACCCCGTTGCGCAGGGACGCCTCCGCCAGGGCGACCGCGAGGCCACCCTCGGACAGGTCGTGCGCGGCCACGACGAGGCCATCGCGGGAGGCGTTCACCAGGATCTCGCCGAGCTGACGCTCACGCTCGAGGTCAACCCGCGGTGGCAGGCCACCGAGGTGGTCGTGCGCGACCTGGGTCCAGGCCGATCCACCGAACTCGTCGGCGGTGGTGCCCAGCAGGTAGATGGCCTGGCCGGACTCCACTGAAACGGTTGCCTTCCAGCCTGATGGCGTCCGTCGGGCCACGTCGTCCATGACGCCGAGGACAGCCACCAGGGGGGTCGGATGGATCGCGACGTCGCCGGTCTGGTTGTACAGCGAGACGTTGCCGCCGGTCACCGGGATGCCCAGCGTCCTGCAGCCCTGCGCGATGCCCCGCACGGCCTCTGCGAACTGCCACATGACACCCGGGTCCTCCGGCGAGCCGAAGTTCAGGCAGTCCGAGATCGCCAGCGGCACGGCCCCGGCAGTCGCGACGTTGCGATAGGCCTCGGCCAGCGCGAGCTGCGCACCGGCATACGGGTCGAGCTTGGCGTAGCGGCTGTTGCAGTCGGTCGAGATCGCGACGCCGCGGCCGGTCTCCTCGTCGACGCGCACCACGCCGGAGTCGTCGGGCATCGCGAGCGCGGTGTTGCCCATGACGTAGCGGTCGTACTGGTTGGTGATCCAGGACTTGTCGCAGAGGTTCGGCGAGGCCATCAGCGACAGCAGCGCCGCCTTGAGCCCCTCGCCGTCCGCGGGGCGAGCCAGATCATCAGGAACGTTGCCCTGCAACGCATCCAGGTATGCCGGTCGCTGCATCGGGCGGTTGTAGATGGGTCCCTCGTGGGCCACGGAGCGCGGCGGCACGTCGATGATCAGCTCGTCGCCCCAGAAGACCTCGAGGTGCTTGCCGTCGGTGACCTCACCGACCACGGTCGCCTCGACGTCCCAACGCTTGGTGATCGCCATGAACTCCTCGAGCTTGGCCGGCTCGACGACTGCCATCATCCGTTCCTGGGACTCTGACATGAGGATCTCCTCGACGCGAAGCGAGGTGTCACGCAACGGGACCCGATCAAGCCAGACGCGCATGCCGCCGTCACCGTTGGACGCGAGCTCGCTTGTCGCACAAGACAATCCGGCACCACCGAGGTCCTGGATGCCGTCGACCACGTGGGCGGCATACAGGTCCAGGCAGCACTCGATCAGCACCTTCTCGGCAAAGGGATCGCCGACCTGGACCGCCGGGCGCTTGGCCGGACCGTCGGCGTCAAACGTCTCGGAGGCGAGGACGGAGACCCCGCCGATGCCGTCGCCACCGGTCTTGGCGCCGAACAGGATGACAAGGTTGCCGACGCCGGAAGCCTTGGCGAGGTGGATGTCCTCGATCCGCATCTTGCCGACCGAGAGCGCGTTGACCAGCGGGTTGCCCTGGTAGCAGGAGTCGAAGACGACCTCGCCGCCGATGTTGGGCAGACCGAGGCAGTTGCCGTAGCCGCCGACCCCGGCGACGATGCCCGGGAGGACCCGCAGCGTGTCCGCGTGGTCAATGGCGCCGAACCGCAACGAGTCCATGACGGCAATCGGGCGCGCCCCCATCGACATGATGTCGCGGACGATGCCGCCGACGCCGGTCGCGGCACCCTGGTAGGGCTCGATGTATGACGGGTGGTTGTGGCTCTCGACCTTGAAGGTCACCGCCCAGCCGTCCCCGATGTCGACGACGCCGGCGTTCTCGCCGATGCCGACCAGAAGCTTCTCGTTCATCTCGTCGGTGGTGTTCTCGCTGAACTGCGCCAGGTGGACCTTGGAGGACTTGTACGAGCAGTGCTCGGACCACATGACGGAGTACATCGCCAGCTCGGCAATGGTGGGACGCCGGCCGAGAATCTCGCGGATGCGCTCGTACTCGTCGGCCTTCAGCCCGAGCGCGGCCCAGGGCTGCTGGGCGTCTGTGGTTGTCGAGGCATGCTCGACCGTGTCGATGTTGGTCTTGGCCACGAAGGTCACGCGTTCACCACTGACTTCAGGACGGATGTGAAGAACGTGAGGCCGTCCAGGGACGGGCCGTAGCCCTCCTCGATGGAGTGCTCGGGGTGGGGCATCAGGCCGACCACGTTTCCGCGCTCGTTGGTGATGCCGGCGATGTCACGATAGGAGCCGTTGGGATTGCGGCCGCCCTCCTCGACGACGTAGCGGAACGTCACCCTGCCCTCACCTTCGAGCTCGTCGAGAGTCGCCTCGTCGGCGACGTACTGGCCGTCCTGGTTCTTCAGGACGATGGTGATCTCTTCGCCCGGCATGAAGTCCGAGGTCCAGGCGGTCGTGGCGTTCTCGACGCGCAGGCGCTGGTCGCGACAGATGAAGGTGCGGTGGTCGTTCTGGATCATCGCTCCCGGCAGCAGGTGCGACTCACACAGGATCTGGAAGCCGTTGCAGATGCCCAGCACCGGCAGCCCACCCTTGGCGGCCGGGACCAGCGCGGACATGACCGGTGCGAACCGTGCGATGGCACCCGCACGCAAGTAGTCGCCATAGGAGAAGCCGCCGGGCAGGACGACCGCGTCGACATCGCGCAGCGAGTCGTCACCATGCCACAGCGTTACGGGCTCGCCACCGGCGATGCGGACGGCCCGGCGGGCGTCGTGGTCATCCAGCGAACCCGGGAAGGTCACGACGCCGATCCTCATACCTGCGACTCCGCGGAGGTCGAATCCAGAGGTGACTCCACCCGGACGCTGACAACGTCCTCGATGACGGGGTTGGACAACATCGTCTCGGCGGCCTCGCGCGCGGCGGCCAGCACCTCGTCGGTGACCTCACCCTCGACGGTCAGGACGAACCGCTTGCCCTGACGGACGTCGGTGAACTGGTTGAAACCCAACCGCGGCAAGGCGAAGGCGACGGCCTGCCCTTGGGGGTCGAGAATCTCGGACTTGAGCATCACGTCGACGACGACGTTTCCCATGCGAGGTGCTCCTCAGGTGCGTGGCTTGGTCACGTGAAGTTTATGGGATGGTCAGGCGAAGGTTTGACCGGTCAGTGACTCGTAGGCCTCGACATACTTCGACCGGGTGGCTTCGACGATGTGGTCGGGGAGCGCGGGCGGCGCGTCACCGGACGACCTGTCCCAGCCGCTGGCCGACGAGGTGAGCCAGTCGCGGACGAACTGCTTGTCGTAGGAGTCCTGCGGCCGACCGGGCTGCCAGGAGACGGCTGGCCAGAATCGCGACGAGTCGGGGGTGAGCACCTCGTCGGCGAGCACGATCAACGGGTAGCCGTCGGCGTCAGGGCGCCTTCTGTCGAAACCGAACTCCACCTTGGTGTCGGCCAGCAGGATGCCACGGTCGGCGGCAATCTCGTTGCCGCGCTTGAGGATCGCAATGGTGAGGTCTCGCACGCGTTCGGCGACCGGCATACCGATCTCGGCTGCGACCTCGTCAAACGTCATCGGCTCGTCGTGCTCGCCGATCGGGGCTTTGGTCGACGGCGTGAAGATCGGCGAGGGCAGCAGGGAACCATCCACCAGCCCGGCAGGCAGGGGAACACCACAGACGGAGGACGACTCGCGGTACTCCGTCAGTCCGCTGCCGGTCAGATAGGCCCGTCCGATGCATTCGACCGGCACCATGTCGAGCCGCTGGACGAGGACCGCACGCCCGGCCACGGCCTGCGGAACCTCGGTGGAGATCACGTGGTTCGGGATGATGTCAGTCAGCTGCTCGAACCACCAGAGGGAGAGCTGGGTCAGAACCTTGCCCTTGTCGGGGATCTCGCTGTCCAGGATGTAGTCGAACGCCGAGATCCGATCCGTCGCCACGAGCAGCAGCTGGTCCTGGCTGGTGGCACCGGTCGACGAGTCGATCGGTGCGTAGAGCTCGCGCACCTTGCCCGAGTAGACGCGGGCGTAGCCGGGCAGCTCCAACGGCCCACTCATGGCGGAACCTTTCACAGCGGGACTCATAGCGGGACCTTTCATAGCAGGACGGGGATCTCGCCGCGCTGGGCTGCCAGCGCGATGTCGGTGCGGTGCTGCGAACCCTTGACCCTGATCCGGTCAACGGCGACGTAGGCGCGGTCGCGGGCCTGAGCCAGATCTGCGCCGGTCGCGACGACGGACAGGATGCGACCACCCGCGGACACGAGGGAGCCGTCCTGCCCGATGGCGGTTCCCGCGTGCAGAACGTACGCGTCCCCGCCGATCTCGGGGAGGCCCTCGATGACGTCACCGGAGCGAGGTGACTCGGGGTAACCCTTGGACGCCACGACCACGGTCACGGCGTGCTCCGGACGCCATCGAAGAGAGGCGACCTCGTCGAGCTTGCCGACAGCGGCCGCATGCAACAAGCCGCCAAGGGGTGTGGCCAGACGAGCCAGGACGACCTGCGTCTCCGGGTCGCCGAACCGGGCGTTGAACTCGATCACCCTCATCCCCCGTGAGGTGAGGGCGAGCCCGACGTACAGCACTCCGACGAATGGCGTCCCGCGATGGCGCATCTCGTCGATGGTCGGCTGAGCGACACGATCCACGACGTCCTGGACCAGGGATCTGGGAGCCCAGTCCAACGGTGAGTAGGCGCCCATGCCGCCGGTATTGGGGCCCTTGTCGTCGTCCGACAGCCGTTTGAAGTCCTGCGCCGGAGCCATTGGCACCACCGTGGTGCCGTCCGTGATGCAGAACACCGAGATCTCAGGCCCGTCCAGGAACTCCTCGACGACGATCCGCCCATTCGTCTTGTCAAGACACTGAACAGCGTGGGCGAGAGCGCTCAAGCGGTTGTCCGTCACGACGACACCCTTGCCGGCGGCCAGTCCATCGTCCTTGACGACGTATGGCGCCCCGAGAGCGTCCAGGGCTCCGGCCACTTCTTCGACGGTGGTGCAGACGTGCGCCAGGGCGGTGGGCACGCCCGCGGCTGCCATGACCTCTTTGGCGAACGCCTTGCTCCCCTCGAGCATGGCCGCCTCCGCGGACGGCCCGAAGCAGGCGATACCGCGCTCCCGCACTGCGTCGGCCACGCCCGCGACGAGGGGCGCCTCCGGCCCGACGACAACCAGATCGACGTCTAGTGACGCGGCGAGAGCCGCAACCCCCGCGCCGTCCAGCAGGCCCTGCGGCAGCTCACGGCACAACGCGATGGCGTCAATACCAGGGTTGCCGGGTGCGGCGATGACGGCGTCGACGGACGGGTCGAGAGTCAGAGCCTTGACGATGGCGTGCTCACGAGCACCGGTGCCAATGACGAGAACCTTCACGGTCGGAAGCCTAGGCGACCGGCGCACGGTGTGCGCGACGCCCCGCTAGGCAGGATGGTTGGCTACCCCGACGGATGCGCTTGTCGACCAACTGGCTGCAGGGGGCCTCGCCAGACACTAGACTTGTGGGTTGGCCATGCCGGCCCATTGGCCCGGCCAATGTTCCCGGCCCCTTCGGTCGAAGGGCATCGTTCCACAACACGACTCAGGCGGAGCAGTGACTGTCTCGCAAAAACCGATTGACTCTTCGACGCACCCCGGCACCCCGGCGACCCCGGACGCCGTCGCGGCGCAGATCGCCATCGAGCAAGCCCATGTCGACAAGGTCTATACCGAGCTCGGCAAAGCGTCGGAGCGAGCCTCGTTGGTGGAGGCCGAGGGCCTTGCCCGCGGCAGGATCTCTCGCACCGGCGACGTCCGCGACGAGGAGATCACCGGCCTGTTCGAACGAGACGCCTTGGTGTTCAACGCCAACAGGCGACGCGCCACGCTCGAGATGCAGTACGAAGGCCTCGTGTTCGGTCGGCTGGACCTCGATGGCGGCCCCTCCGACGGCGCTGACCGCGAGGTTCGTTATGTGGGTCGCCTGGGCGTCCGTGATGACGACTACGAGTCGTTGGTGATCGACTGGCGTGCGCCCGCCGCAGCGCCCTTCTATCGCTCCACACCTGTCGAACCCCTCGGCGTCCTGCGACGAAGGGTGTTGCGCTGCAAGGGTTCCGACGTCGTCGGCATCGAGGACGACCTGATGGTCCCCGAGGCGCCGGACGACCTCGTGGTCGTCGGTGACGGCGCGCTGATGGCCGCCCTGACCCGAAGCCGCGGCGCCCGTATGCGCGACATCGTCGCCACCATCCAGCGCCATCAGGATGAGGCCATTAGAGCACCCGCGCGAGGGGTCACGGAGATCACCGGAGGCCCCGGCACAGGCAAGACGGTCGTGGCGCTGCACCGCGCGGCATACCTCCTGTATTCCGATCGGCGCCGGTTCGAGTCCGGTGGGATCCTGGTCGTGGGGCCGTCCGCGGCCTACACGGCATACATCGAGCGGGTCCTGCCCTCGCTGGGCGAGGAATCAGTGACACTGCGGTCACTTGGCGACGTGGTCGAGGGGATCACCACCGAGCGGCTCGACCCTCCGGCGGTCGCCGCGGTCAAGGGCTCGCTGAAGATTCGGCGGATCCTCTCGCGGGTGGCCCGCGACGTCCCTCCCGACACGCCAACACATCTGCGCGTCTTCGTCGCCGGGCGTGCGATCCGGCTCGACTCCGACGTCCTGGACCGCGTCCGCGCGCAGGTGCTGCGCACTCACCAGCGCAACCTCGCCCTGGATGCCGCGACCCAGGCCTTGGCCGAGGCCGCGTGGGCCGACAACCCCGAGGGCGAGCACTCGGTGTTCATGGAGAAGTTCCTCGAACACATGGACGTGGAAGCCTTCGTGAGCCAGTGGTGGCGGCCGCTGGATGCGCGCGAGGTACTGCTGTGGCTGGCCGATCCGGCGCGAACGCAGCGCTACGCAGCTGGCGTGCTGAGCCCTGCCGAGGCCACGCTCCTGAGTGACTCGGTCCGGACGTCGATCGACACCGGGACCTGGTCCGTCGCCGATGTCGCCCTGATCGATGACCTCGCGAACCGACTCGGCCCGATGCGCAAGGCCGACCGGGAAGAGCGCGGCTTCTACGAGGTCGAGGAGGTCGACGACTTCACCGGGCAGCGCGTGTTCGACCCTTCAACAGCCCGTGCCGCCTGGGAGTCGAACCCCACCGGCTACCAGGTCACCCCCCACACCATGCGGGAGCGGCTGACGAACGGCAGGCTGGAGCAGCCCAACGAGTACGCACATGTGCTGATCGACGAAGCGCAGGACATCTCCCCCATGCAGTGGCGGATGCTCGGGCGTCGCGGTCGCTGGTCGTCATGGACCGTGGTCGGGGACGCTGCGCAGGCCTCATGGCCCGACGCCGATGAAGCACATCAGGCACGCGAGCAGGCTTTCGGCAGCCAGGTGCGCTCGCTGTTCCACATGGATACCAACTACCGCAACGCGCGCGAGATCTTCGACTACGCGGCCGACGTGATCAGGGCTGAGGTGCCTGACGCCGACTTCCCGCTGGCCGTGCGCGAGACCGGCGTCTGGCCGACCGTCACATCGGTGACCGGAGATGGGATGCCGGCCGCCGTCGCGCAGGCGGTGGAGGTGCTGCTGGGCGAGGTCACGGGGTCGATTGCCGTGATCTCCCCCGCAGCCTGGACCGCATCGATCAGGTCAGCGGTGGACGTCTCCTCGGGTCGCGTCAACGTCGTCGACCCGATGTCGACCAAGGGTCTGGAGTACGACGCCACGGTCATCGTGGATCCGGCGGAGATCACCGCTGAGTCTCCAGGCGGCGTCCGCGTTCTGTATGTCGCCCTCACGCGCGCGGCGCACCGGATGACCGTGCTCGAGCTGCAGCGCTGACTGTCCGCACGAACCAGGTCGGGTCTGCCGTCAAACGTGCACAAGGTGAGCCAGCTCGCTTCCGGACAGGTCCGCTGAGCACTGGTCAAGCCGGCTCGGGCGTGCTGTGCACGTTTGACCGCCCGGCGCAACGGGCTTGCGTGCGGACCCGGAACAGGGGACCCTGGCCAGCTGAAGACCTGGTCACCCGAGCAGCGAGTGCCGCTCGATGATCTCGTCCCGGCCGGGACCGACCCCGATCGTCGACACCCGGGCGCCGATAAGCTCTTCGACCCGCAGGATGTAGGCGCGGGCGTTGGCCGGCAGCTCCTCGAACGAGCGGCAGGTCGAGATGTCCTCCGGCCAACCCGGGAGGTTCTCGTAGATGGGCTTCGCGTGGTGGAAGTCGCTCTGGCTCATCGGCATCTCGTCGTAGCGCTCTCCGCCCACGTCATAGGCCACGCAGACCGGCACCTGATCGAGCCCGGTGAGGACATCGAGCTTGGTGACGACGAAGTCGGTGACGCCGTTGATGCGGGCCGCATAACGCCCGACCACCGTGTCCATCCAACCGCAGCGACGGGGCCGACCGGTCGTGGTGCCGTACTCAGCACCAGCCTCGCGCAAGAACTCGCCCTTGTCGTCAAGCAGCTCGGTGGGGAAGGGTCCTTCGCCGACCCGCGTGGTGTAGGCCTTGAGGATGGCGATGACCCGGTCGATCCGGGTCGGCGGCACCCCTGAACCGGTGCACGCGCCGCCCGCGGTCGGGTTGGATGAGGTGACGAACGGGTAGGTGCCGTGGTCGACATCGAGCAGCGTCGCCTGACCGGCCTCGAACAGGACCGTCTTGCCCTCATCGAGTGCCTTGCTGAGCAACAGGCCGACGTCCACGACCATGGGACGCAACCGGTCGGTGTACAGCTTGAACTCGTCGAGAACCTCGTCGACCTCGACGGCTCGACGGTTGTAGATCTTCACGAACATCTGGTTCTTGACCTCGAGAGCAGCCTCGACCTTCTGCCGCAGGATCGACTCGTCGAAAAGGTCCTGCACCCGGATGCCGACACGCGCCATCTTGTCGGCATAGGTCGGGCCGATGCCGCGGCCGGTCGTGCCGAGCCGACGCGACCCAAGGAACCGCTCGGTCACCTTGTCGAGCACCCGGTTGTACGGCGTGATCAGGTGGCTGTTGGCGCTGATGACCAGCCTGGAGGTGTCAATGCCTCTGGCGTTGAGCGCGTCGATCTCCTCGAACAGCACGGCCAGGTCGACGACGACGCCGTTGCCGATGACGGGGATGCAGCCAGGGGTCAGGATGCCGCTGGGCAGCAGGTGGAGCGCGTATTTCTCACCATCGATGACGACGGTGTGACCGGCGTTGTTGCCACCGTTGAACTTCACGACGTAGTCGATCCTGCCCCCCAGCAGATCGGTTGCCTTGCCCTTGCCCTCATCGCCCCACTGGGCACCGACCAGCACGATCGCCGGCATGGGGGCCTCCTCAACTTGACTATGTCCGACTGACTTTGACTCGACTGAGCGCCCAAAGGCTACCGTCAGGAGTGCTCCGGCACCGAACCCGGACCGTCAACCGGACCGTGCCGTCAGCCGGATGGCGCAGTGCCGCCGGTCTCGAGCAGTCCACGGCTCTGGGCTGCAACTCCCAGCTGGAAGCGGGTTTCAGCCCCGAGGTCGTCCATCAGCTTGGCCACCCGCCGGCGGACCGTCCGCAGGCCCCACCCCAGGTACCGGGCGATCGCCTCGTCCTTGACACCGCTCGCGAGCAGGACCAGCAGCTGTCGGTCCTGCTCGAGATCCCGGCGGGCTCCTGGCATCGGATGTGCGAGATCCCAGGCGTAGTCGAACATGGTCGTGAACGCCGCGATCAGCATCGGGTTGCGAATGACGATGTGGTCGGACTCCGCCGACCCCCATTCAGACATGGCAAGGACGACGTCGCCGCCGAAGATCGCGAACTCGCTCGGTGGGCTCGAGCTGACACGTTGCTCCTCACCAGCATCTGCCATGGACCGCACCCATCGCCGACCGGCGGGGTCCTCCACCGCCTCGATGGAGTAGATCGCCTTTTGCTCACGACCGCCGGCGAGGGCCGCCCGACGCATTCGAGCACCTTCCTCGTCGAGCCCGGGACCGACCTGCAGGCTGAGGACGCTGTTGCGGATCAGTCCGGTGGTGCTACGCAACGCAAGCTCGACCATGCTCACCGCCATCTGCGAAGACACGACTTCCCAGGCTGGCCTGGTGTCCGCCGCGCCTCGGGAGTCGCCGGCTGCCCGATGCTCGGCAGTGAACCTCGCGATGGCAGCCCGGGCGTCCGCGAGCTCGCGTCGGCGGGTGTCCAACCTGGCCTCCTCGTTCCCGAGCAGGCGTTCGAGGGCCGGTCGAGGATGCTCAACCAGTATCAGTCCGTCGACCGTCTCGCGCACGAGTCGATTGCCGATGAGCGACTCGAGGGCCTCGGTCGCCAAGCTGAGACTCCATCCGAGCTCGGCGGCAATCGGCACGAGAGTGGTTGGTCCCGAACGCAGGATGCGCCGATAGAGCTCCTCGGCGTCAGCGGGGATCTGGAACACGGCCAGGTGCGGGCTCATGGCGAGCAGACCGTCGCCGGGCCTGCGACGGAGTCGGCGGGATCAGCAGCTGAACCGGGGTCGGCTGGTGCGGAGCCTGAGCCGGTCGTGACGTAGGTCATGGTGGCAGGTTAGGGCCATTGGCACACTTAGGCCACTTAAGCGTGTCCTAGGGGACATGATGTGAGGGCCACGGTTGGACCAACAAGGGACAGAACCGGCCGAGGTCGCGACCGTCTCATCTAACCGGTGGGACGACCGCAGGGGGCGGTGCCGGGGGTCGGGACCACTGAGGCCCCGACCCCCGGCACCCTGCGTTTGGGAGACCACCGCATCGGGGATCCAGTTGGCCGTCGGGGATGGACGGCGGCTACAGACCGAGGTCCTTGGCGATGATGACCTTCATGATCTCGCTGGACCCGCCGTAGATCCGCGAGACCCGGGCGTCGGCGTACATGCGGGAGATCGGGTACTCGAGCATGTAGCCATAGCCGCCGTGTAGCTGCAGGCAGGCGTCCATCACCTCGGCCTGCACCTCGGTGGTGAACAGCTTGACCCGCGCCGCGTCGGCGACGCTGAGAACGCCCTCGTCAAGCTCCTCGAGCGCTCGGTCGACCATGTGCCGGCCGGCCTCGACCTTGGCCGAGAGCCCCGCGAGGACGAACTTCGTGTTCTGGAAGGAGGCGATCGGGGTGCCGAACGCTGTGCGCTCTCGGGTGTAGTCCAACGTCAGCGCGATCGCCCGTTCACACGAGGCCTGGGCGGACATCGCGATCGACATTCGTTCCTGGGGAAGGTTGGCGGTGAGGTAGGCGAAGCCATTGCCTTCTGCGCCAAGGCGATTGGCGACCGGCACGCGGACATTGTCGAAGAAGAGCTCGCTGGTGTCCTGGGACTTCAGACCGAGCTTGTCCAGGTTGCGGCCTCGACTGAAGCCATCCATGCCTTCCTCAACGACCAGCAGTGTCAGCCCCGCCCTGCGGTCGGTCTCGGAGCGAGAGGTACGCGCCACGACGACAACCAGGTCGGCGTTCATGCCACCGGTGATGAGGGTCTTGGCGCCATTGAGGACGTAGGAGTCGCCATCGAGAACCGCACTGGCCGAGATGCCCGCAAGGTCGGAACCCGTGCCGGGCTCCGTCATCGCGATCGCCGTGACGGACTCACCCGAGGCGAACGCGGGGAACCACCGCGCCTGTTGCTCGGGTGTCGCGAGCTCCAGGAAATACGGCAGCACGATGTTGAGGTGCAGCTGCAAGGCTCCCGAGACTGCCCCCGTGTACATGACCTCTTCGGCGAAGATCACGTTGTAGATGAACGACTTCTCGCCCGCCCCGCCGAACTCCTGCGGAATCCGGATACCCGTGACGCCCAGGCGACCGAACTCGGCATACAGGCTCTTGGGAACCCCTTTGGCGGCCTCCCACTCGGCCACATGCGGAAGAACGCGTTCGGTCAGGAACGCACGCACGGACCTCCGAAACGCCTCTTGCTCGTCGGTGCTCGCGCGACCTCGCATGAACCGCCTCCGGTGTCCGAGCCTTGTGTGACCAACCGCTAGAAACCTAGCGTGTCGGCTGCCTCGGCCGACGAGTCACGCAGGAACTGCGCGCACCTTTGCTGTTCGACGGTCTCACCGATCTCGCCGGCAGCCCGGCTCAGCGCGGCCAGTGAACGCAGGAATCCCTGGTTGGGCTCGTGCGACCAGGGCACCGGCCCCTGGCCCTTCCAGCCACCGCGGCGCAGCGCGTCCAGCGCCCGGTGGTAGCCGGTGCGCGCGAAGGCATAGCCCTCGATCGTGCGGCCGTCCGCGAGCGCGATCTCGGCCAGAGTGGCCCATGCCAGGGGTGACGACGGGTATGCCGCGGCAACAGCCCGCGGATCCTTGCCTCCCGCGAGATCCCCGGCTGCCGGGTCCACCGGCAGCCGGGTCTCGGGGATACCCAAGAGGTTGCTCATCGGGGGTCGTTCATCAAGCGTGGGTGCCGGCGCTGCGCAGGTTCTGGCAGGCCTCGACGACGCGAGCCGCCATGCCGGCTTCTGCGTCCTTGCCCCAGGCCCGCGGGTCGTACTTCTTCTTGTTGCCGACCTCGCCGTCGATCTTCAGGACGCCGTCGTAGTTGGTCATCATGTAGCCGGCGACCGGACGGGTGAAGGCGTACTGGGTGTCGGTGTCGACGTTCATCTTGACGACGCCGTAGTCCACCGCGTCCGAGATCTCCTGGGGCAGCGAGCCCGAGCCGCCGTGGAAGACGAGGTCGAAGGGCTTGGAGCCTGCGGCGAGGCCCTTTGCGGCGATGACGGCGTCCTGGGCGTTCTTGAGGATCTCGGGACGCAGCTTGACGTTGCCCGGCTTGTACGAGCCGTGCACGTTGCCGAAGGTCAGCGCGGTCATGTAGCGGCCGAACTCGCCCAGACCCAGTGCCTCGACGGTCAAGAGTGCGTCCTCGGGGGTGGAGTAGAGCTTGTCGTCGATCGCACCCGTGACACCGTCCTCCTCGCCACCGACGGCGCCGACCTCGATCTCGAGGATGATGTGCGCGGCCTTGCACAGGTCGAGCAGCTCGCGGGCGATCGCGAGGTTCTCGGGCACCGGAATAACGGAGCCATCCCACATGTGCGACTGGAACCACGGCAGACCGCCGGCCTTGACCCTCTCGGCGGAGGCAGCGATCAGCGGACGGACGAAACTGTCGAGCTTGTCCTTGGGGCAGTGGTCGGTGTGCAGCGCGATGTTCACGTTGAAGTTCTTGGCGACCTCGTGCGCGTACGCGGCGAGCGCGATGGAACCAGTCACCATGTTCTTGGCCGTGGGCCCGGAGAGGTACGCGGCGCCGCCGGTCGAGACCTGCACGATGCCGTCGCTGCCGGCCTCGGCGAACCCGCGGATCGCGGCATTCAGTGTTTGGGAGGACGTGACGTTGATGGCCGGGTAGGCGAACGAACCGGCCTTGGCGCGGTCCAGCATGTCGGCGTAGACCTCGGGGGTCGCGATGGGCATAGTTGACTCCTCAAAGAGACTCGAGCGCGTCCTTCAGCCTCTCGACGCGCGGCAGGCTTGATGCGGTTCGATCCTCCCACGCCCGATGCGAGGCCTGCGACCCCCTCCCACACACCGCAAGGCGAAAACCCGATGGATCTGGGCGGATCCGTGCCGGTCTGAACCGGTCTGGGGCGGATCAACGTACGCGCTGGCCATGCCGCGCCGGACCCCCTCGACGACGCTCCTGGGCGCCTTACCGCGCCTGGTCGAAGACGTGTTGGCGCACCCAGGCATGCATCGCGATCGCTGCCGCCGCGCCGGCATTGATCGACCGCGTCGAACCGAACTGGGCGATGTCCAGGATCGTCACCGACGCCTCACGCGCCTGCAGAGAGAGCCCCGGCCCCTCCTGACCGAAGAGCAGGATGCAGTGCCTGGGCAGCTCATACGTCTCGATC